>SSGY01000011.1 GCA_008017145.1 Neisseriales bacterium
ACACTATCGTGTGATATTTCTGGCATAATTTCTGACAATCTTAAACAGCTTGCATTATTCGGTTCACTCATCAAATATGAGCTATATATTTCTGCATTGCATTTTGCAGTTGATGGTTTGCTTTTATTCTTCATCTAAGTTCCAAGGCGTTTCGTAATATCAATCATAACATTATATGGGCTGTCAATGCGTAAGTTCTAATAGTATCATTCTTGCCAAGCGTAAGTTACCAGTGGATTTGTTTTTTCAATCGATTGGCGGTACAGAGGGGGTAAATAGTAGCTTTGGCGTTTCCCTTGAGGTTTTGCAGGAGGCATTTGAGCTAGGCAAAGAACTTAATCGAGGGCAAAATTATATGTATTTTGAAACTGGACAGGGTAGTGCGCTATCGGCTAATGCTAATCATGGGGTAGATCAGCAGACAATTGAAACTCGTGCTTATGCAGTTGCGCGTGAGTTTAACCCTTTGCTGGTAAATACGGTAGTAGGCTTTATTGGACCTGAATATCTTTATAATGGCAAACAAATTATTCGTGCCGGGCTAGAAGACCAATTTTGCGGTAAATTACTTGGTTTACCGATGGGGTGTGATGTCTGTTACACTAATCATGCTGATGCAGATCAAAATGATATGGATAACCTGCTAACTTTATTAGGCGTTGCCGGATGTAGCTTTATTATGGGGATTCCAGGTTCGGACGATATTATGCTTAATTATCAAAGCACGTCATTTCACGATGCAATTTATTTGCGTAATTTATTGGGACTTCGTCCAGCACCTGAATTTGAGAGCTGGCTTAAAGAGCAGCAAATTTGGGATGGTAAATTGATCAATAAAACTCAATTTGCACAGTTAAATTACTTACTCCAAGCGTAACGAGGTGAGAAAATGACAAAATTATCGGTTAAAGAGCAACTTATTGCTCAGCAAAATGATCGTGTTGCACCAAATTTGACTAAATTTACCAATGCACGGATTGCCATCGGTCATAGTGGTGGACATACCCGTACCAAAAATTGGCTGGATTTTCAGCTAGATTTTGCGGCAGCTAAAGATGCAGTCTATAATGAGCTGGATTTAAACGAATTAGCAGATAAGATTCGGCAAATTACCGATCGCGAAATTTATCAAGCAAATTCATTAGTCACCTCTTTGGATCAATTTTTAACTCGTCCAGACTTGGGGCGTTCAATAAATCCAGAGTCTCACGAGCAACTAATGCAATTATGTACCACGCACCCAGAATATATTGCACAGGATATATTAATTGTGATTTCATCTGGTTTGTCATCGCTAGCAATTGAGAGTCATGCTGTGGCATTACTTAAGCAATTATTGCCTCTATTTGCTAAAATGGGTTGGTCAGTTGCACCAATTATAATCTCTAAACAGACGAGGGTAGCTTTTGCCGATAAGGTTAATGATGTTTTTAAAGCTAAACTAGTGGTTAATTTAATTGGTGAACGTCCAGGGCTTAGTTCCAATGATAGCATGAGTATTTATTTTACCTATAATTCTAAAATAAACAGCACCGATGAACAGCGCAATTGTATCTCTAATATTCATCGTAATGGTCTTAGCTATACTCAAGCGGCTGAGAAATTAACTTATCTAATTCATCGTGCTTTTGAATTAGGATATTCTGGCGTTCAGTTAAAAGATGATTTTTCACCAGCTGCATTACAGCAGATTATAAATGGAGCTAATTATGTCTCATAAAACACATTTAAAAAAGACTTTAACGGCCTTGCATATCTGGGCAATGGGAGTTGGACTGGTAATCAGCGGTGATTATTTTGGTTGGAACTACGGGTTGATAACAGCTTCTCCCGTAATTATGTTGCTAGTTGTTGCCGCTGTCGGCTTGTTTTATTTGAGTTTTATTTTTTGTTATACTGAGTTAGTTGCAATGGTACCAAATAGCGGTGGACCATTCTCATTTGTCTCAGCTGCGTTTGGACATAAATTGGGCGTTATTGCTGGCGCGGTAACTTTAATTGAGTTTTTATTCGCTCCTCCAGCAATTGGTTTGGCAATTGGCTCTTTCGTTCACTATGTCTTTCCGGTTTTTAATGCGGTACATGTCACGGTAGCATTTTTTATCATTTTCGGGATTTTGAATTTTACTGGAGTTGCCTTCGCTGCGACATTAGAGTTAATTGTAACTTTGATTGCGAGTTTGGTTTTAGTGATTTTTTTTGGCGCAACTTTACCACATGTTAATATCGCTAATATTTTGTCTAGCCCCGCGCTCGAAAGTAGTGTCTTTAGTCAAATTTACTCAGCATTACCTTTCGCGATTTGGTTCTTTTTGGGCATTGAAGGCGTGGCAATGTGTGTTGAAGAAGTAAAAAATCCAGAGAAAGCGATTCCACGTGGTTTGATAACTGCAATTATTACGTTATTAATTTTTGCGCTAACCGTGATTGTTTGTTCAACTGGTATCTTACCTAGCTCGGTTTTAGTTAGTGGGAATGATGCATTACCCAAAGTATTAGCCGCAATTAGTTCGAGTGATAGCTGGCTTACTTTAATGATGATTTATCTGGGGATATTTGGACTGATCGCATCGTTTCATGGCATCATCTTTGGTGCATCGCGTCAGGTGTTTGCGTTATCGCGAGCAAGATTATTACCTCATAGTCTAAGTTATATTGCACCTAAGCTACTAACTCCAGTAAATTCAATTATTCTGTGTTGTGTGATTGGAGTTATTTGTGCATTAAGCAATCAAACTGCCGTATTGGTAAGTATTTCAGGTTTAGGTGCGGTGTTTGTTTATGCTCTGTCATTAGCTGCTTTTATTAAGCTTAAATTAGCTAAAAAAGGTGCACATGAACACTCATTTAAAGCGCCATTTTTTCCCGTATTGCCTATTGTTACGGTGCTACTGGCAGTGCTTATTTGTGGCTTAATGTTACTTGCGGATATAATAACTAGTTTAATTTTTTTGGCTGCAGTGATTATAATTTGTATTTTCGCGGCAATAATGTATTTTGTGCATAAGGATAAAACTATACATGAAGATTTACACTAAAACTGGTGATCAAGGCGAAACTTGCCTTTTTGATGGCAGTCGTACAAGCAAAGATGATTTGCGTTTGGATTTAATTGGCGATATTGATGAACTCAGTGCTCATTTAGGTCTAGTACATAGCTTGCTAGATGACACCAAAACTAATGAGGTTATTGTAGAGGTTATTCATGATTTATTTCACCTCAATGCTCATTTGGCTGGTGCAGTTAAATACGCTGATCTTGATTTGAGTGCAGAAGTGATTAACCTTGAATTATCTATCGATAAGATGGATTTGACACTGCCGCCATTGATTAATTTTATATCTCCGCTAGGTAGCCAGCCCATTGCAACTATTCATATTGCGCGAACGATTTGTCGGCGTGCAGAGCGTAAATTAGTTGCAGCTGGGGTGGAGTTTAAATTTCATCCCAGTTCATTACAATATCTTAATCGTTTATCAGATTGGTTATTTACACTAGCGCGCTACGTGGCGAGTACTCAACAGGTAGAGGAATATATTTTAGCAAACTAATTTTCTCTATTCTTTACAATTTTACTGACTAATTTAAGATAAAACCACCGTTGATACGGTGGTTTAGGAAAAAGAGAAGTTTGTTCAGAATAGAACAAATTCCTTTATTGTTATTTAAGCTGTTCTAGAATTGCCGGATTTTCTAGAGTTGAAATATCCTGAGTTATAGTTTCACCTTTGGCCAAACTACGCAAAATTCTTCGCATAATTTTCCCAGAGCGTGTTTTGGGTAAATTTTCACCAAAGCGAATTTCATCTGGTTTTGCAAGATTACCAATTTCTTTACCAACCCATTCACGTAATTCAGCAATCAAGCGTGCTTTATCTTCGCCTTTTGGTAATTCACCTTTAGGTACAACAAAAGCAACAATTGATTCACCTTTGATATCATGTGGACGACCCACGACGGCAGCTTCTGCCACCTTAGGGTTTGAACCTAATGCTGATTCAATTTCCATTGTTCCCAAGCGGTGTCCAGATACATTTAAAACGTCATCAACCCGACCAAGAATATGGTAATAACCATTTTCATCACGATGAGCGGAGTCACCAGCAATATAATATTTACCATCACCAATATCTTCAGGATAATATGATTTAACAAAGCGCTCTGGATTATTCCAAATTGTTCTGATTTGGGATGGGAATGGTTTCTTAATTACTAGGTAGCCACCGCCATTATCATTAACACTATGTCCATTTTCGTCGATAATATCAACAAAAATCCCAGGGATTGAGCGGGTGCAAGAACCTGGAATCAGTGGGGTAATACCTGGCATCGGAGCCAAAATATTTGAACCTGTTTCAGTTTGCCACCAAGTATCAACAATTGGACAGCGACCGCCACCAATTTCGTTAAAATACCATAACCATGCTTCAGGATTAATAGGCTCACCAACTGAACCCAGCAAACGTAGTGAAGTAAGATCATAATTTTTAGGTAAGTCACCACCGGCTTTTATTAGCGCACGAATTGCTGTTGGTGCTGTATAGAAAATACTAACTTTGTGTTCTTGTATCATTCGCCAGAATCGATCTGCATATGGATAAGTAGGAACACCTTCAAAAATAATTTGTGTAGTACCAACTGCTAGAGGACCATAACAAAGATAAGTGTGTCCCGTAATCCAGCCAACGTCTGCAGTTGACCAGAAAACATCGCTTGGTTTAATATCAAAAACCCAACGCATAGTTGTGATTGCACCAAGCAAATACCCACCGCTGGCATGCTGAACACCTTTAGGTGTACCTGTAGAGCCAGAAGTATATAGAATGAATAAGGGGTGTTCAGAATCAACCCATTCAGGTTCACATGAATCAGATTGGTTACGAATTACATCATGCCACCATATATCCCGTCCTTCAACCCAATTATGCTCTTCACCTGTTCGTTTATGCACAATAACTTTTTCAATTGAAGTATTTTCTGATAATTTTAGCGCTTGGTTAACATCATCTTTAAGTGGAAATATTTTTCCGCCACGTTTTTGTGCATCAGCAGTGATCAAAATTTTAGCCTGTGCATCATGAATCCGTTCATGGATGGCTTTAGCTGAAAATCCACCAAAGACAACTGAATGAATCGCTCCAATTCGTGCACATGACTGCATTGCCACAACAGCCTCAATGCTGTTTGGCATATAAATTACTATGCGATCACCTTTTTTTACGCCAAGAGATTTTAAACCATTGGCAAAACGACAGACTTTATTATGAAGTTCTTTATACGTTACTGTTTCGACATGTCCTGAATCTGATTCAAAAATAATGGCTGTTTTATGTGGGTGAGTTAGAAGATGCCGATCAAGACAGTTATAAGAAACGTTCAGAGTACCTTCCTCAAACCATTTATAAAACGGTGCATTGGTTTGGTTTAATACTGTACTAAACGGTGTATTCCAATCGATATATTGACGCGCCAAATCTCCCCAATAACCTTCATAGTCAGATTCTGCTTGTTCAATCATATTGCGATATTGCTGTTCGCTACGGATATTTGCCTGTGCTGCAAAATCAGGATTTACCGGAAACATTCGTTGTTCTGTCAAAACGGATTGAATATTGGACATATCTCTCACTCTTTACATAAATTTGGGTTTAACCTAAAAATAATTGTCGGTTTTTAAGAATGTCTATTTGGTAATTATAATTAACAGGAATATAGTTCAAATGACATAAAACCGACTTCTGTTCGTAGGTTGATAGTATAGCAAAAACCTAACATTTTAGTGTGTCTTTGGATGCTGCAGTGCACACTAAACTGAATAATTAAAGTCGCTATAACTAACAAAGCACCTAGCGCTAGGGCTAGGTTGCTAATTGTCGTGACGTCAAATTTTATGGAAGTGATTGCTAGCTTCTACTTAATACTTACTTGAATAATTCCTGCGTTAATCAGCATAGCTCCGCAGTTTACTGAGCTAAATTCTGTATCATCGTTGATTAGTGCAATTTGTTGCAAAATTTCGCGCATGTTCCCAGCAATAGTCAGGTTGTCAGTAAAATGACTGATTTCACCATTAATTACTACTAATGCTGAAGCTCCAACTGAATAATCACCTGTCACCATATTTAAACCATGCCCGATTGTTTCAATGATAATTAAACCATTTTGCATTTCACGTGCTAGAGATTCTAAATTACCGTGATGATTAGGTGTTACATAGATGTTATGGCTTCCTCCTGCATTCCCTGTTGAACGCATATTCATTTTGCGTGCTGTGTAACTTGATAAAAAGTAACCTTGAACCTTACCAGATTCAATTACGGTTCTTCGTGCGACAGCACTACCTTCGTTATCAAAATAACAGCTAGCAAGTCCATTGATTATAAATGGATCTTCATACATGTTAAACCAGCTTGGTAAAATTTGCTGTCCAATACTGTCGTTTAAAAAACTTAAGCGTCGATAAAGACTTCCACCACTCAGTGCACCAATTAGGCTACCGATAATTGACTTAGCTATAGTATCTTCAAAAATTATCGCAGGTTTTCCTGATGTGTAGCTTCCATATGTTAAACGCCTTTTTACCCGATTGACAGTTTTCTGTGCTAATTCACGGTTCGCACTTAGGTTCGTAAAAATACGGCTTGAACTGTACCAATAATCAGTTTGCATGCCTTGTGTATTTTTACCAATTAAACTAAGCGATTTGGAGTAACGCGAGGTTTGATAGCCATGATTTAATCCATGTGTATTTGCAGTGACAAAATTGTAGCGAGTGAGTGTTGTCGATGCTCCGTCAGAAGCGCTGATTAGCGGCTCCAAATCTAATGCGGTTTGTTCTAATTCTTTGGTTTGTGTAATTAATTCATTATTATTGATAGGATATGGAGCATAGAGTTGTAAATCATCATGTAGCGAGGTTACAATGTATTCTTTTTCAAGCAACCCATTAGCTCTGTCTTCTTCTGTGTATTTGGCAATATCTAAAGCTTGTCTAATTATGTCACGGCTATTTTCTAATCTAATACTGCTGATTCCGATGTGACCCTTTTTATGTCCCATATAAACGGTGAGAAGTAATTGATTTTCATGACTTGTCTCAAAGGTTTCAATTTCTTGATTTAAAACTTCAATGTCAGTTGAAATACTTTCACTTAGCTCTACTTGAGCATCAGAAGCTCCTTCTTGTAATGATAAATCAATTATTTGATCGGCAATCTCGTTTAATTGTGGTTGTGTATAGAGAAAATCTAGCTTAGTCATAACATTCTTTCGCATCAAATTTGGCTGAGGCGATATTTTAACTCATAATCACAGACTAAAATATAGTAAGATTATGCCTAATACTATATATCAAGTGATAAAAATTAAATAATGAATAACAACCAGCATAGCGATAATGATGAAGAAGTAGTTCTTAGCCGAACGAAACGTAAAGAGCAAGTGGAAGCGCTTCAAGATTTGGGCGTTGAATTAGTTAAGACTTCAAAAGAGAAGTTAGCCAAACTCGATTTACCAGCAAATTTATTTGAAGCAATCAAGATGGCGCAAAAAATTACCGCCAATGGAGCAATCCGTCGCCAATATCAGTACATTGGCAAATTGATGCGTCAGGTCGATGCTGAAGCAATTCAAAGTCGTTTGGAGTACCTTAATGGTGATGACGTAAAGTCAACTCAGATTTTTCATCTCTCTGAAAAATGGCGCGATGAGTTGCTTAATTCTGGCGATGAAGTGCTTGATCGCTTTAGTGCAACATATTCTAATTTCGACATTGGTGAATTAAGAAGTTTGCTGCGAGCAGTGCGCAAAGAGCGCGAACTTCAGCAAAACCGTAATTTTACTAAGCTATTTCGATTAATCAGAACTATTATTGAGGGTAACAGTTGATGAACCAAATTCAAATTGCAATTATTGGTGTTGTGGCGTGTATTGTCCTAGTAATTATTGGTTATTATATTTACCAGGAAAATAAATTCAAAAAAATGATTGAAAATAATTTTAACCAAGCAACAGGTGATGCCTTAAATGACGTTCAGGGAGTAGTTTTTGAAAACCAAAATGATGATAGACGCAGTAGTTTTGAGACTTCGCATAAAGATCAAGAGTTAAGGCAAATAGAAACCAAGCTTGAACAAAAAGAAATTAATTTTGATCCACTGTTAGATACGCCAGATACTGAAAATGTTCAACACAATCCTATTTTTAATAAATTTGATCAAGTAGAATTTCCTTTTGTTGATAGAGTTAGTTTAAACCTAGACCACGTAGTTGATATTTGTTTTGAAGGTGTGGCAAAAATTAAAGTATTGCCTGACATCAGCCAGTTTACCGCAAAAAGTGCAGTTTACTATGTATTGGAAAAGAATTTGCAGTGGAGTTTATTTGAACGTGGTAAAAAATATGCTGCAATTGGAGTTCGTTTAGTGGTTGACCTTGTTGATTCTGAAGGTGTAATGTCAGAATTGCAATTAATCAACATCTTTAATGAGCTTGCTAAATTTGCTCTACATCATGAGGGACATATTCGTCAGACAGATTCTGAATTAGAATTACGTAAGATTCAACAACAACTAAAACAAGTTTCAAGTAGTGAGCTGGAGTTGGCTTTATATATTGTCAATAAAGAAGCCTTGGAATTTCGTCATTTGAATAAATACTTTGTAAGTAATGGTTTTAGAAATAATGGTGGTGTATTTGAATATTGTTTTGATGGTAAAGTTTATTTTGATATCCGCGATGAAAATGCCAAGCCATTAAATGAGTTAGGTAATTATCGAACATTTTCAATTAATTCCAAATTACACCATCATGCTAACCCAATGGATGCAATTGATAAAATCTTCGACTTTGCAGAAAAATATATGCAATATTTTGAATCAAGATTACTTACTACCAATAAATTGGTTATGACTGAAAAAGATTTTACAGCCCTTGAAAAACAAGTTGTCAACTATATCAACAGTTGTAAGCGCCAGAACATTGAACTGGGCTCTGAACTTATTTTACGGGTTTTACCCTAGCGTAGTTTAATAATAATTCCTCATCCTTGGGTGAGGTTTTTTATTTGGAGGTATGCAAGATGAATAACAATGTTATAAATAATAATTTTTTTGCTTATTGCATGGATGTTTGTCAACGAAGTATTTTATTTATGGATGTTATGCGCCGCCGTGGTAACGATATGGTGATGATGACTAGTGAAAATTCAAGTACTGTTTTGACCTTTGAAATTGAAAAGATTCTTGATGGTGCGGATTTTAATCCACCAATTAATTATTGGTTGGCGCAAGTAGTGCCATTAGCTGATCACCCTACGGATATAAACAAACGACCATATGTTATCCAAGATCCTCGTGCTGGTCGTGGTCCTGGGATAGCAGGATTTAAAAAAGACAGCGAAATTGGAGCTGCGTTAAAGCATGGGCATCCAGTTTACTTTATTGGTTTTGATGCAGAACCAATTGGTGAACAAAATTATGAAGATGTTATTCGCGGGCAGGTAAGGTTTTACAAAGAGGTTGCAAGGTTACATCCAAATAGTCCTAAATTATGTGCAATTGGTAATTGTGCTGCGGGTTATCTGACTATGTTCAGCGCAATGCAAGAACCTGAATTATTTGGTCCTTTGCTGATTGCGGGCTCGCCATTATCTTACTGGAATGGTGAACGTGGTCGTAATCCAATGCGCTATATCGGTGGCATGCTTGGTGGATCATGGTTAGTCTCTCTTTTAGGGGATATCGGTGGTGGACGGTTCGATGGTACCAACTTGGTGATGAATTTTAACATTCTTAATTTTGACAATTTCTTATGGGGCAAGCAGTATGATTTGTTTGCTAACGTAGATCAAGATAGTGAAAGATTTTTACAGTTTGAGCGTTGGTTAGGATCCTTTGGCGAATTAAATCGTAGTGAAATTAAATGGATTGTAGATAAATTCTTTGTGGGTAATCAATTAACGACTGGAATGTTAACAACTAGTGATGGAATTAAATTAGATCCACGTGAAATTAGTTCTCCGATTGTAACTTTTATTTCTGATGGTGATAATATTAGCCCTCCAGCGCAATCTGCTGGGTGGATTGCTGATTTATATCAGGATGTTGATGAAATTATTGCTCGTGGTAAAACTATTATTTATTGCCTTAATCATAAGGTTGGACATCTGGCGCTTTTCACAGGCAGCAAAGTTGCCAAACGGGAAAATAAATTATTTGTTGAAAATATGGATACAATTGATTTGCTACCACCTGGATTGTATGAGCTAGTTCTGGAAACGCCAGAAGGTGCTGAAGATGGTACACCATTGCACGCTAAGTATGCTGCTCGTACTATCGAGGATATAAAAGCCCTCGGTTATAATAGTGAAGAGGATGATAGGGTATTTGCCACAGTTAATAAGTGTTCTCAGGCATTAGATGGTTTTTATGAAAGCTTTATTCATCCGCTGTTTAGAATGTATCATAATCCGTTAGTCGCACGTGTAGCGAAAGACACACAACCTTTACGCTGGAATTATTGGCTGTTTTCTGAAAAATATAATCCAGCAATGAAGATTTTTGCTACATTGGCTGAACAAGTTAAAAAAGATCGCAAACAATTAGCCGAAGATAATCAATGGTTGATTTGGCAAGATATGCAAGCGAAATGGATTGCGTCTTATTTACATAATTTGCAAAATCTACGTGATAATCTGATGGAACAAACTTTTTTTAATTTGTGGGGTAATTCTGAAATGCAAAAATATTGGAATACCGACGAAGGCATTCCGCGATATACGCCAAGCTTAACTCAATTGGAACGTGATAAATTAATGGCAAATTACACCGCTGAGACTTTGCAAAAAATGCCAGTAACTTCACGGTTAGAGGCAATCTTTCGCGTCGTTGCGCTATTACTGGTTGGTCGCCATGAAATTAAGGCTTCCAGCGCTGCAACCTTGATCAGTTGGGCTAAGAAAAACTATCCTCAAATTGGTGACGATGAATTAAGGCAAGTTATTAGTTCTCAGGTAACAGTAGTTTGGCAAGATAAAGATAATGCATTAAATGAATTGCGTAAATTTGTTATGTCTAAAGATGAAGCAGAAGTGCTCGTTCTTGCAGTTGAGGATATTTTGACTCAAATAGCTGATGTACCTGCACGAATGATTGTTGCCTTGCACGAATTAGCACAAAAATTAAATATTGTTGATTGAGTATATATGTCAGATCTATTTTCACCGAGTAATCCACAAGAACAGGAAATTATTTCTCTTACAAATGAATTAAATCATCATAATCAGCTTTATCATAGCCATGATGCGCCAATAATCTCTGATGAAGAATATGATCGTTTATTTAGACGTTTGTTGGAATTAGAGGCGAGCTATCCTCAATACAAACAAAGTGATAGTCCAACTCAGCGGATTGGTGGAGCTGTATTGGGGGAATTTAATCAATATCCACATCAGATTCCAATGTTATCTTTGAATAATGTTTTTTTGGATGCTGAACAAGATGAAGCATTTTTACGTCATCATGAATTATTTCAGTTCACTGCGCGAATAGCGAAAGAACTCGTAATGGATGAAGCTCAGTTAGAATTTATTGCTTCTCCAAAGTATGATGGTGTGGCAATTAGTTTGCTGTATGAAAATGGAGTTTTGGTTCGTGCACTTACCCGTGGTGATGGTTTTACTGGTGAAGACGTGACTGCTAATGTTAAAACTATTCGTAATATACCACTTAATATATCCAGCGATTTATTAGCTCCAGAAGTTATTGAAGTACGTGGTGAAATTTTAATCCTAAATTCAGATTTTGTCAGTTTAAATCAGAAACAAAGTGAAAATGGTGGAAAACTTTATGCTAACCCACGTAATCTGGCAGCTGGTAGTATTCGTCAGTTAGATAGCGGAATTACTGCCGCTCGTCCTTTACGTTTTTATGCATATGCGTTGGCGCAATGTAGCGGTGGACAATTTGCTTCATTTAGCCAAGAGTTAGATTTTTTAAAGTTTGCTGGCTTTACTATTGCCAATGAGTGTAGCCTGTTACAAGGTAATTTGCAACTAAGCGCCTATTATGAGCAGATGATGACGAAACGTAATAGTTTGTCTTTTGGCATTGATGGTGTAGTTTATAAGTTAAATTCAATAGCTGGACAGCAAAAACTTGGTTTTGTTGCTCGCGCACCACGCTTTGCGATTGCGTATAAATTCCCTGCGCTGGAGGTTGAGTCTGAGATATTGGCGATTGATGTTCAAGTCGGGCGAACTGGTGCGTTAACTCCAGTTGCGCGAATTAAACCTGTGAATGTAGCTGGTGTGATAGTAACTAATGCTACCTTGCACAACCAGGATGAGATTCGGCGTAAAGATGTCCGCGTTGGTGACATTGTCTTAGTGCGCCGTGCTGGTGATGTTATCCCAGAAATTTCTCGGTCGCTAATTGAACGCAGAACTTCTTCATTTGAAGAGTTTAGTATGCCTAAAGAATGTCCAGTATGTGGTTCACATGTGATACAGGAAGAAGATGAAACCATTATGCGCTGCTCGGGTGGATTATATTGTATTGCACAAAAAAAACAAGCAATTACCCATTTCTGCAGTAAGTTGGCATTGAATATTGATGGCTTAGGCGAAAAGAGTGTCGAGCAACTGGTTGATGCTGGGCTGATTAATAATGTTGCGGATATTTTTCGTTTGCAAGTAGAGCCGTTGTTAGAGTTAGAACGCTTTGCTGAGAAAAGCGCTACCAATCTAATCGCTGCGATTGAGAAAAGTAAGGCTACGACTTTGCCGCGACTTATTTATGCTTTAGGAATTCGTCATGTCGGAGAGAGCTCAGCTAAAGATTTGGCGCGCGCTTTTGGTAATCTGGATGCATTGATGTCTGCAAATAAAGAACAGCTGTTACAGGTAAGAGATGTCGGTGAAGTTGTCACTGCGTCAATTATTAATTTTTTTAGTGAAGTTCACAATTGCAAAATTATAGAAGAATTATTGGCATTGGGTGTTAATTATCCACCTTTGGTTGCCGATAACTTATACCACCATGAGGTTAGCGGTAAGACTTTTGTTATTACAGGTAGTTTTGCTAATATTAAACGTGATGAAATTAAAGCTCGTTGGGAAAATTTTGGTGCAAAAGTAGTGGGTAGCGTTTCCAAAAAAACTGATTATGTCATAGTTGGCAGCGATGCAGGCAGTAAGCTTGATAAAGCCAATGAGTTGGGTATTAAGTTGATTGATGAAGCAGGATTGGCGGTATTATTAGCGGAGTTGAATGATAGTGAAGCAAGTAATAATTCGTAAAGTAATACCTAGTGATGTGACTATATTAATCAAGCTAATCGAGCAACTGGGATATTCGATAACTTTATCTGAGCTGCAAGCAAATATTGAATTATGCTTGAGCGATAAGCATTATAGTATTTTTGTCGCAGAGACCCAAGGTGAAATTTGTGGTTTTATTGGAGTTGTTATTGCCAGATGGTTGCATTGCAACGGTGCTTGGGCTATAAAGTTTCAGCTTTGGTTGTTGATGATGAGCAGCGTGGAGCAAAAATCGGCAGCCAGCTACTTAATTTTGCAGAAAATTATGCTAAAGCCCAAGGTTGTGATAAAATAGAACTTACTAGTGGCTTGCATCGCCGTCAAAGTGGTGCACATAAATTTTATCGTAATCATGGTTATCAGAGCGATTTAACTCAGTATTTTATGAAGAAATTATCATAGGAATCAGTGTAATGTATTTATGTATCGATATCGGTAACTCACAGATACACAGTGGTGTATTTAATGTAAATGGTGAAATCTTAGTCCAATTTCGCCATAATACTAGCCACGTTGGCTCATCAGATCAGTTTGCGTTGTTTATTTTGCAGGTATTACGTGAAAATAGTATTGACCCCACGCAAATTAAGCGGGTAGCAATTGCTTCGGTTGTCCCTTCAGTGGATTATAGTGTTACTTCTGCATTTATTAAATATTTCAAGATAACACCATTGTTTCTTAAGCCGGGAGTTAAGACCGGAATTAAAATTGCTTCAAATAATCCAGGGGAAATTGGTGCGGATTTAATCGCTGGTGCTGTAGGTGGAATAAGTAAATATCCCAATAAGCACTTATTGATTTTTGATTTCGGTACGGCTACTACGGTGATCTATATTACACCACAAGCTGAATTTGTTGGCGGTGCAGTACTGCCTGGAATTCGTCTGATGATGGAAAGTTTACAGCATAATACGGCTAAATTGTTTACGGTAAATATTTCAGCTCCTAAGCAGGCTATTTCCAAAGACACGCGGATGGCGATTCAGTCTGGCTTATATTACAGTCAAACTGGAGCAGTAAAAGAATTAATCGCACAAGTTATTCATGAGTATGCTATTGAGCGCCGTGATTTGATTGTTATTGGCACTGGTGGTTTTGCAACCTTACTAAATACTTCCAGCGTTTTTGATGATATTGTGCCTGATCTATTACTGCTTGGACTCAAAGAAATTTTAAATATTAATGAATAGGAATTAAATGTCATCTGATATGATCGTAGTTATTGGTTTAATTTTAGCAAATGCATTATTTACTATTTCCGATATGTCGGTGATAGCTTCAAAAAAAACTCGTTTGCAGACCTTGATTGATAATGGTAGCAAAAATGCTGTTCGAGCATTAAAGTTAGCCGAAAATCCGACGCATATAATTGCAACAACCCAAATAGGTTTGACTGTTGTCACTTTGTTGGAGGGGGCTTTTGTTGAGGCTTCATTGTCAGGTAAAGTTGCGTCATACTTTATTCAAATGGGATACTTTCATGGACAGGAAGCTCATATTGCTTCAGTTTCTGTTTTTGTTGTAGTGACTTTTTTATTGATACTTTTTGGTGATATTTTACCTAAACGAATCGCGATATTATATCCTGAAGCGGTAGCAGTTACGCTTGCTCCAGTTACTACGTTTGTAATTAAATTATTATTGCCAATTGTAACTAGTTTTGCTTTCTTAAGTGACTCGATTTTGCGCTTATTTGGCTTATCAACTAAACGTAACGACGAAGTTTCTGAAGAAGATATTGAAACCATGTTTGAAGCTGGTGCCCAGTCTGGGGTTTTAATTCAGGCAGAGAAAGATTTATTTGATAATGTTTGGCGCTTGGATGAAAGTAAAGTTGGTTCGCTAATGACGCCACGTTCAGACATCGTTTTTATTGATGTAATGGCACCATCAATAGATAATGTTGATAAAATCTTAAGTAATCCTTCACAAAATTTATTAATCTGTAAAGGAAGTCTAGATCATGTTTTGGGCTATATTCCAGCGGTAAAAGTTATTAAGGAAATAGTTCAACAGTTTCATGAACACGTTGCTAAAGCGCAGATGAACTGGACTGAGGGTTTAAAACCAATTCATAACATTCCTAATAGTTTAACTTTGATTGAGATTTTGGAGTCATTTCGTTCTTTTAAAACTCATATTGCTTTAGTCTATAACGAATTTGGACATGTTGAGGGTTTAATTACTTTGGGTGATTTGGTAACTGCTGTAATTGGCGATATTCCAAGTGTAAATAGTGAAAGTATTCAGCTGATTGAAAAAGACCCATCAGGAAAATGGCTAGTAGATGGTTTAGCTTCAATCAATGATTTACTGGATGAATTGGAAATTGATGATTTACCTGAAGGTGACGCGGGTAGTTATCAAACAGCTGCAGGGTTCGTAATTTCATTTATTGGTCGCGAACATGGCAGATTACCAAAAGTTTTTGACAAATTTGAATTTGCTGATTATGTCTTTGAAATTGTTGATATTGATCGTGAAGGTGGATATCGAGTTGATAAAATCATGGTACGTAGATGTGAAACTTCGGATAATGAATTTACTGAATAAAGTTATTAAGACTGTAAGGGCTATTGTTAAATGACAACTAATCATTATAAGGCGGTAATTTTTGACCTTGATGGTACTTTGTTGGATACTGTTCAGGATATTGCCAACTCAATGAATAATGTGCTTGAGCGTCATGGGTTTCCACTCCATGATATTGCGAGCTATCGACGTTTTATTGGAAACGGAATTTCCAAATTAGTTTATCGTGCCTTACCTTCGGAAATCAGTGAAGGTGTACACTACAATAAAATACTTGCTGAAGTTATTGATGAATATTCGCGGAATTTTGATGTTTATACACGATTGTATGATGGTATCGGTGAACTGTTGAGTGAGTTAACTCAGCGTGGAATTAGCTTGGCAATTCTTTCCAATAAAGATGATAGTTTTATGAGTGAAGTTGTTGCAACGTATTTATCTCAATGGAAATTTGAGGTGGTCTTTGGTGCACGGGCAAATACTCCAGCTAAGCCAGATCCTTATTCTGCGCTGGAAATTGCCGAAATTATGGGATTGCAGCCGACGGAATTTCTTTTTTTAGGCGATACTAGTGTTGATATGCTCACAGCCAATAGTGCAGGAATGTATGCGGTAGGTGCGGCATGGGGGTTTCGTGGAAGGGAAGAGTTGTATGCAAACGGTGCGAGATTGGTGATCGATTGTCCAGTCGACTTGCTTCAACTTTTACAGTAAATATAAATTCTTTTCAAATTGCAATCAATTATCTCTAATTAGCGTTCATTGTATAAGGTAAAATACATGACTAAGTATATTTTTAGGCTGCTATGATGCGTAAGCTAATTTCATGGTCACGTTTTGTGATGTGTGTTCTTTTGATGTGCTACATTGTTGGTTCGTCATATCTATTTTATCCTTTTATTCCAATGAGTTGGTGGCGACGTTTTTTTCACAAGCCATGGGCACGAGCAATGGTTTGGGCGATTGGTGCCAAATTTGAAGTGACAGGTTCAATTGGTGATGATTACATTCAGCCAAATACAATGTTTGTCCAAAATCACGTCTCTTGGCTAGATACTTTAGTTATGTCTAGTGTATATTGTACTAACTATGTTGGTAAAGTTGAGATGTTGCGCTGGGCTTTACTCAGAAATATCATTAAATCAGGTGGCACTGTATTCATTGATCGTAAAAATAAACGAGATTTAGTTATGGCAAATAAAAAAATTGCTAAAGTCATGCAAGATGGTTGGGCAATGGGTTTATTTCCAGAAGGTACAACTAGCGATGGTATGACGATATTGCCATTTCATGCTTCAATTTTTGAATCAGCGATGATTGCTAAAAGCCGGGTTGTTCCTGTTGTTTTGCGTTATCGTAATGCTGATGGTTCGCCATCTACTGAAGTTACATTCTCAAAAAAAAGATGGATGGAATCAGTGTGGAGTACTTTGCGCCTTAAAGGGCTAGTAATCAAGATTGATATACTGGAAGCGGTGAATGTGACTGATTTTCCTAATCGAGAAGCTTTATCCCAGTATATGTATGCAAAAATTAGTACGCTTTACCATAGTGATTTAGATAGTGAACCTGCGGTTTACTAGTCTAGTTGAAGATAATATGAAATCAGAGAGAGTTTATAAATATGCCAATTAGTAAGTCTTTAATCTTGGATGCCTATCGTTGGCGCCATGCATGTAAAGAATTTGATGCCAGTAAAAAAATTTCCGCAGAGGATTTTGATTTTTTATTGCAGATTATAAGTCTATCGCCATCTTCATTTGGTCTGCAACCTTATGAGGTTTTTGTTTTGAAAAATCAAAAGCTATTGCACGAACTGCATCCGCATATGTGGGGTGCACAAAAACAATTGCCAACTGCAAGTCATATACTTATGTTTGCTTCTAAGAAAGATATTACGGTAAATGATGCCTATTTTGATCATATCCTTCAAGATGTTCAGCAAACACCTGTGGAAATGCAGGAGATGCGACGTAATTTAATCCAAAACCATCAGCTAAATGAGATTCAACTAAAAAAAGACTCTCGCTATCTTAATGATTGGGCTGCGAAACAAGCCTACATCGCGTTGAGTAATGTCATGAGTGCCGCAGCACAAATTGGTATTGATTCGTGTCCGGTAGAAGGATTTGTCAGTCAAGAAGTAATGGATATTTTAGTTCAGCATAAAGTCTTTGATCCAGAATTTTATCAAGCTGTAGTCTTTTGTTTTTTTGGTTATCGTTTGAATTCGCCAGCACGTGAAAAAACTCGCAAATCATTAGCTGAATTAGTACGTATTGTTTGATTTTTGTCATAGAAATATAAAAGGGTCATCATTGAAAAAAATTCTAGTGTTATTAATGTTGTCGGTATCATGTATGGCATATAGTGATGATGGTGTTAATACGCCTTACTCAAGTGACCCGTTAGAATCTTCTGTAGGTACATCAAAACAATTGTTTAAATCTGGGTGGTATGGACACTCCAAAGATGTAACGTATATAAAATTAATTCAAGTTGGTAAAAATATGGGGCTGAGTATTTTATTTAGTTCTACTGGTTATTTCTGCCCAATTGATCAGTATTTACCATTTAATGCAGACAGCAAAATCGCCAATGCCTATAATTATACCGTTGGTAATGGATGTATAGCAACAATCACGATGAATCCTAAAAATAATACGTTTAAATTAACTGTCAATAGCCGTTCAAAGTGCTTTGAAGAACCGACTTATCAAGAGTTTTGCAATGGTAATCTTGATGTTCATATGACAGATGAACGTGCCTCTACCTTGTTTGTCAACAAGGTATTTACTTATCAGAAAAAGCAAAGTGACGATGATTATGATTGGAACGATGATTAATTACACTTATAATGCATTCATGAGAAAGAGTTAAGGCAATTTTACTTTGAGTTCATGGTTTGGGATACGAGTTATTGGGAATTAAAAATAAGGAAGAGTAAAGTATGAAAATATTAATTATCGGTAAAGGTGGACGAGAGCACGCTTTAGCTTGGAAATTTAGCCAAAACCCACAAATTGAGAAAATATTTGTTGCGGAAGGCAATCCTGGTTGTGAATTATTACCGCGTGTAAGTAATGTGAAATTAAATAAAATCGATGAGTTGCTTGAATTTGCCGAAGTACAAAAAATTGATTTAACGATTGTCGGAAGTGAAGAGCTGCTGGTCGAAGGAATTGTTGATAAATTTGAAGCGTTTGGTCTTTCTATTTTTGGACCAAATAAGCAAGCTGCACAGCTTGAGGGTAGCAAAGCATTTGCCAAAGAATTTATGAACAAATATGGTATTAAAACTGCTCATCATGAAAGTTTTACAGATTATGCTAGAGCGTTAAAATATTTAGATAAAGTTAGCTATCCGATTGTAATTAAAGCTAGTGGTTTAGCTGCTGGTAAAGGCGTTGTTATTGCGGAAGATAATGATCAAGCGGAAGCGGCTTTAGCTTCAATGCTTTTGGACCAAGTATTTGGTGAATCTGGTTGTGAAGTAGTTATTGAAGAGTATTTGGTTGGGGTTGAAGCATCTATTTTATCTTTCACGGATAGTGAAACTATAATTCCGTTAATTAGCGCCAAAGATCACAAAAAAATTGGTGATGGTGAAACTGGGCTAAATACTGGTGGCATGGGAGTTATCGCACCAAATCCATACGTTACTGCTGATGTTAATCAGGCGTTTATTAGTGATATCTTAGAACCTACTTTGCGCGGCATCAAAGCAGAGAAGATGG
This sequence comes from Neisseriales bacterium, assembly GCA_008017145.1. Next base: position 19,589 of record SSGY01000011.1, read on the forward strand.
ATTTTGCTGGAGTAATATTTTTTGGTTTAATGATTACCAAGCATGGTGTTTATTTACTTGAGTATAATATGCGATTAGGTGATCCAGAAACTCAGGCAGTACTCCCATTGCTTAAATCTGATTTATTGACTGTGATTGATGCAGCATTAAATAAAAAATTAGAGACGATACAACTTGAATGGCTAAGTGGTGCAACTTGTTGTGTGGTGTTGGCATCTGGTGGTTACCCTGAAACTTATCATAATGGTCATCACATCCAAGGAATTAAAGAATTCAATCATGATCATGCTCAGCTATTTTTAGCTGGTGTGTCTTCCAATGGTAATGAGTTTGTAACTACTGGTGGACGCGTGCTGAATGTAGTCGCACATGGTAAAGATTTAGCTACTGCGCGACAAAATACATATAAATTGCTTGATTCTGTCCATTTTAAAGATTGCTACTATCGTAAAGATATCGGTGAAATTAATTCATGAGTGATCAACAGGTAGCTCATAACTTTACTAACCGCCAGATAAATATTATGGCGGTTTGTGCGTTTTTAATCATTCCTATGTCAGGTTTGGCGGTTGATATTTATGTTCCCTCCCTTCCCGCTGTTGCTAGATATTTTCATATTAGTGAGGCACTTACACAAGTTACAGTAACAATTTTTTTAATTGCATATGCACTTAGCCAATTTATTGCCGGAAACATCATTGATGCATATGGTCGACGCAAAATTACGATTATCTCGCTGCTTGCATTTAGTTGCTTCAGTTTCTGTATTCCACAAATTGATAGCATTGGGATGCTGCTACTGCTACGCTTTCTCCAAGGATTATGTGTTGGGTTTTTCATGGTTTCTAAGCGTGCGATTATCGTTGATATTTATAGTGGGATTAAATTGCAGTCAATGTTGATCTATACCACTATTGCCTGGTCATTAGGTCCGATTGTTGCTCCAGGAATTGGCGGATATCTGCAAAGTTTCTTCGGCTGGAAATCATGTTTTTATTTTTTAGCTGGATATTCTTTTGCTCTAGCAATGCTTGAGTTTGTCTTTGTACCGGAAACAATAAAAAATAAAGCGATTTTAAATTTTACTAACATTAAATCTGCTTATAGTGAGATATTAAGTGATAGTAAATTTAATCTTGGGGTTTTAAGCTTAGGTTTCTCATATGCAATGGTAATGTTATTTAATCTTTTAGGATCTTTTTTAGTTCAAGTGACACTTGGTTATACTCCAATTGAATATGGACATTATGCTTTGGTAATGGGGTTTGCATGGATGTGTGGTGGATTAGTTAACCGTCGATTGTTAAGTCTATCCTTAATGTCCAAAATGCGTGTAGCAATCATTTGTGCCATATCCCTAGCAATAATTATGTTCATGATTAGTTTAAAGAGTGAAAACATCTATACTATTTTGATCCCAGCATTTTTTATGCATTGTTTAGCTGGCTTTATTTTTAATAACTATTTTGCTTACTGTTTGTCAATGTTCCCTCGTTACGCCGGAACAGCTGGTGGAATTGCTGGTAGTGGAGCATATGTTGTGACTTTTCTTGGCAGTTCTATTTTGGCAGGAATGCTGCCCAGCAGCGCGGTAACATCATTGGCTGCTGGATATTTTATTTTAGCAATTGCTTGTTGGTTGCTTTATAAAAAGATCAATTCTCAAATAGCAAACTAACTTTTCTAGTGGAGTAGTTAGTCGATTCATGAAACTATTTATTGCTTTTTAATATAGCAGCAGATACCTCATGGTGATTATATTTTTCTGCCAGCTCAAGCGCAGTCATTTCATCGTAATCCCGGTGTTGCAAATTTGCTCCAGCTGCAATTAATACTTCAACTACTTGAATTTTACCTTGGCGTGCAGCCATTAATAATGGTGTGCGCAGATCAAGGTCGCTGTGCTCTAAATTAGCGCCAACACTGAGTAGTAACTTAACCAGATTTGCCTTGCCGAGTAAGGCTGCCATGCTTAGTGCCGTTCTACCTGCAATATTAACATGCTCAAGATTAGCACCAGCGGCAAGTAAAATTCGCATAATATTTGATTTACCATGTTCTGCGGCAAGCATAAGAGGTGTTTCTCCATTTTCATCTTGATGTTCAATATTCGCACCAGCTGCAAGTAGTGAACGCACTACATTTGATTTACCATGAATCGCAGCAAGAGACAGTGCACTTTGTCCGAAACGATTGGTTTTTTCCAAATCTTTGGCATGGTGGTGTATCATGTTTTTCACTTGTTTAGCTGTACCACTAACTACTGCGCTTAACAGACTATGGTCGTTTGTAAGAGCTGGCTGCTGTTGTTTTGCTTGGGTGATAAATTTAGTTGGATTGCGTAATAATTCCGCTAAATTCTTATGACTATTTGTTTCTGCTAAGTGCAATGCGCTATTATTTTCATCATCACGCAGATTAAGATTGGCATTATAAGTTAATAAAATCTTGGCTGGTTCTAAATTACCGCGTTCAGCAGCAATCAGTAAGGCACTACGACGATGTTGTTCGGTATGTTCAAGATTAGCGCCATGAGTAATAAGTAATTCTAGTATTTGTGGTTGATTATACCAAGCTGCAAATATTAGTGGACTCCAGCCATACTCATCAAAATCTTCAAGATTAGCACCGTGATCAAGTAAAATCTTTACAATTTCAATATGACCAGCTCTAATTGCGTACATCAATGGTGTCCAATATGATTTATTACAATAATCAACATTTGCTCCTGCGTTTAGCAGTAGTTCAACAGCTTCGATTTTACCAGCGCTAGTAGCCCAAATCAGAGTTTTACCACAATCTGCATTGCGTTTACTCATACTAGCCCCAGCTCGTACTAAGCATAGAACGGTATCATGAAAGAACTTATCCTCAGCAATATCTAGTGCACTCATCCCATAATCATCGAGGTCCTCAATATTTGCTCCAGATGCAATTAAAATATCTAATGACTCCTGTCTGTTGTATAGTGCAGCAATAGATAGTGGAGAGCGCCCATATTCATCACAATGTTCAAGATTGGCACCTAGCTCAATTAATAACGTAACCATTTCCAGATTATTATTACGTGCGGCATAGTGTAATGGACTCCATCCATAAATATCGTAACATTCAAGATTGGCACCACAGTTAATTAAAGTTTTAACTGCTTCGGCTTGAGTTTTGATGACAGCAAAAAACAACGGACTCCAGCCAATTTTATCGCAGCGATCAAGATTTATACCAGCTTCAGAAAGAGCAATAATTGACTGACAACTCCCATCACGAGCAGCGTAAATTAATGCTGTATTGCCGCTTTCATCAGTTTGTTCAATAGGTGCACCATGTTTAACTAACAGTCTAATAACTTCAACTTGATCTTTCCAACTAGCAAAAAATAAGGCTGTCCAACCAAGTTCATCACTATAGCGATAATCACATTGATGCTCTAGTAAAAATTCACAAATTGAAAATTTGCCATCGCGAGCAGCATAGATCAAAGGTGTACATCCAGTGTTATCTATCTTGTTTAAATCAGCTCCGTTATTAGCAAGGAGCTTGATTGTGTCAAGATGATCTTCTTTAACTGCAAAAAACACCGCGCTCCAACCATAGCGATCGCTGTGTTCAATATTGATCTTAGCATTGATTAACTCTCGGATTACGTCACTAAAGCCATCACGTGCGGCATAAAGTAGTGGTGTTCTACCGTAATCATCTTGCGCATCAGGATTAGCACCACGTAATAATAATTGTTTTACGATTTGTGGTTGATTTTGCCAAGTTGCAAAAAAGAGTGCTGTCCAGCCATAATTATCTGTTAACTCTAGATTAGCACCAGCATTTAGTAGTAAGTTTATAATTTCAGAATCAGCACCGAGTGCTGCAGCATTTAATGCGCTCCAGCCATTTGATGCTAATTGATTAACATTTGCACCATGATTAAGGCTACTAATTACTAGCTCACTATTATTGGTTTCTATCGCGTAAAATAAATCGTCTGTGATATCATTGGTAATATTAGAGTTTTGTTGGCGATTTGCCTCGATTAAATCATGTAATTTACTAGCAATTTCATTGTGCCCAAAGAGTTCAGCAGCACTCTGAGCAGTTGCTCCAAATTTATTGGTTAACTCAAGGTTAGCACCAGCTTGGAGCAGTATTTCAACCGCGCTCCAATTTCCCGAGCTTGCGGCTTGAATTAGTGGGGTAATTCCATGAGAATTGACCTGATTAACCTCCACGCCATCATTAATTAAACTAACTAATTTGAATAAATTATTATTGCGCGCTGCTTCGATTAACTGGTCAATGATTTGCATTTAATTTCCTTAAAAATACCTGCGGATTTTACCATATTTTTAGCATAATATTGAATGCTATCTAAGGAAAATACTTTATTATTATACTCTTGGTATTTATTACGAAATAAATTTACCAGTATATCTGGGCACTTCTTCCATAATGTAGCTAAGTATTTTTTCTGCAATAAAATCAGTTACTATCGTTTGACGTTCTAAGTTTTTTATCAAATAGTGCTCAAAGCGTAGTAAAAAATAATTTGGAAGTACCGGGACAACCCATGGTTCATGTGAAGTCGTACAGGTATTAAAACTTTCAACAATCAAGTCGCTATCTTCAATGTGTTTGAGCAAAAGACACGGTAGAATAACGCGAGGAGTGCGATCAATTAAAAACTCTGTTTTGGTAATTGAATTAGTCATGATTAATGGTCGCTTGATTAGCAAACCAAGCCTAGTCGCGTGATTATCACGAAAATCTTCAATTGAATCAGGTAAACCATACTTCGCCATGTAGGACTGGCTGCAAAATAATTGTGTCGACAAGGCACCTACATAGGTCGCAACGCAATTAGGGTAATCGAGCGCTTTTATTGAAAAACACCAATCATGTTGCTTAAACTCTTCTTCCGATAAAAAAGGCTTCTTCAGCATCGTTACATCTAGGCTAATTTTAGGATGTTGGCTTAAAATTTCAGCGGCTAAGCGTGGTAGAACTGTGGTATAAACTAACTCAGGTAAGGCTATTCGAACTAATCCGCTATATTTACCTTCAACAGCCTGTCGATTAATCAAGCTGTGCTCTAGATTCTGTCTATGTGGTGCAAAGCGACGAATTATATCCTGACCAAAAGTAGTTAAAAAAGCACTTTGACTGCCTGAGTCAACTAATTTACGCCCTAAAGAATTTTCAAGTTTTTGAATAAATTTAGTCAATGTTGATTGGGTTACATTTAATTTTATCGCTGCCTCGCTAATGGTTGGATACTCCATGATTCGCACAAAATACATCACATCCTTCATATTAATTTGCATGATTAAATATCATCCATAAATAAATTACCTGTGACCTGTCGCATATTTTTCACTACTAGATTAACTAAAATATTTTGCACTAATTGTACAGCGTGTAAATTACTGTTTCGATTCTTTAACAAACAAAAATCAAATTCCTCGACATAATAATCAGTTAAAAGCGGAATAACATTAGGTGCGTTACCCAATTGCCCATGACAAACTGAAAAAGTAATAAATTCATTGGTATCAATATATGCCTGCGCCGCCACCGTACCACTATTTAAGCGCGTATTGGCAATAAACAATGAGTCTGACTCATCGTTCAAATTAGTAATTTTAATCGCTTTATGCATAAACGAAACCAAGCGAGAACGGTGTTCCTTGTTTAGCACCTCTAATGTATGTGGTATCCCATATTTATCCGCATACACACGGCTACAATATAGTTTAGCTCTGAGTTTACCAAACTTGGTAATATAAAATTGGCTATTATTTGGGATACAACCTAAAAACATTAAATCATAATCCAATAAATTGGGCTCAAAATAATTTAATAAATTAATATAAGCGAACTCCAATTGTATATGTGGATACTCACAACAAAATTTACCCAATAAATGCGGCATAATCATATCAGCAACAAAATGTGGCAACGCGATTTTGATCGTACTGTGATAATTTAAATCGTTTTGAATTAAATTAAACATTTCATGTTCCATTGCTTTAAGCTGAGGTGCTAATTGGCTCATTAAGTTGTGCGCATATTCGGTTAGCACAAAATTAGTCTGACCAGTTTGGATTAGCCTGTGCTCCAATTGAGCTTCAAGTTTTTGGATAAAGCGACGCAAAGTTAATTGCGAAACATCCAATGATTTTGCTGCCTTACTAAAATTAGCTTCTTTTATGATTGCTGCAAAATAAACTAAATCTTCTAAACATTCAGTAATCAAGTAATCTTCCCTCTATATTCATCACTTGCCAATATTTTACACGACTACCTTGGTTTAATTATAACAAAAGATATGATACCACCTCAATCGAAACAGTTGATTAAGTTATGCTTGGATTGAGGTGGTTATGATTGGAACATCATGATGAATAGTTACGGGACTTGCTGGACACAGTATAAAGCAAATGTATGATCACAACTCAAACTGCTGCTGCTATAGATAGGGGAATAGGCAGCTGGAGCACTGTTTGACTGTCCTTTTATTCCCGTATAATTAGCAGAACTATCAGACCAACCAGAACAGTTACTGGTAGTTGATGATGTCCATTGGTAATTGCTAGCATTGGATAATCCAGTCCAAGTAGAGGTAGATATTCCGAAATTACCAGGGCGGGCACTGATTGAGGTTATACCATAATCTGCTAACGTGTTTGCAACTACACTAGTATTAGCAATGTTTAAGCTGCGGTATTGCACATATCCCGGACGTAAGACCCAGTCAAAGCCGGCAGTTACGTTAGTTCCGACACATGGAGCACTTGTTGGCGTACCGCCACAGGCAAAGCGATTGGTACCTTGAACTGCCGCCGCTGTATCATTGCCGTAGGAGAGTAATGCTTTGTAAGTATAGCCATCGTTGGGTTTATTGCTATCATTGGCACACAAGGCATCGGCATTGGTGATCGGTTGCCCAGAAACAAACCCGGTTCCAATATTTGTACTTTCGGTCGCAAAATTACCATTGTGGGTAGTATTAGAGATAAATATCTGCAGGAAGTAATTGGTACAAACAACTCCACCCGTATTAGAGTCGGCAGCAATGGTGGTTGGTGTTTGACCGCTCACATTGCCAGCCATGCTGTTCCAACCTAATTTAACATCATTGATATTAAAATTAGTTGAGTAAGATGTACCATCTGGTTTGGTCAATGCTACAACACCAGTACTTGGGCTGGATGTAAAAGTATAAACATCAGTACAACTAGTTCCATTGTTTGCATTTAGGGTCGCACCATCACAACCATGAGTGGTTTGTGACCAGCCAGTTGGTAATGTTGCAATACTTGACGTAAAGCTAGTTGCATTAATTGTTCCACTGTTTTGGTAAGTTAAGCTCAGGGTCGCGGTAGACACATTATTGGTATTGTAATGCAATGCCAGTGGTTTAGATTGGTTTTTACCATCCAAGGGTGTATTAGACACAAATCCGCTTGGTGTTACACTAGTTACATTAATCTCTACCGTTTGCGCGATTAGATTCGCGTAAACTGTCGGAGCATCTGGGACATCTTGGTTGGTGTGAGTGCCACTACTGTCCGTCCAACTGGTGGTAATACTGGCTAAATTTAAGCTATGATTTCCTGGATCAGCGGAGTTTAGGGTATAAGTATCACTACATGTCCCACCATTGGCTGTCATCGTCACACCATTACAGCCCGTGCCGGAGGTAGCAGTATTTTTGCTAAATCCATCGCTAGCAGTAAAACTGCTGGTGATAAAGCCAGTTGCAGCAATATTTGAATTATTGGTATAGGTCACGGTAACGATGTAGCTGTTATTTGTATAGCCTTGGTATTGATCCGTCTGTGTCCCAGTACCAGAAGTAAATGCGGTGCTCGAATAAGCAACAGTAAAATTGGCGCTCGGAGCTGCCGTAACCGTGCCGCTTAATGCTACATCGGCGGTATTAGTTGTTGCGCCACCACTATATGGAGTATAACCAACGTTAAAGTTCGCGGTTTTATTCGGCGTTGCAGCACTGCCATTGGGAGCAGTACCAAATTGAGTGTTGATGGTACAACTATTGCTACCGCTGGCATTGGACAAACTGCCACCAGCAAAACAGCTGCCGCCAGCAACCTCATGGAACAAGCTAGAATCGGCTCCCGCAAAATTAAATGCCAGATTGCTTGCTGAGGCATCGCCACTGTTGGTCACTGTATAGCTAATGATTGAACTTAGGGCACTATTGTCACTAACGATTGAGCCGTAATTTTGTGTAGTACTTGGCGTTAAACTTAGATTAGCAGTTGATTGGGTTACCCGATAATTAACTGCAACTGTTGCCGGTGTTGGTGCTGCAGTGCCATTGTTGTAATCATAATTAATGCTGATATTTCCAATCGCTTGTGCGGTTGCCGTAGCATTGGTGTAGGTTACGGTTACGGTGCAGCTGCCAGCTGTGGCTAAATTATTGCTTATTGTCGCTGGACTGGTTCCGTGAGTCACCGTGCAACTATTGCTGCTACCAAGACTAATCGCGAAATTAGCCGGTAAAGTTAGCACAAAATTATTTTCGGTAGTACTACCACTATTAGTTATGGTTAATTGACGGCTAACGCTGCCAACCGCAGAGGTAGTAAAGAAATCATTATCAAGACTAAGTGCAGTAGTTAAACCCGCGGTTGGTGCTGGAGGAATTGGCGGTGTCGGTGTTGGACTTGGTGTTGGAGTTATATTTTGGTTTACATCGCCAGCAACTTCGGTTTCACCTTTGCCATTGTTGTAGTTTAATATCATGCTACCGGATTGAGCCGCTGCCGTAGTATTAAGTAATTTAAGGGTAGCGCTGGTAGTTGCGCCGCTGGATAATTGTTGTGGAGTGAAGGTTACTTCAATATTAGATTCACTTGCGACTAATTTCTGCAGTTGAGCAATATTATCTCCAGTATTAGCAAAAGTAATTATTTGTTGTGGATTACTGGCAGTTAAATAAACTGCGCCCGGCAACATATTGGCAATTCCAATGCCGGTGGAGGTGGTAAGGGTATTACTTGCAGTTGAAGTTTCTTCTGAAATTACCGATCCATCGGTTCCTACTACTTGAGTTTGTACCTTGAAGGTTTGGGTCGCACCACTTCCAGTTGGTGCCGGCAATAAAATGCTGAAGGTTGAACCCTGTGTGCTGCTAACGCTGCCACTAATTAGTTGTTGGTTGGGAATAATTGCCCCTGTATTATTGACTAATACGATATTATTAAATGTACCCACGTTATTGGAGGCAACAAGCCCATTTACCAAGACATAAGGAATTCCGGCAATTATCGTGTGATAATAATTGATAGTTATACCGTCAAGACCAGATATATTGTTATAGCGTGCTTGCTCGATGCCGATCTGCAGCAGTGAATTAATGCTGTACTGTGATGATTTAGTGGTAATATTGTCGATATTGTTAAAATTGAAAGCCAAACTACCCGCAACTGCACCTGCTGGAATATTTAATTTAACATTACATTGGCTATACGCGGCAATTATAGAGCAAGCAGCAGCACTAGCGGCATCAATAGTAGCCGCGCTACCGCTACCGATTAAATTTCCCAAGCTATAGTGTAAATTCTTGACTGGATAGTCTGTTGGGTTTTTAACTATTACATAGCCAGTAGCAGTTTCGGAGTTTTTGCTATAAATATTTTTAGGTGTGATAACCTGCAATGTCTCGATATTGCCATTCTCGTTATTCTCGTTGGGTGGACAGTTGCCACTGCCGCTACACGCGACTAAGCCAGCTATTGCTGGAATTAATAGACATTTTTTTAATACATTTTTCATTGTAATAGCTTCTTAGACATTAGATTGAACACTGTCTGTTATAACATTAACTGTTTCTGTGCTAGTATTTCTAAATGAAATATATTCAACAGTAGCCGTTCCATAGAAGATAGCTTCTAATGAGATTTAAGTCAAATCTGTATTTTAACAATTTCACAGGGCTCAATTTAGAATGTGCTGTATTCCATTTTGAAAATATAGTTATCCCATCATTTATTGAGCGTAATATGTTAAAGTCTATGTCTCCTAATTTTGGTTGATAATAAAATGCACGGATACTCTCAAGACCTTCGCGATAAAGCAATGGAACTGTATAAAACAGGTAATTACAATAAGAAAGAGTTAGCTGAGTTGCTCTCTTTAGGATATGCCACAATTCGTAGATGGTGTAACAGATATAATGAAACCGGAAGCTGTTTGATCATAAAACCTTTGAAGATAGGTAGACGGAATATTTTTACCGATAAGCAAGCAGTATTGGATTATTTACAAGAGCATCCAGATGCTGACGGTATAGAGCTACGTAATCAATTAGCACCTAATGTTTCGCAAAGTTGTTTTTATAATACGCTTCATAGAATGGGTATTACATATAAAAAAAGAGGTAAATTATAAA
>SSGY01000142.1 GCA_008017145.1 Neisseriales bacterium
ATAAATATATGTTATTCAAAAAATTAAATAAAATTGCTCCTCGTTCAGGTGAGAGTGAGCATAAAATTAATTTTGTTAATGGTTCTGATAAAGTCACAAAAGCTAAACTTCCTGATATAGATTTAATAATAACTAATTTATTTTATCAGAATCATAGTCTGGGTACGCTTGATGCTAAATTGATACAGCGTGGAAATGATTTACTCATTGAAAGTGGAAGTTTAAGTTCGAAGCAAGCCGTAATTAATTTTAGCGCAACTAATGCGTGCTTTGGTTGTGGGCGTGATGCTTCTTTTGTTGATTTCCGAGCTAACGCTCAGATTAATGATCTTGGTGACTTGGCATATAATCTAGACCTAGGGCGTATTATTGGTAATGGTCGTGGTACTGCTAATGTATCATTGCAATGGAATGGTGGTTTTCAAGATTTTAATATTTTACAAACAGTTGGTTCAATTAATGCGGATATATCTTCTGGTAAATTTTTGCAGGTTGATCCTGGTGTTTTAGGTGGGTTAATGAGCATCATTAATCTTCAAGGAATCTTTGAGTTTAGTACTGGAGATTTAAAAGATATTTTCAAAAAAGGATTTTTCTTTAATTCTCTAAAACTCAATGTTGATATTTTAACTTCATTAATTGAATTAAAGAATTTGTCAATGTCTGGGCCTATGGCGAATGTTAGTAGTTTTGGTAAAGCTAATTTTGCTAATAATTCAGTTGATGCATATGTTTCTGTCGCGCCAAAGCTTGGCGTAGTTGTGGCGCTTACTGCTGGAGTTGTGACGCTGAATCCTTTAGTGGGTGTGGCGGTTTATTTGGGTGAATTAGTTTTTGGCGATCCACAAAATAAACTATTTACATTTGGTTACCATGTAACTGGTAGCTTGAAAAAACCTAAAGTTGTGCGTACTCAAGTGACTGAACAAATTGTGAAAAACGTTAATGCTACAGTTGGTAACTAGGTAGTGAATGTATGAAATTGATAATCGCAGCGTTACAGATGATTTCAACTCGTGATGTCATAGAAAATTTAAATAAAGCCTCCAAGATGATTGCTGAAGCGGCAGGTAATGGTGCACAAGTTGTAGTGTTACCAGAGTTTTTTGCAAAGATTACCACCAGTGATGATCCTTATCGTACTAATCATGCTGAGGATTTTGGCAGTGGAGTCATACAATCATACTTAAAGGACATTGCTGTTTTGCATGGCATACATATAATTGCTGGCAGTGTGTTGCTTAATTCATCCACAGCAAATAAATTTTATAATAGTTGTTTGGTCGTCTCTCCAGATGGTGCGATCATTGCTCATTATGATAAGATTCATTTGTTTAAATTTAATGATGGATTTCAGCATTATGATGAAAGTGAAATATTGCTTGCTGGGGATAAAATAGTCAGCTGTGATATTCTTGGTTTTAACTTCGGTTTAGCAATTTGCTATGATCTACGTTTTCCTGAGCTGTTTCGTACTTTGGGTCTCGTTGATATAATTGTTTTACCTTCAGCATTTACTTATCAAACTGGTTTGGCTCACTGGGAGCTACTGATTCGTGCACGAGCAGTCGAGAATCAATGTTATTTTCTTGGTGTGAATCAAGGTGGTGCGCATGACACTGGGCGGAGAACCTATGGTCATTCAATGCTGGTTGATCCATGGGGTGAGGTGATTGTTTCTGCCTTGGAGGGCGAGAAAATCATTTATGCTACAATAGATTCTGATAAGATTAGAGATATACGGACAAAACTACCAGCTTTTGAGCATCGACGAATTAATTAGGAGTATTTTACGTATAAAAAATGCCGATCATAAGAAACGGCATTTTTTATACGTGTTTGATTAGGCAAAATTTTTGCTGACAAAATCCCAATTTACCAGATTCCAAAAAGCAGCCATATAATTTGGACGGCTATTGCGATAGTCAATATAGTAAGCATGTTCCCAAACGTCACAAGTTAATAAAGCTTTATTAGCTGTCGTTAGTGGAGTTGCTGCATTCGATGTTGATACTAATTCCAATTCTCCTGCTGGAGTTTTTACTAACCAGCCCCATCCTGAGCCAAAAGTTCCGACGCAAGTAGCTGTAAATTGCTTTTTAAATTCTTCAAATGAACCAAATTTTTTATCAATTGCTTGTTTTAAAGCTCCAGTTGGCTCGCCACCGCCTTGTGGTGATAGACAGTTCCAATAAAATGAATGATTCCATACTTGTGCCGCATTGTTAAATACGCCACCAGTAGATTTTTTTGTAATTTCTTCTAAACTAGCATTTTCAAATTCAGTACCTTTGATAAGGTTGTTTAAATTTGTTACATATGTTTGGTGATGTTTACCATAATGATATTCCAAAGTCTCTTTTGAAATATGTGGCGCAAGAGCGTCTAATGCATAAGGCAACTGAGGTAATGTGTGTTCCATAATTATTTCCTTTCGAAGTTAAAATCTCAGGCAATAGTTTAGCATGTTGCGAGGTTTTTGCGAATAAATTAGCAAAATATATTATTCAAAATGCTCTAGAGTAGATTAAAATATACGCTTTCTGATTTATTCTGTTAAAGTTTGGTTCTTGCTAGTTGAATGACTATATAAAAAGTGGCGTTTTTTTAGGGGTAGAAAAAGTGACTAAAGCAATTTATGCAGGTAGTTTTGACCCAATAACCAATGGGCATCTATGGGTGATTGATAAAGCCGCAGAAATCTTTGATGAGTTGGTTGTTGCGGTTGGAGACAATCCTGGTAAATCGTATACTTTCACAACTAAAGAGCGAGTTGATTTACTGAAGCAAGTTCTTATAAAATATCCTAATATCAAAATTGGACAATTTAGTGGTGAATTTTTAGTAAATTATGCGCTAAAAGAAAATGCTGCTTATATTGTACGAGGTATTAGAAATGCTCAGGATTATGAGTTTGAAAAGACTATTCGTAATATTAACTCTGACGTTTCTGCTTCAATCGATACTGTTTTTTTAATTCCACCTCGTGACTATGCGGAGGTTTCTTCAAGTTTGGTTAAGGGGTTTGTGGGAACTAGTGGGTGGCAGCAGATTGTTGCCAAATATGTTCCATCAATAGTTTTAGATGCGCTAATAAAAAAGCATCAAGAGAGAAATAATGTTAATTGTGAATGATAATGTTGCACGTGCTTGTACTAAATTATGGTTTTTAGTTGCGGAGTTTAAGCAGCCTGCTGATGGGTTATTATCAAATTTTTTTCGTGAAAATCGAAAGCTTGGTGTTAGTGACAGAAATGCTGTTGCTGAGACTATTTATACTATTTTACGGAATTACAATAAGCTCAGTAAAGTCGTAAACCCTAAGAATTCATTTACTTTGATTGGTTACGTTTGGTTAAAATTATTGGGTGTTAATCGTCAGCAGTTACGTGATTTGAAGACAATAAATTTGGGTGAGATTGATAAGCTTTCTGATTTAGATCTTACTACGATTGAGCTGCCACAATGGGTCATTGGTAAGCTTAGCTTACGTTATAGTTTAGATGAAATTCGTGTTTTAGCTACAGCAATGAGTAAATCTGCGCCTTTAACATTGAGAGTAAATACATTTAAACAAAATCGTGAAGTAGTTATGCAGGAGTTAGAAAATGCAGGACTAAGAGCTAAGTTAACCAAATATTCGCCATTTGGAATTAAGTTGAGTTCGCGAACTGCATTGATTGGCAACAGTTTATTTGCGGATGGTATTATCGAAGTTCAGGATGAGGCTAGTCAGTTGGCAGGGCTTCTTCTTGAGCCTAAACGTGGCGAAATGATTGTTGACTTTTGTGCGGGAAGTGGTGGTAAAACTCTGCTATTTGGCATGTTAATGCGCAATAGCGGTCGAATTTATGCTTTTGATGTTAATGAGCGTCGCTTAGGGAATTTGACACCGAGATTAGCGCGTTCTGGTTTGTCAAATATATTTCCACAGCTAATTAGTAATGAGCACGACATGAAGGTGAAACGCTTGATTGGCAAAATTGATCGGGTTTTTGTTGATGCTCCCTGCCTTGGTTTGGGGACGTTGCGTCGTAATCCTGATTTAAAGTTTCGTCATAATGAACAAAGTTTACGTGAAATTAATGAAAAACAATTATCAATTTTAAATTCTGCTGCTCGCTTAGTAAAACCTGGTGGACGGTTGGTTTATGCAACATGTAGTATTCTGCCTGATGAAAATCAAAATATCATTACCGAGTTTCTCAATCTTAATTCTGATTTTAAAATAGTGAATATAGATCAGGTTGTTATGTTGAAAGATTTAGGGCTGGGATGTGGCGACTTTCTTGAGTTGAGTCCAACTATACATGATACGGATGGATTTTTTGCTTGCGCAATGCAAAAAGATGTAAACTAACAACGTTTATGATATTGTTTTTGGGTAAAATAGGTATCTAATACTTATAAACTAAAAATGGGGATATATCATGTCAGGCTTGGTTATACAAAGCTTTCTTGGGTTTTTCTTTCTGATTGCTCTTGCTTTTTGTTTTTCGGAAAATCGTAAATCAATTAATTGGAAGTTGGTTTTAACTGCATTTATAATGCAGAATATTTTGTTTTTATTAATTCGCTATGTTCCTGCGGTTAGCTCCGTACTGCAATTGCTTTCTGCTGGTTTGTTAAAATTTATGGACTATGCTAATGAAGGGGCAGGGTTTGTTTTTGGTAGTTTAGTTGATAAATCGAAATATGGATTTGTATTTGCATTGGTAGTTGTTCCGACAATTATCTTTTTTGGTTCAGTTATTTCGTTGCTCTACTTCTTCGGAGTTATGCAGCGTATTATTGTTTTTTTAGCATTTTTGCTGCGTAAGACAATTCGTCTCTCTGGAGTTGAAAGTTTGGTTGTCATCGCTGATATTTTTCTTGGACAATCTGAAGGCCCAATGGTGATTGGTCCATATGTGGCAAAAATGACTCGTTCTGAATTAGCCTGTGCTTTTGTTGCTGGTTTAGCGAATTTATCTGGTTCAACTTTAGGCATTTATTTAAGCTTTTTGGGTGGTGGAGATCATGCCAAAGAACTAATTTTTGCACAATCACTATTAACGGCAACGTTCATGAATGCAACTTCAGCAATCATCTTTGCTAAAATATTTTTTCCTGAAACTGAATATGACAAGATTATGGATTCTTCACATATTAAAGTTGGTGGTATGCAAGCTGACAGCGCAATTGATGCAATTATGCATGGTGCGTTCACAGGGGTTAAAATTGGTGTTGCGATTTGTGCAGCCTTGATGGCCGTTATTCCATTAGTTCACGCAATAGACGGAGTTTTATTTTGGATTGGCGACATTGTTCACCTTAACGCGTGGGTACAAAATATGTCAAATAAAGCGTTCGATGGCTTGTCACTGGAGTTTATTTTTGGGCTTATTTTTAGATTTTTTGCGTTCTTTATGGGAATTAGCTGGAGTGAGACCTTACAGGTTGGAAGCTTGCTTGGACAAAAAGTTGCAATTAATGAATTTGTCGCCTATATGAGTTTGGGTAAAATGGAAGCCGCGGGAGTTTTATCTGCTAATTCAATATTTATATCAACTTTTGCGTTAGCTAGCTTTTCTAATTTTTCATCGATTGGTATCTCAATGGGCGCATTCTCTGCGTTAGCACCAGGGCGTCAATCTGACTTAGCCTCGATGGGGTTTAAAGCGCTAACTGCGGCAATTATGGCAGGATTTATGACTGCAACAGTTGCTGGTTTTTGGCATGGGATACTTGGCTAATAGCGAAAGCCAGTCAAACATTAACGATGACAATTATTGTCATCGTTTTTTGTTTAGTTTATAATATACCCTCTTGTTGTAAAAATTTTCTTGATGGTGGCTTTTGCTGCTGCGGTATGGCGTGCTTATTGTGCTTGTAACTAGAGTCAGGTATCGCTTATGGAACTGTAACTTTTATTGGATATTTTAATGCATTTATTGAATATAACGAACCTTGATTACATAATGATGACGATTTTACTTGGAATAATAGCGGTAATTTCATATTACTTCCGCCGCAAAAATCCGTCGAGCGGTGATTATCTTATTATGCAAAACCATCGTATTAATACGTTGATGGTTTGTCTAAGCATGGGTGGTTTTGGTTTAATTGAATTTTTGTTGTTAAGTAGTTATGGTGCATATGCAGGTATCCCCGCACTATGTCTTTTTGTACCGTGTTTTTTAGTTGCTTCTTACTTTTTGGGGCATAAATTAGCTGAATCATCTTCTCTTAACTCTATAACATCAAGTGTTACAACTAATATTCATCAGCGAGTTATGTTGGTTTGTTATGCACTATTTATGTTGCTTAGTGCGAGTATTGCAATTTGTGTTATGGTTTGGATACTAAAAAATCTTTTGGGCTGGGAATTTGGGAATAGTACTTTGTCTTTGTTGGGTGTAGTTCTTATCTGCTTATTAATTGGTGGAGTGATTAGTGTATTATATAATCAAATCCTAGTATTAATCTTAAGCTCTCTAATTGTGGCGGTTGTGGTTATAATTGCTTATCATGGTATTGGTAATGGTAACTTAATTGCTAATTTGCATAATGTTGCGACTGAAAATAAACTTTCTGCTAATCATTTTACAACTTTACAGCTGAACTACTCGTCCCTTCCACAATTATGGTTGGTTTTGGTGAGCGCCATGCTAGTGCTGCTGATTAATCCTTTAAATCGGATTAAATATGTGAAATCAAGTAAAGAGGCTAAGCCAAAGCTAGCACTCAGTAAATTAATCCAATTATTGGTGCTGTGTTTATTTGTTTTAACTGGTATCTTTGCATTAGCTACACCAGGTTCTAGTTCACTTAGTGATGGTAAGCGCTTAGTAACTCAGCAAACGCGTCTAGAAGATGGCTCAATTGGTTTTGTGGTGCGAGCGGTTGATAGTGATACGCCAAGCTTAGCCCGTGGTATTATTCCTAAACAAATGTCAAATTCTAATGATATGGAGCCAATTGATAGCGCTCAAAATTCTTTTGATTACATTAGTGCCGCAATGGTAATGGTCAAACATTCTTTAGCTGCTGCTTTCGTGTCCTTGTTTCTCGTGATTTTACTTTTTTATAAGTCAGTCACCGAGTCTTTGGCTTTCGTGAATATTGTAACAATTCAGAGTTTTTATGTGCCTTGGTTTAATAAAACTGGCGATGATTTAGAAAATTTGTGGGCAGCAAGAGTATTTTTATTTGCATATACTGCCGTTGCTATTTGTATCGGTTTAGTATTTTATAAGTTTTTTGACTTATACTACCTCTTTAGCTTGTTAGTGCTTCTTGGCTTGCCGCTTATTTTGAACTTACTTGGGCTTGCTAAACATTTTATAGTTAATATAGTTGCTTATGTAGTAATAATTGCGTCTTTATTAGCCTTGAATATCACTAACGTACCATGCTTATTGCCGTTGATTAAATTTAATGATGTTTTTAGTTACCTCAACTTAGCAACACTGAGTATTACTGGATATTATGTGCTGAGTCATTTAATAATTAAATTGATTGGACGTGATTCGCTATGAATGAAAAGGTTAGGAAAAATAAATCAATAAAAGCTTGGGTTACACAACATGTTAATGATAGCTACGTAAACCAAGCACAAAAAGATGGCTTTCGTTCACGCGCTGCATATAAGCTAATTGAATTGGATGAGCAAGATCGAATTTTTAATGGCGTTAACATTGTTGTTGACTTGGGCTGTGCTCCTGGAAGCTGGTCGCAAGTTGCCTTGGCTAAAATTCCAGCAAATGGAATTGTAATTGGCGTTGACCTCCTTGAAATTCAGCCCCTGCCAGGACTTAAATTTATTCATGGTGACTTTACAGAGCAAACTACTCTAGATACTTTGCTGGAAACAATTAATCAGCGTCAAGTTGACTTAGTTATTTCTGATATGGCACCTAATTTATCTGGGATTAAACAAGTCGATCAAAGTCGTGAGGCTTACTTAGTTGAGTTGGTTTTCGATTTTGCCAAAGATCATCTAAAAGTTGGAGGGCATTGTTTGATTAAGGTTTTTCATGGTTATGAATTTGATAATCTGGTAAAACAAGCGCGCGAACTTTTTACACAGGTCGTTATTCGTAAGCCAAGTGCATCACGCAGCAAGAGCAGTGAAACATACTTACTTTGCAAAGGTAAGAAGCTAGTATGATATAATAACATATCTTATTTTTTAAAAAACGTGAATGGTGCTGCTTAAACGAATAAGTAGGATTCTGATTTACAATTATTGGACGAATTTATGCGAAATGGTAATTTGTTGAAAAGCTTATTGATCTGGTTGTTAATAGGTCTTGGGCTTATGGTGGTTTTTAATAAGTTTAATGATACCCGCGATACTAAAAATACGGTACCTTATTCACAATTTATTGGTGAATTGGAAGGCGGACAGGTTAAAAGTATTGTTATCGAAGGTAACAATATGCAAAGTCAGTGGATTAATGGGGTAAGAAAAGATGATAGTAAATTTACTACTTTCGCGCCATTTGATCCTCAACTAATAAATGATTTGATTAAAAATAAAGTAACTTTCCAAGCGAAGCCTAAAGAAGAATCATTGCTGATGAATATCTTCATTTCTTGGTTCCCTATGCTGTTGCTAATTGGAATCTGGATTTACTTCATGAAAGGTGCCGCAGGTGGTAAAGGTGGCGGTGGAATTGGCGGCGTGTTTGGTTTTGGCAAAAGCCGGGCTAAAATGATTGATAGTAAAGAGAATTTGATTCGTTTCAATGATGTCGCGGGTTGTGAAGAATCTAAACAAGAGGTTATGGAAATTGTTGATTATCTCAAAGATCCAACCAAATATCAAAATTTGGGTGGACGTATCCCTAAAGGTGTGTTACTTAGCGGATCTCCGGGAACTGGTAAAACTTTATTAGCTAAAGCTATCGCTGGTGAAGCTAGTGTTCCATTTTTTAGTATTTCTGGTTCAGATTTCGTTGAGATGTTTGTGGGTGTTGGTGCTTCGCGGGTACGTGACTTGTTTGAACAAGCTAAAAAAAATGCGCCGGCAATTATCTTTATTGATGAGATTGATGCTGTTGGACGTCAGCGTGGTGCTGGTTTAGGTGGTGGTAATGATGAGCGTGAGCAAACGTTAAATCAAATGTTGGTTGAAATGGATGGATTTGATACTAATACTACGGTAATTATTATTGCAGCAACTAATCGTCCCGATGTCTTAGACCCTGCTTTAATGCGTCCAGGTCGTTTTGATCGTCAAGTTGTTGTTCCTCTTCCTGATATTAAGGGGCGTGAGCAAATTTTAAATGTTCATATGCGCAAAGTTCCAGTGGCTAATGATGTTGAGGGTTCAATCATTGCTCGTGGAACACCAGGCTTTTCAGGTGCAGATTTAGCTAATTTGGTTAATGAGGCAGCTTTGTTTGCCGCTCGTAGAAATAAAAAATTGGTTGATATGCATGATTTTGAGGATGCTAAAGATAAAATCATTATGGGTGCAGAACGTCGCTCAATGGTGATGAAAGATGATGAAAAACGCAATACTGCATACCATGAGTCAGGACATGCCATTGTTGCCAGATTATTACCTGGTACTGATCCGGTACATAAAGTTACAATTATTCCACGTGGACGAGCGCTCGGTGTAACTATGCAGTTACCAGAAGAAGATCGTTATGCTTATACCAAAGATTACTTGATAAATCAAATTGCCATTTTGTTTGGTGGTCGAGTAGCGGAAGAAGTATTTATGAATCAAATGACTACTGGTGCTAGTAATGACTTCGAACGTGCGACTGATCTTGCTCGTAAAATTGTTACTCGTTTTGGAATGACTGAAGAAATGGGACCTGTAGTCTATGGCGAGAATGAGTCAGAGTTGTTTTTGGGACGTAGCGTTACTTCAACTAAGCATGTATCAGAAGCAACTATGCAAAAAATTGATGAAACCGTGCGTGGTATTTTAGAAGAACAATACAAAGTTGCGCGTAGATTATTGACTGATAATCGTGATAAAGTCGAAATGATGGCAAAAATGTTGCTCGAAATTGAAACCATTGATGCCAAAGATATTGAGTACATTATGTCATATGATGCGAACTCTAGCACAACTACAAGTTGATAGCCTGATTAAACTAACTAATTAAAGGGAGCCTGAATGCGTAAATATTTTGGTACTGATGGTGTACGTGGCAAAGTTGGTACGTTTCCAATTACTCCAGATTTTGCATTGCGCCTAGGTTATGCTGCTGGTAAAGTTCTTGCGGCTAAGAGTAAAAAGCCTGCAGTTATTATTGGTAAAGATACGCGCTTGTCTGGTTATCTGTTTGAATCATCGCTTGAAGCAGGGTTTGCTTATGCCGGAGTTGATGTTTATATGGCTGGACCTATTCCAACACCTGCAATTGCCTATTTAACTAAGACATTACGTCTGTCTGCTGGTGTTGTGATTAGTGCTTCACATAATCCATATTATGATAATGGAATTAAATTTTTCTCCGAGCATGGTACTAAACTTGCCGATTCTGTTGAATTAGAAATTGAAGCTATCTTAGATCAAGAAATGGAAATTGCACCTAAGTTGGGTAAAGTTCGTCGTTTGAGTGATGCTCAGGGGCGTTATATTGAATTTTGTAAAAGTACATTTCCCAATAGTTTGGATCTTAAAGGATTAAAGATTGTCCTTGATTGTGCTAATGGTGCAAGCTACCATGTTGCGCCGCACGTATTTGAAGAACTTGGGGCCGATGTAATTAAACTTGGTTGTACGCCGGATGGAATCAATATCAATGATAATTGTGGTTCAACTTATCCTGAAACCATGGTTGATGCAGTGCTCAAATACAAAGCTGATTATGGAATTGCTTTTGATGGTGATGGTGATAGAGTTGTTTTTAGTGATAGCAAAGGTAATCTATTAAACGGTGACAAACTAATTTATCTAATTTTGAAATCTTATGAAGCACTAGGTAAGAAGCTTCCAGGAGTGGTTGGAACCGTAATGACCAATATGGGCATGGAAGTCGCTCTTAAGAATCAAGGTTATGAATTAGTGCGGGCTAAAGTTGGCGATCGCTATGTAGTTGAAGAGTTATTAAAACGTGATTGGTTAATTGGCGGTGAAGCTTCTGGGCATATACTTTGCTTAGATAAGCATACAACTGGTGATGGTATAATTGCAGCATTACAGGTGTTGGCTGGCGTAGTTGTTTTAAAACAAAGCCTAGAGCAAGTTGTCGACTGGGCAGATTATCCACAGACAATGATTAATATTCGCTTGACAAATAAATCATTTGATTGGCAAAATGCTGCAAAGCAGGCTATATCTGAAGTTGAAAACGCGCTCTCTAATGATGGGCGGGTTATTGTGCGTGCTAGTGGAACTGAACCATTGGTACGGGTAATGGTGGAAGCTAGCGATGCAGAGATGGCTAAAACCTGTGCGGAAAAGATTGCAAGTACTATTAGAGGGTAATCATGGAGATTTTGCAAGAGCTAGTGGTGTTTTTTTCCAATTATGGCTATATTGCAGTATTTCTGGTTTTGGTGGCCTGCGGTTTTGGTGTGCCAATTCCTGAAGATATTACTCTAGTTTCTGGTGGCGTTATCTGTGGTATAGCATCAGGAACTATCAATGTTCACGTGATGGTAATGATATCGCTACTTGGTGTTTTGATAGGTGATGGTGCAATGTTTATGCTTGGTCGTCTTTTAGGACCTAAAGTGAAGAAGTTGCCATTGCTTAAACATGTTTTTACCGAGAAAATATATAATCGGATGCAGGATAAATGCCACCGTTATGGTAATCGTATTTTATTTGTTGCCCGCTTTTTACCAGGGCTTCGTGCGCCAATTTTTATCACTGCGGGTATAAGTCGCAAAGTCTCGTTGTTGAAATTCCTAACTATGGATGGCGGAGCTGCTTTAATTAGTGTACCAATCTGGGTTTATGCAGGTTATTATTTTGCACATGATCTAGATGACTTGGTTGAGTGGATTCATCATAGTGAGGTATTTGTTGCTGTAGTGGTGGCTGCGCTTGCGGCTGTTTGGTTGGCATATTATGCTGTTGCAAAAAAGAACGTTAGACGTACTAAATAATAGTTAATATTTGACTTTAAAGTTTGAGTAGTATAAAATCAAGTAATTTCAATTTAAGGATTATGCATGATGCGTAAATTGCTTTTAAGTGCGTTAGTGTTTTCAGCTGGTACTGTAGTTTATGCCGCAGATGCAAATGCCGCAGGCAATGCTGAGTCTTCTGAGTATAGTGCGTTTCAGAAATTCGATCGCCAATATAGCCTTGGTTATGGTGTTACTTCAGGAAATTTAACCAATGGCTCCAATGGTGCGGTAAATAACAGCCAATATATTAACCTCGAGGTTGAGCGCCTATTTAACGTCGGCGTTTGGATGGATATAAATGCAAGTTTATTAACCTATTACTCGCAAAATGCTGATCCTGCAAC
The DNA here is from genome assembly GCA_008017145.1 of Neisseriales bacterium. Next base: position 12,435 of record SSGY01000142.1, read on the forward strand.
TCCAGCGGTAGGAACTACGACAGGTTCGCAACCATCATTTGGTGGTATTAATGCTAAAGTTGGTTATGCGTTTAGTTTATTGCCAGATCACTTGCTCATTACTCCATATGGCTATTTGGGACGTAACACTAACTTATCATCGTATACTCTAACTGAGGCTGGTTCGCAGACTAATTTGACTCAGGATTATTACTGGAGTTTTGGTGCTGGTGCTCGTTTAGAATATAGAATTAATGATGTATTTGATATCTATTTAGATCAAAACGGAGTTTACAATGCCAGTCAGGCGCCAGTTACATCGGGTTTATCTCCGAATGACTATTATTCATATACCTCAACGTTGGGTGCTAAATTTAATGTCTATCGTAATTTACAATTAGGTGCTCAGGCATTCTATAATAATTATTACTTTACTCAAAGCTTGGTTACTGCCAACGGAGTAGCATTGGTGCCTCAGAGTTCTGTAGGTGGTTTAGTTTCAATTGGACTGACATATTAATAATCCTTTAGTGTTAAATTGACCAACCATAGTGGTTGGTTTTTTATTTGGTTGTTTCAATGCAAGTTTTATATCTTCATGGTTTTGCCTCAGGTCCGAATTCTCTTAAAGCTAAATATTTTGCTAAAAAATTACAGGATGTTGGCATCAACTACCAAATTTTGGATTTGAACTTAGATGACTTTAGTAAGTTAACGCCGAGTAAAGCTTTAAATTATATTAAAAGTTTAATTAGAAATGAAGAAACAATCTTGATTGGTTCAAGCCTTGGAGGATTATATAGTTTAATTATTGCAGAGCAAGAGCAAATGGCTTGTAAATTAATTCTTCTAGCTCCTGCACTGGAGATTAACTTTCTTTGGGATGACATTATTGGGGCGGATAACTTGAAGAAATGGAAAACGGAAGGTTCATTACCAATTTATCACTATGGTTATGGGCAAACAATTCCGCTTGATTATTCATTTTTGGCTGATTTGGCAAAATATCAGGATCATGGGTTTTTACGCCAGATTCCTGCTCTCGTCTTTCACGGTATCAATGATACAACCATTCCCTATCGAGTTAGTCAGCGTTATGTAGATGGTAATGCTGCTGCAATATTTCATCAATTAGATAGTAACCATTCACTAGAAGATAGCTTAGCTTATATCTGGCAACATTCAGCAAATTTTATTGGAGCGGTTTCAGGAAATCAAAACTTGATTTAAAGTTTTTTATAACTTGATTACTTATTTTTGTTTGTGTCATAGTAGGGCTTTCTACATTTCCTTGCACATGATAGCTGATTGCTAATGCCTTATTTATGGGGTCTCCAATTAGTTTTTCTGCTAAATAAACAAAGCCACCAATGAATGGGTTAAGGGTAACAATTCCTGCGGTAGTAGCAATAGTTCCGCTTAATCGTGGTGTTACTGTCAGGTAGGTATCAATAGTACTGCTGTCTAAATAATAATTTCCAAATGTGCTTACATCTGCAACTTCACCATGCAAATCCAGATTTTCAATTTTCAGATCATTATGATTAAGATATAGATTAGTATCCAGATTTTTTACAGCAAATCCTTTCCCAAATAAGGTATTAAAATTAAAGTGATTTAGATTTGTAATGTTAATGGCACTGAGGTTAATAACCCCCATCAATGCGCCGAATAATCCAGGGTTAAGTTGAAGTAATTCACCATTTTGGATGTTTAAATTTGCTCGACCAGTTAGGTTCCCTGGATTAAAGTCGGTTAAACCACCAGCCCAACTAACTCCTAAATCCAATGTGCCATGTCCATTTCTATACACCCCCCCTTGGTTTAATTTAATCAAGAATAAGCCAAAGTTGTCAATGTCTGAGTGAACATTTAATGCAACATAAGCATCACTTTCACTACAATCGAAGCAATGACTGGTCAAATTAAGCAAAGTAGTTGCAGATTTGTTGCTTAGCTTCATGTTTTCTAAAAATAGTGAATCATTTTGCTGATAAATAGTTCCTGTTAAATTCCCTGCATAGTGATTTTGTAAATATAATTCTTCAATGTTTACATAGGTAATCGGCAAGTGAGGTGCCGCTTTAGCGGTAAGTTCGGTAATTGAAGTCGACTCGCTATTGTCGATCTCAGATTCTATTTCTTTTTGTGGAACTGCCTGTTGCTCAGGTTTGAAATTCTCAGTGGAGAACAATAGTCTTTGCAAATTTAAATAAAGCTTGTTTTCATCAAGAAGATAATTTACATCACCGCTTATATCTGGCGTAGAAATTCGTGCAAATATTTGTGATGGGAAAATTAAAAAATTCGCGCTACCTTGATCCAGATTGTAGTTTTTGATCCAAAAAGCATTACTGTTTATCTCAACTTGAATTGGAAATAAACGTGATTGTGCAAAAAGCTTTTCTTCTTCAGATTCTTCAGGATCATTATTTAATGATATTGTACTTTCAACCTCCGTAAGTGCGGTAACTGATTCGCCTGAAGTCATATTTTCTGATTCACTGGCATTATTAGTTGTAGATTCGATATTGTTATTTTCATCATTAGTTGAAAATTTGCTAATAAACTCTGCCCATTGTTCGCTATGAAGGTTATCTAATTGTGCTTTAACTACTATTGGAGCTTTAACACTATTGTCAACAGTAGTGAAATCATTTGTGCCAATACCTAAATCAAGGTGCTCTAAATTATAGTCTTTATCCAATTGTGCTTTAGCAAATACATTATCATTATAGTTCAGTGTAACTAATGTTTGGGGGGCGTTTAAATTTGTCGAAATTTGTAGTGGTGTTATCGCAGACTCGGCTTTACCTATTGGCACAGGAGCATCCAGACTAACTCCTTGTAAATTACTGCTCAAGACTAAATTTTGATTTTTTAGATTAAACTTAGCGCTGGTTGCTGCATGCCCACTTAGAACTTGATTTAATTTGGGAGAGAAGGTTTTAGTTAAATAACTATAGTCTAGGCTTTCTGCTTTTAATTCAAACTCATTGCCATTAACTATATTGAGCTGAAGGTCTGAGTTTAATCCTTTAGCTTTAAGCTCGCTTTTTGCCAAACCACTTTGCGAAAAATTTACTGTTCCATTAATTTCTTCTATATTTAGTTGAGATTCTGCCATAAATGAGAGCTGATTATTTTGCAAAATATACTGCCCAGTTAACTTAAGTTTTTCTGGAGCATCAAGTGGCAAATTTGATTTGAAATTAATTTGACTTTGTCCGTTTAAGTTTATCTGATGTTTAATTGATTCAATTTGTGATTCGTACGGTGAATTAGCTAAATACTCCAAAAAATCTCCAGTGTCTCCTCTTAGAGAACCTTTAATATTTAATATAAATTTTGCCGCAAGTATATTGGCTAAGCTAATGCTGGTTTTTCCAAGATAGATTTGATCCAAATTAGCACTGTCGATATTTGTTTGAATGGATTGATTATGCGCCTTTATTGTACCCCGAATATTTGTTAGAGCATTCCACTTGGGTTGGAATTGATAATTTACGTGATTAAATTTACTATCAAGAATTAAAGTGCCACCTCCTGATTCAAATGGAAGTTTAGCAGGATCTCCATCTATGTTAATAGTGCTATCATAAAAACTTCCACCATTAAAACTACGTTTAATGTAATCTACATCAGACTTGCCTATATTTTTTGGTAGCAGTTTGTATATTTGGTTGATATCAAGCTGTACAAATTTTATTTGTGCTTTAAGTGAGCTTTCTATTGGAATGTATATAGCATTTGCATTGAAATTAATTCCATCACTTTGATATGACAGCATTGGTATGGTTATTCGTAAATGATTTTGTGACTCATGATCCCAATTAACTATTGTAATCAAATTTTTGATATTTAATGCTTGCCAGAGGTTTTTAGGATAGTTCAAGGTGGCATTTTGCAATTTAAGAGCTATAGTGCCACTGGATTCTCCAGCCGTTATTCTTCCATTTAAATTATTAAAGCTAGGTATATTTGATTCTTTCGAATCAAGGCCTATTTGTTCAAAATCAGTAACAAAGTTTAGTCCACGAGGATGGTAAATTGTTCCATGCCAATCAAGATGAATTGTTTTTAAATCACCATGTGCATTTAACTTGTCGCTAAACTTACTAAGTCGTATTAGACTATTGATACCTTCAAGTCCGACATTTTTAATTTCCAAATGTCCTCCTGAGTCAAGTGTAAAAGACCCATCAATTGAAGCGTGTTTAAACAGATAACCATACGGCGTCTTGGTCATTAGGTCAGATGCGTGTAATTGATATTTGTGTGGTGCTATTCGTTCCAATTTGATTTCACCACTAAAATCACTAATTGATTTAGTTTTACTACCTGTTAATTTACTAACTTGTTGCTGATTGCTATCGAAAACTGTATTTATGTTACGAACACTACCATCTACAACATTGGCATTTAATTTAACTTGATAACCTTTGTGACCTACGTTGTAAAGTTGTAGTTGCCCATAATTCCAGTCATGATAATCTGATATTTTTGTACCAGCAAAATTTAAATTCATTACCATTTTGCCATTTGCGGGACTAGCTTTGATCGTCAAATTATGCTCATTACCTTGTCCATGTATTAATTGCAGTTTGATCTTATTAATATTAAATGATTCCATATGATGTTTGCTATCAATTAGGGACACATCAAGGTTATTTAACATGATATTTCGTTGGGCTAAGAGAATACTTTCCCAATCGGTTTTATTTGGATTTGATGTTTTTAAATTAGTTAATACTTCATTATTTAGTAATAAATTATCATTCTTATCAAATTCAAATTTGAGCTGACTTCCATTAATCAGAATAGACTTAAATATCGGCTGCAACAGGAATAGGCTACGATAAGACAGAGTCAAATTAAGCTGTTTAACCTGAATAAATGGCTTTTGCTGAGTATGATTTTTTAGGCTTAGATCTTTAAGATCTAAATAAGGCGAACCGCCGCTATCAAATCCTGTGTTTAACGAGTTAAACTCGAGTTGATAAGTACTTTTATCTCTAATAATTTGTTTAATTTGTTTAGAGTAATTATTAAGATTCATAAATAAATAAAGCAGACTCCCAGAAATAATAGTACCGGATCCTAGGGTAACTGCCAAAGCTATCTTTAGCGTTAATAGCTTATACCTAGGCTTAGTTTTTTGTTTATTTGAGGGAGGCATTTTTTTCATCAGAATCTATTTCAAGCGGTTATTTAACCAACTGCCTTGAGTGGGGTTTGGTAGCATAAAATATTTATAGCCAAAGTCATCAAACTGCTCATCATCCGTAGAGTAATCATGTGCCGTATTTTGTTTGAAGTTAGGGAAATCTTGAATGTCGCTGCCAAAATATCCCATAATCGGTAGAGGAGGCAAGGTCTTAGTCGTAATTACATTTTCATAATCACCATTAATTACCGCGCTGAATCTTGGGTTTTTATTGGTATCTGATGCATGTGTTGCAAAGATGACACTGTCGTAACAAATATGCTGTTGTTTTAAGTTTTCCTGCGTCCAGCTAATCATATTTAAGTTTTTATTATTTATACTGCCATCACGATTAGTAATAATAATTACTCGCGCGCCTGCGTCTCTTAAATCACAACTAATTTCAGATGCACCAGGCAAAGCTGTGTAATAATTTGTCGATTCCATGGCTTGATGGACATCCTCACTTGCATTTGAGCGCAAGGACATTTGAGTTGTCTTAGTTTTAGAATTATCTAATAATGTACCATCAAGGGCAAAAACAACTGCCCATGCATTAGTTTTTAAACCTGATTCTGCAACATTGTCCATTATTTGATCATAACCATTATTAAAAATTTGTAGATAAATAACTTTAGCCTCAGCAGAACTACGATACCATAATAATGAATCATAGCTGGGGCTATTTGATGCAAGGTTAGCCTTCTGCTCAGGAAGCTCGATGTCTTCAGCAGAACTCAGAAATGGGGTAATTAACCAAACAATGAGAAGAATTTTTTTAATCAAATTACACTGATCCCGAAGTGATGTTATTTTTCTTGTGCTAAAATTATTTGCCGCACACGTAGCAAGTCTTCCAAAGTATCAACTCCAGCAGCTGGGGCGTGATTGGTTGTCATAACTGCAATTTTATAACCATTATATAAAGCGCGCAATTGTTCCAGTGCCTCAACTTGCTCTAATGGACAGCTCGGTAGTTGATTATAAATATTCAGAAAGCTTACTTGGTACGCATAAATACCGATATGACGTAACACATTAAGGTGTTTTGGTAGTTCAATATCATTGGCATTGTTAAATCCTTCGCGGTAATACGGAATTGCTGCCCTGGAGAAATAAAGCGCCAGATTATCTTTATTAAGTACTACTTTGACTACGTTAGGATTAAAAATTTCCTCTGCGCTATGAATCGGATGAGCTATTGTAGCAATTGAGCTCCGTTTGGCAGCAATGAAGCTAGCCAATTGGTTGATTAATTCAGGATCAATTAATGGTTCATCACCTTGGACATTGACAATTATTTCGTCTTCAGCTAAATTGAGTTGTTGGACTACTTCTGCAATACGATCAGTCCCAGACTGATGCTCGGGAGAGGTCATAACGACATCCAGATTATGCTGTTTACAGACTGTCAAGATTTCTTCGTGATCAGTAGCAACAACTACCCGCTTTGCTTTACTGAACGATGCTTGATGAGCTACGCGTACAATTAAAGGCAAGCCAACCACATCAAGCAACATCTTACGTGGCAAGCGTGTCGAGCTCATTCTTGCAGGTACTATTACGGTAAAATCACTCATCATCGATCTTTCGTGCTTGATCAATTAACATTACAGGGATTCCATCGTCGATTTGATAAGCTAGTTTACATTTGTGGCAAACCAACTCTTGCTCACTTTTGTGATAATCTAGTTCTGCTTTGCATATTGGGCAAACCAGAATTTCCAATAATTTAGTGTCCATTAATTATATTCCTTTTGTGTTAAACGTACTATTTGCTCGAGCAATTGGCTATTATTTAATTTTGCATTAACCACAGTTATCCAAATGTTTGCCGCATTAAATTGAGCTAACTTAGTATAATCTTTTTCAGTCGTTATTATCGCATATTGTGAATTAATATCGGATTTTAGATAGTGATAATGATCAGGAAATGCTTGTTTTTTACTTAGTTTCAAGCCCAAATTTTCTAAATAAGCAAAAAAACGTGCTGGATTACCGATTGCAGCGATTGCCATTAATTGCTTGTCTTTCATTTCCTGAACAGTTGCGATTTGCTGCGTTTGTGGGTTGTAGAAGTTTATGAATTCAAGAACTTGATAATAAACCGGTATAGTATACTTTGCCAAGATACTTCTAAGTTTATCTTGGTTGGCATAACCATTGATTACAATTGCATCAACATTTTTTAATCGGCTCATTGATTCCCTAAGTGGACCAGATGGTAGTAATTGACGGTTACCAAACATTCTATTACTATCAACTACACAAATTTCCATATCGCGGTACAAGTAGTAGTGTTGCATTCCATCATCAGCAAGAATTAGTTGTATATCGGGGTATTTTTGAAGCAATAACTGTGCCGCAGCGACGCGTTTACTACCTATTGCGACTCTAAATCCAGCTTGTGCATAAATGAGTGCTTCATCACCAACGACAGAACTTGAATCTTTCGCTGCCACAATCGACTCACCGTGTGCGCTCCCTTTATAACCCCGCAACACTATTCCAATTTTAATTCCTCGTGCAATTAAATCTGTGGCTATTGCTTTAGTGAGTGGTGTTTTACCAGCGCCGCCAACGCCAATATTACCTATAATCACAACTGGTACCCCAACATTAATTTGTGACTTTAGTTTGAGATTAAATAGAGTTCTGCGGATTATAACCACTAATCCATAGATGAGGCTAAACGGAAGCAATAATAAAGTGAGCAACAGGTTTGGTTTATGATACCAATGTTGTTCAATAAAATGTTGGAGTTTCATGTGCTGAAAATATTTTCTTTATCAAAATTAACGCTAAGAGTTTCTCTGCTTTATTTTATCATATATTATAGATGTGGATATAGTGAGAGTGATGTTGGAGCATTAAATAATCTTCTAGTTCTTTGTTCTGCATCATATATGATTAACAAGATAATGGCTGCTATTTGTACTCTAATTAAGTATATGGGTAAGCAGTCATAAATTAGCTTGTGTTAAAATACCTGATTAATATAAAAATAAGGGTGCTGGTATGTGGAAGCCACATATTACGGTCGCTGCAGTGATAGAGTATCAGGAGCGTTTTTTATTAGTTAGTGATAGCACTTCACGTGGAGTACTGCTGAATCAGCCTGCTGGACATTTGGAAGCGAATGAGGATTTAATTACGGCGGTTATTCGTGAGGTAAAGGAAGAGACGTCAATGGATTTTAGACCAGAGAAAATCGTTGGCATATACTTGTATCACCCGAATTCAGAGCAAACATATTTGAGGGTATGCTTTACTGGTTCTTTGCTTGATTATAGCAAAACGCCTTGCCCTGTTGAAGGTGATGACGGAGTGATTGCGGCTAATTGGTTTGATCTCGCGACTATTCATAAGCGAGCAGGTGAACATCGTAGTCAATTGGTGGCGCAATGTATCGATGATTATTTAAGTGGACAGCTATATCCATTGAGTATGCTGCATCACATAGTGCCAAATTACATGCTAAAATTGGATTGAAATGACTAAAGTAGTAGTTGGAATGTCGGGAGGCGTTGATTCTTCAGTCGCTGCATATTTATTGAAGCAGCAAGGTTATGATGTTATTGGTATCTTTATGCAAAATTGGGAAGATGACAATGATGACGGTTATTGTACAATCAAAGAGGATAGCATGGATGCGATTGCAGTTGCAGATCTTCTTGATATCGAAATAGAAATAGTGAATTTTGCTAAAGAGTATAAAGAGCGTGTATTTAGTTACTTTCTAAGTGAGTATCAAGCTGGGCGCACACCGAATCCTGATATACTGTGTAATTCCGAGATCAAATTTAAGGCTTTTTTAGAGCATGCTCTGAATTTAGGTGCTGAATTCGTTGCTACCGGACACTATGTAGATAAACAGCGAGCTGAACATGGCGAGGTGCTAGTAAAAGCTGCAGATAACAATAAAGATCAGAGCTATTTTCTCTATCGACTTAGTCAGTACCAGATTTCACATTCATTATTTCCTTTAGGTAAGATGTGTAAGCCTGAAGTTCGTAAAATTGCGGCTGAGTTGAATTTACCTAATGCCAATAAAAAAGACAGTACTGGCATTTGTTTTATTGGTGAGCGTCCATTTCGCGAGTTTTTACAACGATATATGCCGATTAAGTCTGGCAAAATGGTTACTCTAGATGGTAAAATAGTCGGTGAACACCAAGGGCTAATGTATTATACCATCGGTCAGCGTAAGGGGTTAGGCATTGGTGGGCAAGGTGATCCATGGTTTGTTGCCGATAAAAATTTATCTGCTAATGAATTAATTGTCGTACAAGGACATCAGCATCCGATGTTATTAAAGCAAACTTTACGCGCGACGCAGCTGAGTTTTGGGCAGAATACTCTACCTACCGAAGGATATTATACAGCAAAAACCCGTTATCGTATGCAAGACGCGGGCTGTCAACTTAGTTATGTGGGCAACGATTGTATTGAATTAAATTTTATTGAGCCGCAATGGGCAGTTACCCCCGGTCAGTCTGTAGTCATTTATGATGGGGAAATGTGTTTAGGTGGCGGGATTATTATTTAAGAAATAGAGATTAGATTTTATACCATGACTGCTGTGGTTGCAATTACAAATAAGTGACGGTCAATCTGTGTTAAATTTTAAATGAAGGAAAAAATGAAAAATACCAAATATGTGTCTGAAGCAACTAACTTTATCAACGAATTATTGAATAAGCCGGGTAATCATGAACAACAAATGAAACTACGTAGCACTTGGTGGGATACTGAGTTTCGCGATCAGGATGAGATGAAGCATGCTGCTGAGTCTGAAGTCAAACATGATGCATATGTTTATTTTACCTATCATCAAAATAAGTAAATGCAAAAAGCGGCTTTAACGACGGATTTGTATCGCTACTGCCTGGAGCATGGTGTACGTGAGCATGCTATATTGCAGGAGCTTCGACTCGAAAGCGCTAAATTATCGAATTCGCAGATGCTAATAAGCCCTGATCAAGGGGCTTTTATGGCGCAGTTGGCGCGACTGATGTCTGCCAAGAAATATTTGGAAATTGGCGTTTTTACTGGTTATAGCACTTTATGGATGGCATTGGCAATGCCTAATAATGCTAAAATAACTGCTTTGGATATTAGCGGTGAGCATTTACAGTTTGCCAATACTTTCTGGCAGCGTGCTGGTGTGGCAGAAAAAATTACTACAATAACAGCTCCTGCCGCAGAGAGTTTGTTATCTTTGCAACAATCCAGTGAAGTATATGATTTTGCATTTATTGATGCAAACAAATCACAATATGTGGATTATTATGAAGCATGCTTGCGTTTGGTAAGACCGGGTGGTTTAATTGTCGTCGATAACGTTTTGATGTATGGTCAAGTATTGGAAGAAACCCCACGTAAAAATTATATCAAAACGTTGCAAAAGCTGAATGATATAATTTATCATGATGAACGTGTCGATATTTGTATGCTGGCAATTGGAGATGGAATGACTCTAGCTCGAAAAAAGGATATTTATGAAGCGTAGAATTAGGCGTAACAAATTACAAAGTCAAATGAATGTGGTTCCTTACATTGATGTTATGTTGGTACTGTTGGTTATTTTTATGATTACTGCGCCGATGTTTACCCCTGGTGTAATTAATTTGCCGAGTGTAGGTAAGGCCTCACAGGTTACCAAGCAACCTTTGGAAATAAATATTGATTCAAGTGGTAACTATACAATAACTCAAAACAATAAAAATATTCCAGTCGCATCGCTGACTGACCTAGTTAGTAAAGCGGTAACGATAGCAACTGATGATACTCCTGTGGTGATTTCTGCGGATAAAGAAGTTCAGTATGACAAAGTAATCTCGGTTGTTGATAAGTTATATAGTTCTGGGATCAAGAAAGTAGCATTGGTAGTTAAACAGAAAAATGGTTAAACAGCAAACAAAAACCAGTACAATAGTGTCGCTTTGCCTACATATTGGGGTAGTTGCTATGCTTTTGATATTTGGTAAGCCTATTTCAATTTTGGTGCCGTCGCGTTCCGATGGAATTGAGGTTAGTCTGGTATCTATGCCAAATCAAAATGTCCAAACATATCAGCCGCAGATAAAGGCTCCGCCTGCTCCGATTAAGGTTATGGATACGCCTGCGGATATTAATGTTAAACAGCAGAATCAGGCGCAACCCAAACCAACACCTAAAGCAGAGCAGCCAAAAGTTGATCCTAAACTTGCTAAAGCAGCAGAGCATACAGATAATACTAAAGCGCCAGCACCAACGAATAACAAAGCTAAATTAGTTAATAAAAAAGTACAGGTAAATGATTTGCTTGGTGATGTGCTGTCTGAGAATACTACTTCAGTAAGAAAAGGTAAGGCTCTAGGGGGGAATCCCAATGGTACGAGCGATAGCAATAATTTAATAGGGAATTATGCCGATCAGGTGATTAACGCGGTGCGTCCATTTGTGTTAATTCCAGATGATGTAAATCCTAAAGCCAAGGCAATTGTTAAAGTTGTTTTAAATCCTAATCTGAGCGTTCGTAGTGTAAGTTTGACTAAGTCAAGCGGTAATGCTCAATATGATCAGAATGTTCAAAATGCAATTATGCGACTTAAAGTATTTCCGCCATTACCGGATAATGCTAATTATGTCGATTTCAGAATTTTAAATTTAACCTTTAGACCTCAATAAATCAAGGAGTTATAAGTCTATGAAAATATTTAATCAGTCAATAAATAAAAAATTATTACTAATCCTAAGCGTGGGTTTTAGTTTTGCATATGCAGATCAAAATATTGAAATCGTTGGTGGAAACAGTGCGGGAAATCCTAAGTTAGCGGTAGTTAATTTTACTAATGAAGATGGTTCAGTTAGCGATGAAGTAACAAGTGATTTTAAAATTACTGGGGAATTTAATGTACTTAATTATGTGAGTAGTGATGCAGTTGAAAGTGGTGCTCAGTACACCATTAGCGGAAGTGTTAGTGGTGATCCAGTAAGTGGACAAATGCAAATTGAATACCAATTGCTTAATAATACGACGAATCAAGTTTTATTGAGTCAAACGGCGGCATTTAATAAAAAATTCCAACGTAAGGCGATTCACGCAATTGACGATAATATTTATAAAAAATTAACTAATACACCTAGTGCGTTTACTTCTAAAGTTGCGTTAGCTGTTCAGCAAGGCGCTGGTAAATATGCAGTAGTTTTGGCGGATTATGATGGGTATAACCCTAAAACTTTAATTTCAATGGCGCATCCAATTACGTCCTTGGCTTGGGATAGTACTGGGAATTATCTTAGTTATGTTACTTATGAAACCGGAAAACCTGTAGTTTATGTACAGAATATTAAAGCAGGAACGCGCTATGTAGTAGCAAACTTCAATGGTTCAAATTCTTCACCTGCCTTTACGCCTAATTCACAAAAATTAGCGGTTACCTTGAGTAAAGACTACGGTTCGCATGTTTATTTGGTGAATAATCAACGTTATACATCTGCGAGCGGCGCGATTCCTTTGGTTAACTTTGGAACTATTGATACCGAAGCAGATATTTCAAATACTGGTAAAGTTGTATTTACTTCTGACCATGATGGAGGTCCGCAAATTTTTATGACAGACTTAAATGGTTCAACTCCTATGCGAGTAACTAATGGCTTGGGTAAATATAATACGACGGCTCGTTTCTCTAATGATGCAAGCAAAATTACGTTTATTAATCGTAATAGCGGAGTTTTACAAGCTTATGTGTTGGATTTAGTAACACAGTCGGCGTATCCTATCAGCCAGAACGCGAATCATGATATTGCACCAAGCTTTGCACCAAATGATAAACTAATCATGTTCTCTAGTGATAATAGCGTATATATCAGTAATATAACCGGTACTACGCAAACAAAATTGAATAATTTAAATTACGGACAAGTTATTGACCAGCGTTGGTCAAAAAATTTCTAACTAACTGTAAACTTGGCGTAAAGTTGATTTTGTAGTATAATATCACGTAATTTAAATGTAGTAAAGGAAGATTCTAATGCTAAATAAAATATTAATCTTAGCTTTGTCATCTATCGCGGTTAGCGTTTATGCAGATGAAACCGTAAGCTCAGGTTCAACTCCGGGCTACGTGCAGGCTGAGCACAGCAAGGCTGAAAGTCAGGGTGATAATCAAAAAACTAGTTTTGATGCAAACAAAACCGCTGGCTCAGCACAGGTAAATAGTCCGACTGTTAGTTCTATTGCGTATAGTGGGGCACAATTTCCTCAGCAAAACCAGTTAACAGGTAAAGCAGGACAAAAATATAATTCCAGTCATCCAAAAAGCAAACACTCAAAAAATAAGACTAAGAGTTTTGATAACAATAATACTGATAATTCAAATCAGGAAAATAGTCCAACTGTTAATTCAATGTTGTATAGTGGTGCACAATTCCCACAACAAAATGCAATTACTACTAGCAAAGCTAAAAATTCTAACAGTGCGGGAAGTAACAGTAAACCAGTTAATAATCCAACTGTAAATTCACGTTTATCTAGCGCAAACATGTTCCCACAACAAAATACGTTTAATAATGATGGCAAAAGTACTAGTAATAAACCAACCTCTAGTTCTGGAATGTGATAATCTTAATGTTTACAGCCGTAATAAAATCGTGTATAATCACGCTTAGAGGCTTTATAAAATTTACTTAACCCCTGAAAGGAAACTTAAATATGAAAAAATTATTAGCTCTGGTTATTGCTGGTAGTGCATTGGTAGCATGTTCTTCTAACAAAGCTCCAGTAGAAGCTCCAGTTGCATCTGCTCCAGTAGCAGCTCCAGTTGCATCTGCTCCAGTTGTATCTAATCACAATAGCGTATACTTCGCATTTAATAAATACGATATTAAAGATGATTACGCTGGTGTTGTGAAAGCTAATGGAAGCTACTTAGCTGCAAATGCTGCTGCTAAAGTACAAGTACAAGGTAATACTGATGATATCGGTTCTGTTGAGTACAATTTGTCATTAGGTCAAAAACGTGCTGATGCAGTTAAAAAAGCTTTAATTGCTACTGGTGCTAGCAAAGCTCAAGTTGAGGCTACTTCTAATGGTAAATTAAAAGCTAAATATGCTAACGATACTTCAGAAGCTCGTGCTATGAATCGTCGTGCTGATATTACTTATAAAGCAGCTCAACCAGCTGGCTACTCTGAAGATAGCAATGGTTTACCAATGGTTGACGGTAGCGTTTATAATGGTACTGTTGCTCAAGGTGTTGAATAACCATGAAAAAAAGTTTGTTGACGATTTTAGGATTGTCAGCAAACCTTTTTCTAACAGGTTGTGCTGATGATCAAGCACGTCAGCAGATAGCGGACACTAATCAACGCTTGAATCAAATCCAACAAAATGTTGGTGTTCTAGATAACAAAGTCTCTAATCAAAAAATGCTGGATTTGCTCAATCAGGTTAATGACCTTCAAAGTCAGATTAATCAGTTAAATGGTCGTGTGACTAATTTAGAGCAGGGTCAGGGCAATGCTCAAGGTGATGCAGGTCAACAATTGCAATCCCTTGATTTACGTGTTCAGGCCTTGGAGAGTGCTATTGGTGGAGGTTCTGCTGTTGTGCGTAGCGCTAAAGCGCCGCAAAACGCAATGAATTCTCAGTTGCAAGACGCAATTAAGAAAATCCAATCCAATAATATTGCTCCAGCGATCACTGAGTTGCAGGCAATTATTGCTAGTGGTGATAAAAATTCCGCTGCCAGTGCGCGTTATTTCTTGTCTGTGGCATATGTAGCAAATAGTCAATATAAAGAGGCTATTAATGAAGCGAATAAATTCATTGCTACTAACTCAAATAATAAATACGTTCCTGATGCTATGCGGGTAGTCTATATCTCACAAACTCAATTGGGAAACACTACAGCGGCTAATGCCACTGCTAAAAAACTAATCAAGAGTTTTCCCAATAGTGAAGCTGCTAAAAAAGTTGCCAAACAACTCCAGCAATAATATAAAAACTCAAGCTATGCTTGAGTTTTCTTTTGTTAAAAGTAATCTATGCAAGTTAATCTACATGATGGAAATGGTAATCAATTCTCGCATTATTCCGATTCTAGTGTTACAATAAATACAATAGAGTATTCTGATAATATATTGGTTTCACCACAAAATATTGAGCCATTGCATTTAAAATCAATCACCGAATTAAGTGAAGCTAATTGCGAGTTTCTGCTTAGCTACCAACCAGATTTAATTATTTTTGGAACTGGCAGTAAAATCTGCTACCCTGATAGTAAATTTCTGTTGATGTTGCAACAAAAACAAATTGGCTTTGAAGTTATGCCGATTCCTGCTTTGTGCCGTACGTATAATTATCTAATTGGTGAAGGGAGAAATGTTCTAGGTCTAATTATTTTTGATAAATAAATATCTATACAATTAATTACTACTGACTTATTGCTATAAATTTTCTATCGAGCTTGCCTTATAATGTATTCAGGTAACTCTTGGGTACTACTGATTTTGTTTCCATAAGCTGGTAACTCGTTGGCTAATGAGAGGTTGCATGTTGTGCTAGATGGTGGAAAATATTCCAGCATCAGACGTAGTTTGTCTTTATCACTTGGACCAGAAATTTCCTTTACTAATTCTATAGCCAGATCAATTCCGCTACTTACGCCCCCAGCCGTCCATATTTTTCCAGATTTAACTATTCGCTGTGGTACCATTTTAATTGTTTTATCTTCTGCAAGTTCTTTAATCGCACGCCAATAAGTAGTAGCTGAGTGATGTTTCAGAAGTCCTGCTTTTGCCAGTAGAAAAGCCCCTGTACATACTGATAGCATAAGCTTGCATGATTGATGCTGTTGCTTAATAAAGTTGATCAATTGTTGATTATTTGCTTGCTCAAGTCGTCCCAAGCCACCCGGAACTATCAGATAGTCAAGTGGCTCACAATCGGCAAAACTGCAATGAGATTTTAGAATTATTTCACTATCACACTCAACATAAGTGCCTAATTCTGAAATGAGACATAATGATACGGAGGGATTTAGCTTTTGCCATATTGCAAATACTTCCCACGGACCAATTGCATCCAAGGGTTGTACCTTATCATAAATAAGAATGCCGATTTTAATCTTATTCGTCATATCTTATCATGCTTTTAAGAGTGAGTCATATCAAGTGGAATTACCCATTGATCGTATTCACTTGAGGTTAAAAAGCCAAGTTCTAATGCGGCAGTTTTAAGATCCAAACCTTCATGATGAGCTTTTTTAGCAATTTTGGCAGCTTTATCATAACCAATATGGCGATTCAGCGCAGTTACCAGCATTAG
>SSGY01000109.1 GCA_008017145.1 Neisseriales bacterium
GCTTTGATTCCGTGCACACATATCCACTGTGGTGATAACTGATTTGGATGTTTACTATCTAAGCGTACAACGTGTTTACCAATAAAATAACGCTTTTTGCTACTAATTGTTTGAGTAGTATAAACCATAGCATTGGGTGCAAGCTTTCCTATAAGCATAAAGACTCCGTCTCCTGCACTAGCATCATTGCAACGCTCAATATCCTCAACCAAGCGCAGTCGTGCAAATAAATAATAAAATGCAGCTTGGTCTAAATGATTATTTTGATATTTTTGCTCTGATAACCAAAAGATATATAATGGCGTCATATTAGTAACATTTGATTCTATGTATTGTGCAAGATTTTGTTTATCTTGAACGCTTAACTTTGGCAATACATTAATAGCCGCTGAATCCTTGTGCTGGTTAATTAATGTTATTATGCTTTGCTCAGAAGCTGATTCAGTCGCTGTGCTATTAGTTTTTTTCAACATCTCCAAGTTAGATTCTTTATCCATTATTTGTGGATTATCTAAATTGCTTATTACCAATCTAGAAATTTGAATGTACTCCGATTCAAGCCCTTTAGCGTTCGGAAAATTTAACCCATGCGGAGCATCACCGCGGTATCTAAAACGACCATCAATTGAATTGGCTTCTGGATCTTTAAAATCTTTTACTCCACCATAATACCCAGTAAATTGCTCAATAAACTCAAGTTTTGCAATATCAGATTCAGATAAATTAGTTCCTCGTTTCCCTGTATCAGGGCGGTTTTCGCCAGTGAGTAATGTAGATGCCAAAGTGTCTTTCACTGTTGAAGTTGCAGCCCATAATTGAACGATTTCATCAATCTTATGTTGTTTGTCCGTATATGATTTATTCATGTACTCAATTACAGAACGTTTTAAAGCTGGAGATAATACCATCGCTTCACGCAAATCACGAACATTGCCTGCACCTGACAGATTAGGTAGATTAGACACGCTTTCAATATTTATTGCTTGAGAAAAAACTCGAAAAATTGGAGAATAAATTAACCTAATTGAATTAGTCATTGATAAACGACCATCATCATAACTAAAATTGGCAAAACCAGTTTCCTTATTACCTCCTGACAATTCAACATTATTAACAATAAGCGGTGTTGTTGCTAGAGATTTAATACCTAGCTCATCAAGAGTTTTTAACTTACCACTACCTTTTAGACCGTTACCACCAACCCAAACTCGTAACTTATGGTAAATTGGACTAGATCTATTTATTTCACTCTCAGAACCGTTTAATTCAGACAACGACTGATATGCAGTTTGAATCATCTCTCCATTATTAAGTACCCCACTGGCTCCAACAATAATAAACTCACCATTAGATGATTGAAACATTAATATTCCAGCACTACTTTCGACCCATCCAGTACGCCCATTTATGCCATTGTTAAACTTATCATAATATGCATCACTATTTTTTACGCCAACTGTTTTAATAGCGTGTTCATTGAGACTTAGCGCAATAGCATTAGTATAATAATTAAATTGTGGATCAATTTTTACATGCTGCTCAGACTCGTTACGCAGATCAAGCCATTTAGAGGTAGTATTGGTAGTTTTTAAGCTTAAAATACTAGGCTTGAAGTATTGAATCAATTTAATTGCTAACGTTCCTAGAATGCAAAAACTAATTATTGTTGCAAGAATTTTCTTTTTTCGAGCTGATGATGCTGAATTATTAGTAACATTGGTTTCTTTAACATATATACTTTGTTGATTATACCCTTTATATATGGATACAGCATCAACACACATCTGGTAAATACTGAGATCATAATTTAGCAAGACAACTTGCCAATACATAAAGAAACTAAAATATAAAATACCACTAATAACTATTACGGCTTTTGATGGCAACAACAAAAAACATAGTAAAAAGAGAATAGATACTACATAGGATATCGCTATCGGCATAATTAACGTAAGAGCAATATTTGTTTTTACTATTTTTGAAGCATCAATCAATGCTTGTTTTGGTGTAATTTCATTAAGAATTATAGCAATTACCGCAAACTCCGAAATTGTAACAATAACGTAGAATACTAAACTGAAGATTATTTTTGAAAATTTAAACACATTGGGAGCAAAGATAGCGCACAAAACAGCAATAACTAACAATAGCATACAGTATGATATAAAATACACATTAATTCTGGCTAGTGACATTGGAGGAGATAACCCACGCCATAAATCTTTTATCTTAGGAGCTTCATGATTTCTGATCCGCCAAATAAAATTTATTTTACTATAAAACACACGAGCAAAGAGCGTTGCGGATAGATACACTGCCACAATCAAAGAAATAATGCCTAAGATAATGATAAGCCATTTAGGTAATATTGGAGATAAAATTGCAAATAATAAAGCTACTACCCCATAGCATATGCCAATCAGCGCGACAAAACTCAAATCAAAGATGATGATTTTTAAAGCAGATTTTTTGCTCAAACTAAGAGCATTACGCATTACCGCTTTAAATTGAGAAAATGGAATTTTATTTATTTGCACTTTAGGTATCCAAAGAAATTAATTCTAGCGTTCATGGAAAGCCTCGGTGGTATTTTGAATCAATGGACTCAGGAAATAGTCAATCAATTTACGCCGTCCAGTTTTAATTTCGGCAGTTACCATCATACCCGGGTTTAGATAAACATCAGTTCCATTAACTGGCATTGTAGAACGATCTAATTTGACGTAAACATTATACAAGAGCTGTTCTTTTTGATCAGCTACAGCATCGGCAGAAACGCTAGTTACCACCCCATGTATCGTACCATAGCGCGTAAAAGGAAATGCGGCAATTTTAACCTCAACTTCTTGCCCATCATGTACAAAACCAACATCTTTATTTTCCAGCTGGACTTCCGCCAAAATTCCACCACTACGCGGTACAATTACCATTAAAGCCTGAGCTGGAGTAACCACCCCACCGACAGTATGTACGGCAAGCTGCTGTACGTACCCGCTAACTGGTGCACGTAGCGCAGTATATTCTTGATTTTGTTTAGCTTTATCCAAGTTAGCTTGTGCTTCGCTAAGTTTTTGATCTGTATCTAAGACTTTTTGCCCAATATCAAGCTTAAAATCTGAAATAGTTAATTGATACTGTCGCGTGAGTTCTTCTTTTTGCGCTTTAATTTCGCGAATTTTACCTTGCTCTTCGGCAACACTTTGTTGAAGCTCAATCCGTTGTTTAGAAACATCAAGATAACCATGTTGCGACATAAATTTTTTGTTATAGAGCTCAAGATAATCAGATTCTTTTTCTTTTAGCATCGGCAAGGTTTGACGATATTTACTCAAAATTGCATTGGAAGTACCGATGGCCTCGTCCAGAGAAACCTGATGTGCTTGGATTGATTGCAATTTATTTTGTAATTCTAGCCATTGATAGTCAAACTGATTTTTACTATTTTCAACTAGTACCTTATCCATCCCACTTTCAGGCCAACTTTCCAATGGTTTATTATCCAAGCGAGCCAGTAAATTATGATCTTTAATACTATCTAAAAGAGTCAATTGATAATCATGCACAGCTTTTTTGGCATCAGCTTCCGAAATAGTTGAATCAAGCTCAATCAAAAGCTCACTTTCTTTGACATACTGCCCATCTTTTACTAAAATCTTACTAACCGTCGCAGTATTCACCGGCTGAATGTATTTCACAAAACTACTGGGTATAATTTTGCCATTGGCTGTAGCAACAATATCAATACTACCAACGATACTCCACAATAATGTCAACAATAAAAAACTACACAACAACCACAATAAGACTCTTGGCAATGGATGCGGTGGCGTATGCTGAATCTCCAAAACTGCTGGTAAGAACTGCATTTCGTCACGTCGAGTTTCATTTTTAGCACGGTTGCGGTCATGCCATGATTCACGAATTATTTCGCGGTATTTCTCAATTAATTCTTGGATAACTAATTTATTCCACATCTGCACTAACCCTGCAAGGAATGAAGATAACGATAGAGTCCATCATTGCGTGCCAAAAGTTCATCATGGCTGCCGCTTTCAACTATCTGCCCTTGCTCCATCGCAATAATTCGATTGGCAATTCGTACCGCAGATAAACGGTGGGCAATAATTAATACCGTGCGTCCGCGGCAAATTTCTTGCATATTATCCTGAATCACTCTCTCAGATTCATAATCCAGCGCACTAGTTGCTTCATCAAAAATCAAAATTTTAGGATCATTAATCAATGCCCGGGCAATTGCAATCCGCTGACGTTGTCCACCTGATAAACCCGAACCATTTTCACCTAAAATCGTATCGTAGCCATGAGTTAGTTCAACAATGAAATCATGCGCACCAGCCAGCTTCGCTGCCCAGACCACTTTATCCAACGGTGTATTTTTATCACTAATCGCAATATTGTCACGAATCGAACGATTGAAGAGACTATTTTCTTGCAAAACTACTCCAATTTGCCGACGTAGCCACGCTGGATTTGCCATACTTAGGTCAATACCATCTATCATTACCCGCCCTGATTCTGGCACATACAAACGCTGCAATAATTTAGTCAGAGTACTTTTACCGCTCCCCGAGCGCCCCACAATACCGATAATATCGCCGGGGTTAATTGCCAAACTAACACTTTTAAGAATAAGCTGACCATCCAAAGAGTAACGAAAATTAATTTTATCAAAATTAAGCGCGCCTTTAATCGCTGGCATGACACTGCTATTCGCGGCATTATCGGCTTCAGTTTTATTATTGAGAATATCACCCAGTCGCGCTACCGAGATTCCGGTTTGCTGAAAATCCTGCCATAGCTGCGCCAAACGCATCACTGGACTAGCTACTTGCCCAGAGAGCATATTAAATGCAACTAATTGCCCAACGGTTAATTGATCGCCAATTACCAGACTAGCGCCCCACCACATTATCGCAACCGTAACCAACTGATTAACCAAGCTCACGCCCTGACTACCTACCATTCCCAAAGTCGTAGTTTTAAAGCTCGAATGAACATAACTCGCAAGCTGCTGTTCCCAGTGATTGGTCATCTGTGGCTCAAGCGCCATCGCTTTAACGGTTTGGATATTATTGATTGATTCGACTAAGAAGGATTGATTTGCCGCACTTTTAACAAATTTATCATTGAGTGCCCTACGTAAAATTGGAGTGATTAATACCGTCAACAAAATATAGCAGGGAATTGATAAGAGCACAATAATAGTTAATTTAACGCTGTAGTAGAGCATCACCGCAATAAATACTACTGAAAACAGTAAATCCAGAACTAGCGTAACCGCATTTCCAGTTAAAAAACTACGGATATTCTCCAGCTCACGCACTCGCGCAACTGATTCACCAACTTTACGTTGTTCAAAATAACTCAGCGGCAAACGCAGTAAATGACGGAAGAGTTTTGCACCCAGCTCTACATCAATACGCAATGTAGTATGGCTAAATACATAACTCCTGATACCACCTAAAATCACCTGAAACAACGATACCGCCAGCAAACCAATCGCAATTACCTGCAAAGTTGTTAAAGCGCGATGCACCAGCACCTTATCCATCACCACTTGAAAAAACATTGGCGTAATTAACGCCAGTAGCTGCATCACAAATGAAACCAGCAAAACTTCGCCGAGTAGCTTTCGATGCTTAATTAATGGTGGAATAAACCAGCTAAAATCGAATTTGGCAATATCGCCACTAATACTTGCCCGTGATACCATCTGAATAGCTTCACCAGACCAATTTTCAGAGAGTGTTTGGAAACTAATTTCTTCAGGTTTGCCATGTTTGGGATGTTGAATCAGAAATTGTCCACTATCGTTGGCACGGGCAATTATAAAAAACTCTCCAGAATTATCTTTAGCGATTAATGGTAGTGGCAGATGTTTAATCCGCTCAATTTTCACCGTTGAATGACGAGTCTTGAGTCCCAAGTCTTTGGCAATCCGACAAATATCAATACTTGTGAGATTACCATTATGCTTATACTCATGTTCAATCTGGGCGGCATCCATAACTACGTTGTGAAACTGCCCCATCATCACCAGACACGCTAAACCGCTATCAATATTCTGATTCATCTCGTTAATTACCCGTCACGTTGGCTTGCAGCGTGCCGTAATCATAGTAACTAACATAGTTTGCTGTTAGATTTGCCCCATTAACATTAATATTGCTCATATAAAATGGCGTAACATATCCAACGCTTTCTCCCTGAATTACTGACTCAGTCAAGGTTGTTGAATAATCAGCACTAGCTGTACCAACCATTATGCTGGATTCAAACAAAGCACCACTTACTGGATTAGATTCAAAAACTTTAGTTAGGCGCGCAGAACCATTGGTAATATTACCGCCTAAAATCCCGCTTTCTAGATTAAGGCACGACTGTAATCCACCATTATAAGCTCCATTCGGTAAAGCGCTAATCGTTGTATTGTACGCCGTACATGCAGAATTAGGATTTATCGTAAAAGTTCCCGAATCGAGCAAAGCGCCAGAATTTTGTTTATACACCGAATAGTTAGCACTAAAAGTATTACCCACTAGTTGGCAATTGGTCAGCGTGATTACCGCGCTGCTAATATTGAGGCTCGTAGGATTATTAGATACCATATCCGTACCTGATAAACAGCTACTAGTTGAATCATCATTAGTTACAATTGTCCCAGATACCATACCAAGGTTAGTATTATTGAAATTCATTGCTAATTGCAAAATTGTAATTGGTTGTCCGAAGCTATTTTGCGCATTAATAAAACCAAAGACTGAACCACCACCATTATAGCCAGATTGTGCCGTTCCGTTGTACATACCTGGCGCAGGTAAGCTCAGCAAGCCAGTATTGGGTGGAGCACCCAAACATCCGCTAAGCGAAAGCGCTACTGGCAGCGCGAGTAAAAATAGATTATTCCGTTTAATTAATTGCATATTGTTTCCTTAAAAATTTGTACAGATTCAGCGTTTCATTGTATTGATTGACGCATACAAGATTATAACGTTTTCTGATATTTCATTTCCAATCCCCAATCCTATTTAGTTGGATCAACCCAGGTATTTGCCAGTGCAGCTTGAATTGTGTTTTGCTGTGATGGGGTAAGGCTGGTCTCTGCCATCGGCTTAACATCAAATGTTGCCATTGCTTGTACCAATAGGTCAATTGAGATATTGGAAATATGTCCACCATCGGCAAGTTCAATTTGTTCAATCTTATTTGCACTACCAGAATACCAGTTTTTAACTGTCATTTGATCTTGGTTGGTCAGATTATTAATGGTTAAGTCTTTACCTTCTTTTTTAAACCACAAATCTTCTTTCTTTATTCCCTCACCGAGCTTCATGACATCATTGCCACCATTGTCCTGA
>SSGY01000092.1 GCA_008017145.1 Neisseriales bacterium
ACGAATCCGGCACTTAAATTAAAGAAATAAGACTTAATATCGGCACTGCTTACATTGATACCCAGAATCAACATAATTATTGATATAACAAATAATACAAATAATAAAATACCCGAGGACAATTTATTTAACATACTCATTTAAATCTCCATTATTAAAGTAGGCCAAGAATCCGGATTAATTTTAAACATTATGTCGCAGAGCATTGATTATAATATGTGCTTTCACAAGATGCAGCTGTATATTATAATTAATGTTATATATATTGCTTTTTCATTCATTAGTAGACAAATAAACTCGTACCATAAAAGTATTAAAAATATACTTTCCACACTTTTCTCGGTGGCACAAAAACTGACTAATATTGTTACTTGCAACTAATCAAAATATCTTAGTCTGAAAGCTTTATATTTTAGAAACTAGTTATTGAATCATGCCAAATGCTTAACATCCGCAATCCAACATCTTTAACCTTATGATTTAACTCTATTTCCTGCATTAGCAGCTCACTAACCTGTTTGATGGCAGTAATAACTTCCTCAAATATTTGCGATGCCTGTGCATTTGACAGCATACATGACTTAGTTGCAAATGCTAATAGGTCATCCCTACTAGCCCAACGCTTACTACCATTCAAGGTAAGTGCCATAATATCTTTAGGTAAATATACCGTAGTTGTTACAATATCATAGATTGGTGCAAGGTTCACTATGCTGCTGGTATCTTTATAAATTAATCCATAATTTTTCAAATGTGCATCACCATTGCGCAATAAGACATTCACTACCAGCGATTTAAAGTAATCGAATAATGCTGATTTTAGATTTATGGTGCTTTCACCCACTAGATTATTTTTTATACTTCTTGCAATCTGTTCATAGCTACTGTCATATTTCTCACAGGTACGCTTGGCTTGTAATACACAAAAGTCTTCAAAACCATAATAGGTATTGTCAATGAGATCAAAACGCTTTATTATCAGAAATTTACCGTTATTTGTTAGCTCAATTTCTGGGGTTTTTAAACCAGCTTTCTTAGCAACTAACATACAAAAATATTCATTAGTGGCTAACTCGGGATAACTACCCTCACTCCAAGATTTGATAATGTGAGTGGTGTCTTTATAGGTTAATCGATCTAGCTCACTCAATTTTGGGTTAGTCGTATCGCCAGTATCAAGCACCATAATTTTGGGCTGCACTCCTGCAATGCCTGAATTAGCGCCATATTTAAGCAACAATGACTCTAATAGCTCTTCAGTACCAGCATAGGTCTTAAATTGGGTTAAGTTTAAACCGATAGCATCAATAACCGAATTTTTATCAGGTTCAGCTGAAAAAGTAATACGCCCAATTTGATTTCTGCCAACTATTTTTAATAAATCCAAATCAGAAAAATTTATAATTTGCTTGCGATAGATAGTTTTTAATTTCTCAAGCAAAATACCTTCTGGCAAGTTCATTTCAAAAATAGGATGTAAGCCATGCCAAAAATCATACTGTTCATTGATCACTGGCATTGTCAACGATACCGCTTCGTTGGGTAATGCGGTTGCGCTATAACTAAAAATAAATTTACTTGAAGTCGTTGATTGGAAAAGCTCGCCAACTTTATTGCTAGCTGTAAAAACATTAAGCATGATTGTTTTTTTCCGCTAAAAGCTGCTGTAGTGTCGGGCGACTTGATTTCTCTTTAATGACAATCTCTAAGCTTAAAAGCTCACAAAGAGTAATTATCTTATTGATACCAATTTCGTTTATCATGCCATTTTCAATAAGTGATAGTGTAGTACGACCAATACCAGCCATACTAGCTAAAGCACCCTGAGTTAGCTTGCGCTTTTTTCTCGCGGTGGCTATTAACTGCCCGATTTCAACTAAATCCATTTTTTATCTTTGCACTGTATATTAAACATATTGCCATTTTAGCACAATTTTGTTTAATATATAATACATTTTATATTAATCAAGTGCCATAATAATTATCTACACTCCAGCAATTAAACTCACTCGTTTAATTTGGCACTAAAAGATTTATAATCAATCTAGTCAATAGATCTTTTTGCTGCGGATCTGACTCGGCAATCAGCAAAGCTAAAGCGGTAAGCCCGATATTATCAATCTTTAGCGGTAATTTATTCAACTGAATATAGAGCAAAAATAGAAAACTACCGATACGTTTGTTACCATCGCTAAACGGATGATCTTTTATCACCATGTAAAATAGATTGGCAGCCTTTTCTTCGACACTACGATACAGCTCTTCACCAAACATGGTTTGATCCAGATTGGACAAGATAGATTGCAGCTGATCATTGCGCTCATTACCAAATAATTCAGTTGCTTCGCCTATTGCCAGTAAACTTGACTTAAACTCGTTAATCGCAGCTAATGCATTTTCATGAGCTAAAGCAATGCTTCTTTGATGCATATTATTCGGGATTAATAAGCGATCTTCATCATACTGCAGCAACGATGTCCAAGTAGTCGCATAATCATTAATCAAATTAATTATACTCTGCCCCTGTGTGGTAATTAGCTGATTATTGGCTAAAGTTTTACCCAGCAGGTCAAGTAAATTTTGATATTCATGATGAGTCTTATCAAGCAGATTATTATTTAGCGCGTAACCTTTGAGGAGGTAATCTTTTAGAACTGAGTTAGCCCATTGGCGGAACTTAGTAGCTTGCTTAGAATTTACCCTATAACCAACCGATAAAATCGCATCAAGATTAAAGTATTCTATATCCCGAAGAACATCACGTTCACCCTCTTTTTGAACTGTTGCAAAATTTGCAACAGTTGAATCCACTTCAAGCTCACCATCCGAAAAAATATTTTTGAGATGTCGTGAAATCACCGATTTATCACGACCAAATAACTGACTTAATTGATTAAGTGACAGCCAAACTGTGTCGTTTTTTAACTGTACATCAACCGTGACATTACCATCGGTTGATGTAAATAAAACTAATTCTTTGTTATTCATAAGATTAACCTCAAATATATTTCATTGAATAACTCACGGAGCTGAGATTTATTAAATGATGCAATGCGATCCATATTCTAATCCTGACACACTTGTTTAATTACGCTGTATACCCAGTCCGTAACCGTTTTAGTATCTTTTATTATCTTAGGATATAATTTGCTATCAATTTTTTGTTTAAGTTTAGCAATAACTTCAGCTGAGGCATTATCTTTGCCAAGGCTTGTGATTGCCTGAACCAATAAAGCGCTTTCTGCATATTTAAAACCAATATTTTTAAGTGCTATTTTTTTAAATTCCAGTTGATTACCTAGAATATCATATTCACGCTTTGGTCCATCACTGTGATAAATATACTTAGCTGGTACTTGAGTTGACAAACCCAGTAAATAAAGTGCAGTGTCTCCCGATGGTTCAATGCGCCATTTGAATTTACGGGCAAGAGCATGCGCCACCTTATCTATTTCTGGACTGAGATATTGACCTAAAAGCTCGCTATACTTGGGGAAGTCATAAATGCCACGGATTACCCGCCGAATCTTGTTCTGCAACACTAAATTAGACAATACCCAATCAACGGTTGCACCATTAAACTTATCCGAAAAATCAGCAGCAGAAAATACGCAACCTCTACCAGTTCCTTTAATAATATAAAATAATTTATTTTCAATAGATTGCATTTAATATACTCTCAATGTTTATCAAGAAAAATAATATATTTTTCCTTGAGATATTATATCAAATGAGATATGGGATAAGTGAAGTATTTGACCGAGCCAGAGTGGGTATGGAATAACAAATCTCAATTATGTTTACAGATAAGATATGTCGTAATTTTTTTACGGCATATCTTTAACAGATCAAAATTCAGGTAAGTTTCCTAAATTATCTTTTTTTGTCCTATTTGAATCAGTTCGTATGTAGTCAACACCATCAACTGTCTGAATACTTACTTCAGCACCTTTCTGCCATTTACCATCTTGTTTATACGCTGTAACGTAGGTAAGGTTTTTATCTTTTATTGCGTCAATAATAGCCTGACGAGACCTCTTCTTCTTCTTATTTAGTCTTTCCCCATCATCTTCAAAACGTTCAACCTCAATAATATGAGTTTTTTCATCGTTATATTTAACTGCACAAATAGCATAATCTGCCCATCTAGCCATTTTATTCGACCTCTTAAAAATAAATATTTAACTATATGTAGTTATATCTAACCGCATCTAACACTACATATAGTGCAAACATTAAAAAACTCAAGAGGTAACGCAAAATTTATTTTTTGGTTATGGCTCAGCATCGCTAAATAAATCTGGCTCTTCATCTGGTGTTAATAATATTTTGTTTAAATCTTCTGTCACTAACCGATTATCAATATCCATGTCATTATATTTTATAACCCTAATCACCAAATATTTAGGTTTAACATTCTCACACATCGCTAACTGTACCAACATATTATCCGTGCCTGTATGAATGTCTAACTGATCTAGTTTTATTTTCTCCCAAAATTTTCCCGTTAAATCCAGATCAAACTTAAAAGATACTTCCTCATTATCTACCGTACCTTTCCATGATCGCTTATTTTTCCAATCTGGGCTGGATACTATAATATTTCTCTCTCCGATATAAACACATTTAGGATTATTTTCTTCTTCAATTACCGTAATATATTGATTAAAATCATGCTTCATTATTTTTTGACTTTGATCAATTTCAATATATTCAATGCAATCATCTGATTGAAACTGTTGATACATTTTATTTTTATGTTTTATACATTCATTTGGAATATCAGGCTTTAATTCGCTGTTTGGCTTAGTTAAAAATTCATTAATAATTCTCACTAGTTCCGGATGCCCCATTTTGCCTAATTCATCAGGAGTGTAACCAGTAAATAGTGGTACTATCCCACCGGAGAGTAAGTTATATAGAATACTAATGAATAAAAATAAATTTGTTCTCCATCCACCATCGGTCGGCGTTGTCAAATGTATTTCGACATCCAAACCCAATTCATTTATAATATTTTTATATGCATTTAATAAGGCGAGCAAACTTTTTTCTGAAATTTCGTGCTTTGTATCATTTCCAAAGTGTATTGGAACAATTACCGGTTCATTATCTATAGACAATATTTTATTCATAAGTAAATCCTACTCATTTATAATTTACCGTGGAAAGCTTGTTCTAGGATTGATGATTTTAGGTCAAGCAGGTTTTGCATTTTTTGTTGTTGAGCTGATTTTACTTGCTCAATTTTTACTGATACTTCATCTAAGAAATTTACTACTTTGTTTTGAATTATTAAATCTGGATAACTGATCACAATATTTTTTATCTTAGTTAAATTAAGGTTTTTCTGACGAACTCCTTGCCTTTGTTCTAAAATTACAGGCTTTAGATATTCTAACTGATATTTAGCAAAATATATGTTTAGTTCTTTAGCATCTGGTTTAAAACCTACTATTGCTTGATTACAGCTCCCATAATTAGATAGAATAGACATTTTCATTGCAGCAGTATCATACATACCTATTAATAAAGTGCCACTCTCAAAAAGCTTTGCAGAAGAGTTTTCTAATCCAAACTGAGTAATTTTTTCATTTGCCTGTTTAGTAAATAGTTGATTTAACTCACCACTACTAAACCACTCTATAGTTCCATTTTCCCAAAATAATTTATTTTGCCTTAATGGAGTACCACCAGCAGACATCCCAAAGTCAAAAGAAAATAGAGTCCTCTTAGGATGCAGTCCATCTAGGTCGGAGAAAACATCATTGAGGACGCTATTCATGAAATTATCGGCGGCATCGATGTTTTTTTGAGTAAGGCAATTGCTTTATCAATTCGCTCAAATAATGCATCCAGTGTTTGCACTATCCTTTTTTGCTCTGCCAATGGTGGAAGCGGATAGTCAATATCTTTTATATCACCTAGTGATATATTTTTTATTGCACCACCTCTTTGTTTATCCTTAGTATTTTGAGAAATAACTGATAACAATGAATGTTTTAGAAACCTCGAGTCTAACACCTCTTTGGGTCTAATTATAGCTATTGCTTGATTTATATTCATTGGCAAATGTTCTTGTTTTACGATAGCAGTATCACCAATCGTCCCAGCAATAGAGAATAAAACATCATCCACCTTTAATTGCGATCTTTTTTGTGATTGATGAGCTTCTTCAGATATAAACATTTCAATTGAAGATAAATTAATTTCTCCGTTTATAATGTTTTCAATTTTTAAGAAATTTATTCCTTTACTCAAGAATTGATGTCCATTTGTAGTTGGAGTAGTTCCTTTCGTTATAAGTAATGTTATATCGTCTAATTTCTTCCACTCCCAACCATCAGGCAATTGGTATAACTCACTCATTGATAGCCTTACCTTGCAAAATAGCTTCGATTTCAGTCATTAGCTCATCAATTTGAGCATTATTTTGCTTGATTGTCGCCACCAGCTCCAGCGGAGAAACATGCGCCACGGCTTCGGCTTTATTCGGATTTTTGGTAGAGATGTCATAATCTTTGATATCGTTGACATTGACAATCCAGCTATTTTCAGTTAATTTGCGCTCCTGCCAACATGCCAAAAACTCCGCAAAATGTTCGTTTTGAATCGGTTTATTTTTAGTAAGTTTATACGGTGGGTTTACTTCGTAATAATATATCTCAGAGGTTGAGCCATTGCGATCAAAGAAAATCACATTGGTTTTAACTCCACTATACGGCAAAAATACCCCACTAGGTAATGATACGATAGTATGAACATTGAAGCGTTCCAATAAATCTTTTTTGACCGCTTGAAATGCATTATTAGTCTGGAATAAAACCCCTTCAGGAATAACCACACCGCAACACCCATTTGCTTTTAGGCTTTTCATCATATGCTGCAAAAATAACAACTCGGTGGCATTGGCTTGGATCGGGAAATTTTGCTGAATCTGTTCTTTTTCTTTGCCGCCAAAAGGTGGATTAGCCAAGATACAATTATAACGGTCTTTTTCTTCAAACGAACGGATATCACGGGTTAAAGTATTGGTTTTGGCAATATTCGGCGCTTCGATACCATGCAAAATCATATTCATCACGCCCATCACGTAAGATAATGGCGTTTTTTCATTACCAAAAAAAGTATCTTCACGCAAGAATTTGAGCTGGTCGGTTGATAAATCGCGCGGTTTAGTCATTTCATCATCAATATAACGGATATGATTATAGGCTTCAATCAAAAAGCCACAGCTACCAGCAGCTGGATCATAAATCGTTTCGCCAATTTGCGGATTAACCACCGTCGTAATCGTTTTAATCAGTGGGCGCGGAGTATAAAACTCACCGCTATTACCGCCATCGCTGCCCATATCTTTGAGCAATTTCTCATAAATCAGCGATAATTGGAATAAATCGGCTTGGCTATGAAAATTCATTTCATCAATTAAATCTAGCACCTCGCGGAGAGTATGCCCGTTGGCAATGCGATTATCCAAAAACTCAAAAATAGCGCCGATTTTATAACGCACCGATTTAAAATCTTCATTAATCGATTTAAAACCGCGCAAATAATCAAATAGTCCAACTTCATCAGAATTACGGCTGCCGTTGACAAACAACAATAAATCATCACCGCTTTGGGCATTAATCTTATCTAATTTGCCGTCTTTTTGCGGACATGCCCAGTTATTCCAGCGATATTTCTCATCAAGGATATAGGTGTATTCTTTACCATCCAGCAACGCTTCATCGTGTTTGGCTTCTTCGTAATCATTGAGATATTTTAAAAACAATATCCAGCTAATCTGTTCGGTGTACATCATTGCCCCGCTGATGCCATCATCACGGCGGAGTATGTCGGTTATGCGGTTGATCTTATTTTCCATCTGATTCCCTGTGATTTTATTAGAGATTTTTATTCCAAATTTTAGTATAAAGCGTTTCTTTGCTATCTAATTTTATAATTTTTTTATCTTCTAAAATTGTCAGTATATTTGTATATTTCCTGTGTTCATCTATCGATATAAATACTTGTTTACTAAGCCCATAATAGTATGTTATTATATTTTCAATTACCCTATTATTTATATTTTTAAACAAAATTGAATCATGTATCAATATAGGTAAATTAGTTAATGCAAAAATAGCTAAATCGAATATTATAAGATATTGATAACTTGCTCCTGTTCCTGTATCATTTGGATTTCCTAATTCATATTTTGACGGTTCTATAATCAAAGTTGCACATAAATGCTCTGGATCAATAATTTTATTTATCTCTAAGCTTTTATTATTTATAATATCTCTTATTTGATTAATGTTTTTATTTAATTCTTCCTCTAGTTGTTGCTTTAAAATTTTGATATTATCAAGACTCTCCCGCTTAATCTGATGATATTTGTTTACTTCTAATAAGTCCTTTTGTTTTATCATCAGCTCAGATAATTTCTCAATTATATGTTTAGGTTGTTTAAACCCATTTGCCAAATCTAATATTCTACTATCAACGACAAGAATCTCCTGATTCGTAATATCCAATGCATTTTGAACTTTTACTTTACTTTCAGTAACTTCTTTGCGGAGAATTAATTTTATTTTTTTGTGGAACCCTTCTATTTCATCAATCATTCTAATATTTGCATTAGGAAAAAATTGTTGTAATTTCTGCAAATCATCAGGGTTCAGATTAAATGATATAGACAAATTTCTCTCAATCTTTAATAATTTATCTTGATAATTATTTCTAGCTTCGATGAGCTTATACTTTTGACGACGTAAATCCAGCAGCTCACTGTTAATCATATCTTCATAGTTATTTATTAAATTTGCAATATTTTCTTTAAAATTTTCTATCTCTTGTGAAATTAACTCTAATTCAACTTTATTTTTGTCATATTGTAATTTTGTTATTTTTTTGACATAGTTATGATTAAACATTGCATTTAGTAGTTTACTTGAGCTATTAAAGTCTTTAATTTTCTGATTTATCTGAAATAGTAAGTCATATTTATTAAACAATTTTATTAAATTATCAATTCCATTCTGATCCTTATTGTCTTTTTTATGAGACTTTAGTGGTTTCTTAATATCATAATTCTCTTTACCCCATATTCTGGAATAAGTACTTATTAATGACCTAAATGTTGTGTGGGGGTAATCAATAAAGTATTTTTTTGCAAAAACAGGTTAAAGTTATCTAGGGAATGCTCTTTAACTTTTCTATATTTATAATCGCAGGCATATACCGACAAAGCATTTTCTGTACCTCTTGCAAAAAAATATTTTATACCTGAAAATTCAAAACAAAAATAAAACTCATGATTACCTAATTCCTTAATTACATCTTTACTATGAGATAAATACTCCTTGCCACCAAAGACAAAATCTATAATAAGCAATAAATTCGATTTGCCTATCGAATTGCTCGCTATTTCACAACCAATTACAACATTTAATCCCTGATGAAAAGCAATTGTTTTATTTCTAAATACCTCACCTTTTATTTCTATTAACATATTGCACTTCCTCATTAATTAGACTAATTAGTTCTAAGGCAAATAATAATTCCAGTGCATTGATAAATTCAACTATGTCATCAAACTCACTAGATAAATTATTGTATAAATCGCGTACACTGCAATTAACACTAAGATTACTGATTATTATTGCCATCTTATTTAAAATTGAATTTTGATAATTTGTAAATTTACTTGGAAATAACACGAAATACCTCACAATTTTGCACAAAGAAAGATATTATGATTGATGATGCGTCTACTGACACTTTAGTTTTAGAATGTAGCCAATCAACCATGTAGCCATATATAAGTTCTTGATCTTGGGTTTTTTCACATAATTTCAAATAAAACAATTTCACTTGTATTGCTATTTGTTCAGATTTTGTGGTACTCAATCGGTTAAATTCATGTTTTATAATGTTATAGTATTCACTAACATGATATTTAATTTTTCTTTTTGTTAAAGCTCTGAGCGTAGAGTCTATTTTTTTGTCAATCATGGCTGGGTCATATTCAAATTCAACCACTGCAAGACTACACTGATCATTTGACAAGATATCTAAAATTTGCTTAATATCATTTTCGATCTGATGACTATAATAGTCTATCTTTATTTGTTGATCTTGAATTAATTGACGCTTTATCTCTAATAATTCATTATATTCTTCTGTAGATCTAGGTTTATCAAACTTCAGATGACACTCTGGACACAAACAAATTACATTATCTATATGATCAGCATCGTCATTTATTCGTTCAAGAGGCATAAAGAGCTCCAACTCTTGTTTAGTAGGACTATGCGGGTAAATATGTGCAATATTGATATTTTTATAGATTTTACCATTTTTATTATACATCAATGACTTTCCGCATAAAGGGCACATGCCATCAACTTCGTTAAAAAGGGACATTTTCTCACTCTCACTCCAGGGTTTCCTCTGACTCATCTATATATCTCCCGTTGTAACTCAAAATACTCTTTTTGCAATTGTGGAATCCCACCAAAATTCACTGCCACATCACGGACAGTGCCAAGCCCGCTAAGATTGATCAGTGTACTGAGCTTATCATCTGCAAGCTCGGTAAAGCCATCAGATTCATAGCGACCTAGGATAAAGCGAATTAATTGCTGAGCGGTTGGGTTGGCATGATTTCTGACAAATTCAGATTGTCCAGCATTTTCAGCCCGTTGGTGGCGAGTTTTAATTTCCAGATTAAACGACAAATGCGCCAAAAGGTCGTAAATATCGCTATTTTCAGCATCAAAAACCTGTTTTAAATCATTGAGCTGCGTTTCATCAATATTACGGCTACGAAGTTGCTCGAGTAAATTTTTACGGTTCAGCGGATTACTCCAGATTTCACGCAGTCCATCGCCATCTTGATAATATTCTCCCAAAATATCAATCAATAATTCCAGATAGTCTTTGGTTGAAAGCGGTCTGCCATCTTCACCGACATAGGAAGTTTCAATATTGATTACCTTGAGTTTCTTATTCTTTATCTCAATGGTAACCTTGGGCTTTGGCTCAAAGATTGGTGGCTCTTCTACACTACCGCCATCGTCAGTATTAACATCGGTTTGATTCTCTGGCGTGTCGATAGGCGGATTATCCTCTGGTTGATCGACTTCAACAGGATCATCAATCTCAACTGGCGCAACGGTAGTCGTAGTTGTGGTATCGACAGGTTCACCATCCCAGCGATCATCATAAAACAATTTAGTCGCACCGACAAAATCAATAATCGTGAAAAAATCTTTGCCTTCAAACACTCGCGTGCCACGCCCGATAATCTGTTTAAATTCAGTCATTGATCTAATCGGTGCAGTCAGGACAATATTGCGCACATTGCGTGCATCAACGCCCGTAGTCAGCATTTTAGACGAGGTTAAAATCACTGGCATATCGCGATCGTTATCCTGAAATAACTCCAGCAAATCTTTGCCAATTTCACCCTCATCTGAGGTAATCCGCACGCAATAATTATTATCTTTAATGATTTTAAATTTATCAATCGCAATCCGCATATCCAAGGCGTGTTGTTGGTTGACGCAAAAGATAATTGTTTTATCCATCGGACTGATATTCTTGAGGATAGTTTTGGCGATTAGCTCGGTACGCTTGGGAATAATTACTTCACGTTCAAACTGTTCTAACTTGACGATTTGACTCGGTAAATCACCCTCAATAATATCATCAGGATCAAATTGATACTCATCGATATTAGTCTGGATTTTTTTGACTTTATAGGGAGTTAAAAATCCATCATTAATCCCGTCTTTGAGCGAGTATTCATAAACTGGCATGCCAAAATACTCGTAAGTATCGCCATTATCATCGCGTTTCGGGGTGGCGGTTAATCCCAGATGCACCGCTGAACCAAAATAATTGAGAATGTCGCGCCAACTACTTTGGTCGTTCGCACTCCCACGATAACATTCGTCAATAATTATCAAATCAAAGAAATTCGCCGGATACTGTTTATAGTAGGCTGTAATATCCGCCTCTTCATCTTCGCTGGCAATATCTCTTAGGCGGTTTTTATTTTCTGCCACCGCTTGGTAAATCGCAAAAAACACATTAGCATTGGTCGGAACTTTACCAAGATGACTTCTGATTTCTTTACCATTAAGGCGGATAATATCTTTTTCTATTGGATTAAAGGTATTAAATGCTTGATCTGCTAAAATATTACGGTCAGCTAAAAATAGTATTCTTGGACGACGACTGGTACCGTCGCGATTCCACTGGGCTTGGAATAAGCGATAAACAATTTGAAAGGCAATATAGGTTTTGCCAGTACCAGTTGCCAGAGTTAGCAAAACACGGTCTTTATTATCGGCAATTGCTTCGATAGTTTTCTGTACCGCAATTTGTTGATAAAAGCGTGGCTTCATCGTTCCCTCGATGTGGAACGGATAGGTAATAATTTTTTCAGTTTGTGGGGCTACATTGCCAAATTTACGCGCAAATAATTCCGCTGGTGCTGGATAATCTTCAATAAACTGGCCTGAGCCTGTTAGTAGCGAATGTTCATAAACCTTATGTCCATTGGTTGCATAGACAAAATCAACCTTGAGTTTTTCAGCGTAGCCAATTGCTTGTTGCAAGCCTTCCAGTGGGTCTTTATCTTCGGCTTTGGCTTCGACAATTCCCAGATTAACATTTTTATAGCTTAACAGATAATCAACCGCGTATCTTTTGCCGCGCTTATTCCCGGGTAGTTTTCTGCCATCGGTAAAGTAATATTTAAACCCATGCTCACGGGTGAGGTGTAATTCTGTCCAGCCGGACTCTTTTAATTTTGGTGTGATTAATTTTGCTTTAGTATCTGCTTCGCTATAAGCCATGCCCACCCTTTAACTAAACTATATTTTTGCAACAATAATTGGAGCAATATTTTAACACATCACCCCTTATAACCACATGGGGATTGATGCTGCAACTGCTTAATATTACTGGATTTTTCACAAAATTTGATTAAGGTTATGCTATTTGGGCAGATTGGGCTATCTGAACCCATAAAAAAGATAAAATTTTCAAATTTTAATATGCTATACAATAACGGTCAGTGGATTTTTTGATAACAAAATAATTAAGGTGATCGTTATGAACAAAATTATTTTATTTTTGTTGACAGTTTCATT
The DNA here is from genome assembly GCA_008017145.1 of Neisseriales bacterium. The sequence goes on from SSGY01000092.1 coordinate 13,152, forward strand.
TTCTGTTTTTGCACTAGGTGAAGATTTGAAAGATAATGCTTCTGCTAGTCAAAAACAAAATCAAGTAATTAATGTGGCTTCTTTTAAAGGTGTACAGGTAACAGGTATAACCGTTACCAAAGATGGGCGAATTTTTGCCAATGCTCCGCGCTGGCGCAAAGGTGTACCATTTTCTGTGGTAGAAATAATGCCAGATAAAACAATCAAAGCTTATCCAAATGAATCAATGAATAATTGGGAAATTGGTGATAGCATAAGTAATAAATTTATTAGTGTCCAGTCTGTTGTTGCACATGGTAATTATTTATATATCCTTGATACTGCCAATCCAATGTTTAAGGGATTAATTGCGGAACCTAGGCTTTATGTCTATGATTTAAATAGTAATAAACTATCGAAAACCTACACTTTCCCACAGAATGTGGTGAAGAAGAATTCTTATACAAATGATTTAAGGGTTGATGATAAGAAAAATAAAATTTATTTTACCGACTCTGGCGCAGCTGGTTTAATAATACTAGATCCAAAAACCGGACAATTTACGCGAGTTTTAGATAATCATCCATATACCAAAGCAGAATTTGATCATTTAACTATTAATGGTAAAAAATGGACAAATACCGTAAATGCGGATGGCATTGCACTTGATAGCAAAAATGACATCTTATATATCCATGCCCTGACAAGCTATACACTCTATGGTATCAAAACAAATGATTTATTAAATCCCAATGCATTAAAAGATGCTAAACCATTTGTTATGAAGACAAGCGCTCCTGATGGAATGATTATTGATGATAATGGCAATCTCTATTTTGGTGATTTGGAACATAATAACATTTCATATCTTACGCCAGATAGAAAAGAAATAAAAATGCTCATTAATGGTGATAATGTAAAATGGCCCGATACTTTTAGCATCTACAATGGGTATCTCTATTTTAGTAACTCACGGATTAGTGAAACAAGCGGAGATATTAGCAATCTAGTCTTTATGATTAACAAAGTTAAACTACCAACTAAGTAATTTGAAGTCATAGATAGCTAAAAAGTGTAACCTTAACGATCATGAGGTTACACTGTGCGTTTACCTAAGCATATTTTATTTACTGAGATAAAAACTCCAAACCAGCCAAGCTTATGTTATAATCCGCCCGATCAGGCAGATTGGGCTACCTGAACCCATAAAAGAGGACATCACCCAGTTTAAATCATTTGAGTATTTATTCATACTTTTATATAAGCCAATTATGGGTTGTGGCAAATAACATATAGGAGTTTTTTATGAATAATTCTTCACGCATTATTTCACTATCTGAAATCAAAATTCAGGCACAAATTTTACTTAAAAAGATTAATTCTTCCGAGCCGAAGCTTAAGGCTGATGCGTTGGCAAAAATTGCAGACTATTTAAAAAGCATCAATTTAGAGTTAGCTGCCGAAGATATCCAGCTCAAACATTGTCTGGGTTATTTTGCCGCTGATTATGGCTTTGCAAATTGGGCGAATTACAAATTTTATTTTGAGCACTCACAGTTAAGCAAATTTATTCCGCAAGGTGGATTTTTCAATCAATGGTTTAGCAATTATCGAGAAGCCAAAGCGATCTTAAAAGCTTCTGGCGGTTATTTGTTACCCTACCAGCAACAGTTTTTCATTTGTGAGCGCGGTTACAT
>SSGY01000032.1 GCA_008017145.1 Neisseriales bacterium
GCTAATTGAAAGTGTTGGATGTCGGTTAATTTATCTACCACCATATTCACCTGACCTAAACCCAATTGAACATATATGGGCTAACTTGAAACGTTGCATTAGGGCAAATGATAATCGACAGAATAATTTAAGTTTAGCTATTAAACAATCTATCGCTCAGCTATTTATAGGATAACTATATTCGTATTATCCGAATAACCAGAGTATCCACTATTTGCATAGCTAGCAACCACACTAGTGTAAGTAATCGTACATTTGTCACCAGGCTGTAATGTAGTAGTTGCAGTACAAGTTCCACTAAGATTCCACATAAATGGATTAGCTGTATTATTCAGCGATATAATCGAAATCGGGTTTGTACCAGTATTGGTATATTCTATCGATACAGTTTTTGCCGAAGTATCGGAGCCTTTAAATATCGCAGGATTAGCTTGACTACCATCACCACTAGCCGTACCAGTTATACTAAAGTTACTAATACCAACATCTTGAGAATTAGCCAATATAGTATAGTTATATAGATTTGACGTTGATTTTAGATCTGGAACACCTGTTTGATAATAAGTTACCTTAACTGGAACTATACCCATATCAGTCAATGGAGCAGCAATACTTGAATAAGCAACAGGACCTATAGCGACAGTAAAATTACAGCTATCACCCTGATTAAGTGTTACACCTTTTTTACAGATTACTGGACCACCAGATTCTTTGGTGCTAAACCATGATGTTTGAACATTGGCTGTACTTTCACCAGTTATAAAGCTTTCTAATACCGCTGGTGCTGCACCTGTATTTATCAAAGTAAAGACTTTTGATGAAATTGAAGCAGAGTCACCAAGTACTTTAAATCCTGATTCAGATGAAGTTAGTGCTAAAAGACTATTATAAGAGCTAGCAACATAATTAACATTCAGATAACGTGTATATGAGCTACCATCTGGTTTTTTACCTGTAAGTAAGAATACACCATTACCATTAGATTGAACTTGGCTATCGTTTATGTTTACGCTAAATGTACATGAGCTTTCGGCACTTAGCAGATTTGAACTACAAGGCTTTACTCCTCCTGTGAGGTTTACTGACGCTGTTGCTGTTGCAGAGCTTGCACCTGAGACAAACTGTATGCTTTGTACGGTTACTGGTAGAGAACCTGTTATTTGATTAGTTAAAGTTACATCTAGATTAGTACCTTGAGTAGCATAGAATGTCGGCGAAGTATAAGTATAACCGATAACTGGTTCTTTACCTGATTTGTACCATGCTAACGAAGTATTAGCTGAACTTACGGTTTCAGATCCGGATGGTGCATATGTAATTCTTAGGTTATCAGTATTCGTTGAGTTTTGAGGAATAGCAACAGTCACAATGCAACCAGAATTAGCTGTTAATTCAGAACCACAATTATTGGCTAGAATAGTAGCACCAGTATTTGTACCAGTCAAAGAAGCTTGTATTTGAGTAGCTGTTGCTGTACCACTATTAATTACTGGAACCTGTATTTGACTTTCTAAAGTTGAATTAGCAACTGAAGTAAGTCCAAGCGAGATTATTGGAGTGCTAGTTACTGTTTGTGCTCCTAGTTCAACACTACTAAATTTTTTCCCTTCAGAAGTAGATTGTGTATCTACTTCTATAAGATATGAACCAGTCGAAGAAAGCTTAGATCCCTCAATGCTTAGAGGAACATCTATATCATATGCAAAAACAGTCATATTACCAACTGCTTCTTGAGTATCAGCTAAAGTTCGGTCTCTAATTGTTATTGCCGAAGAGCTTGTTGACGCAGATACTTTATATGTCGAATTACCAGGTATATAATAATAAAGTGCCCGCGAACCTTTGCCTTTTCCATCTAAAGCTAAAGAACCTGTATTTGTAGTGAAAGGTACTCCGTTATTTAAATTATTCATTTCCTGATATTGGAAGAGCTGAGTATAAGTTGCCTTAGTTTTGTTATTTGGGTTTTGATATTGAGCTTGAATCAAGTTTGAGCCCTGGCTAGAGCCGCTAGGAGTAACGATCCCAACACGACAAACACCACCAGCGGGAATCACACTACATCCACCTGCACTTTGAGGATCTATTACAATTTTATTGCTGCTATTACTACCAAGTACAGAATAGCTGATATTACTAATTGATTTTGTTGTATTATTATGAACAAACATTACTGTGTTGGTAGCGTTTTTGCCAAGCACCGGAATAACACTTGGCGCTGAAATAGTTAATGGAACTTCGTTGTAAGAAGTTGTGTTAGGTGTTGAGCCTCCGCTGTCCGACTGGCCTCCACCACTGCTACTGCAGCCAATTATTCCTGCGGTTGCTATCATGGAAAAAAGTAAACTTTTTGATTTCATTTTGATTCCTTATCTAAAAATTTTTTACATCAAATCATCTTCAAGGTAAAGTAATTTAAATTATTTAAATTTTAAGAACAATAAAAATTATCAATAGCTTGAGGTTAATTAGACGTTTGATGATGACATTATTATATGATATTAGAATTATTTAATTTATGCAATTATTGGCACATTGAATGCAAATTTTGCAATGTTGAATGATGCGTATTTATTCTCTATAGCATAGTATTTCGCATACAAATTTTGAGGAGTTTTCGTGGGTGAGTATTTAGGGTTTAAGTTAATTTTAAATACTTTGAAATAGTGTTAATGTATGATTTTAGTCATTACACCCTAAAGTTGATAATGTTATAATACAATACTCTTAATAATGATTTTAGTTGGTTACTTGATTTAAAGTATTTAGCTAGAGAGCATATTTTCACTTATAAAGGACATTGAAATGAATTTAGACTTTTTGATAGAAAAGTGTCAAGCTTTTGGGCGTATTGAGGCGGCAATCGTTGATCCTCGTTCTGAAGTGTCTTTAAGTGGTGCTGTTCAAGCCTTTGAAAAAGGTATTTTGGAACCTGTATTGGTTGGACCTAAAGCCGAAATTGAACAGATTGCCAGTAATGCAGGGCTCAATATTAGCGCGCTCAGAATTGTCGATGTCAAAGATGATCAGGAGGCTGCGGCTAAATCAGCCGAAATGGCGAGCACTGGAGAAGTACACTGTTTAATAAAAGGTAGTCTACATACTGATGTAGTTATGCACGCGGTTTTACAACCACAGTATAATTTACGAACCAAACGTTTAATTAGTAGTTGTTGTCTAATGCATTTACCAACTTATGAACGAATGGTATTTTTAGCAGATATGGTTATGAATATTGCTCCAACGTTAGAACAAAAAGTTCAGATTTTGGAGAATGCTGTTGATATGGCGCGAGCTCTTGGCTGGGAACAACCAAAAGTAGCAATAATTGCTGCAGTTGAAGTAGTAAATCTTAAAATGCCTGCTACGGTTGATGCAGCAATTATTTCCAAGATGGCTGATCGTGGTCAAATTGAAAATTGTATTGTTGATGGTCCAATTGACTTAGATATTGCCATTTCACCAGAGTCAGCCAAAATTAAACACTTTAAATCACCAATTATGGGAGATGCAGATATTTTGATTATGCCGGATTTACAAGCTGCCAATGCATTATATAAAGAAATGGTATTTATGGGTAAAGCTGATGCTGCTGACGTAATATTAGGTGCTGCAGTGCCAATTGTGGTAACTAGTCGCTCAGATGATGAAGCTACGCGTCTGCATTCAATAGCTGCCGCCGCACTAATCGCACATAATACAAGGAAATAATTATGAGTAATGCAGGTATTTTAGTCTTAAACTCTGGCTCAACGAGTTTGAAATTTGCTTTATACTCCTACGTAAATAACCAGTTACACGTTGTTGCCCAAGGTGGTTTTGCTGGTATGCCAGCAAATGCAACTCTTTCTATTTGTGATGCATCTGGCGCTAAGTTTATTGATCTCAAGTTTTCTAATCAAGATAATGTTGATCATGAAGCAGCTTTGAAAAAACTATTGACTATTTTACAAGATAAATTTCCTGACCTAGATATTTCTTATGCAGGACATCGGATTGTGCTTGGCGGTGATAAATATCTAACCGCAACCAAACTAGATGATGAAAGCTTAGATTACCTTGAAAGTCTGAGTCAAATTGAGCCTACTCATCAATATTATGAAGTGATGGGTGCGCGTGCATTAGCTAAAGTATTTCACAATATCAAACAAAGCGCGACCTTTGATACTTCATTCCATCGCACGATGCCAGAAGTTGCTGAATTTTATCCCGTTCCCGAAACAATTACTAATCATGGTGTGCGTCATTGGGGGTTTCACGGAATTTCATATGCTTACATTAGTTCTCAATTAAAAACATTGTTTCCTCACGCAAAAAAAGCAATAGTTGCACATCTCGGTGGTGGGGCAAGCTTGTGCGCTATGCAAGATTTTAAGAGTATTGAGACTAGTATGCAATTTGGTGCGATTACTGGCTTACCTATGGCGACTCGCTCGGGAGATTTTCCTGCTGATGCAATTTTCTACTTATTAAAACAAGGTTTTTATAATGTAGAATCTCTTGAAAAAGAATTAGAGAAGCATAGTGGTTTATTGGGCGCTTCACTTGGCTTATCGGAAGATATGCGCACTCTTGAAACTAGCGATAATGAGCATGCTAAAAAAGCTTTAGCTTATTTTGAATATGCGGTACTAAAATATATCGGTGCATATACTGCTGCCTTGGGTGGTCTTGATGCATTGATTTTTACCGCGGGTATTGGCGAACATGATGCTAAATTTAGGACACGTATATGTGAGCGTCTGACTTGGTTAGGTATTGAGTTAGACTATGAACAAAACCAACAGGCTGTTGGTGGTAGTATAGCGCATAAAATCAGTTTACCAAATTCAAAAATTGATGTCTATGTGATACCAACTAATGAAGAGTTAATGATTGCACAGAATGTTGTAGAATTATATCTAAATTAAGGAATGGTATGCGATTTATAGGCTACGATTATAGGTTAAATTATTTAATGCTATAACTGCATGATAGACTGATTCCTTCAAAAGCATAACAATTATTTTATGATACAATTATGTTTAAATTAGTATTTTGAAGGTTACATAAATGGAACATAGTAATAATTTAGATAAATTATCATATCAAAAGCCTGAAATTACGCAACTTGATGTTTCTGAAGTTGTTAAATCTGGTGCGCATGGATTTGGTGATGGAGTGGGAGGTTTTGGCAGTTAATAACCGCGTTTCTAAGTAAAGAGTAAATACTAAGTAATTAGGTAAAAAAGCTGGTTAAGTATTTATAATTCTTTAGTACTCTCTAGTTTATGAACACTATAAGAATAATCGACGATGCTCACTACGTAATACACTTTAAATATTAGCGTTAACTCTGATTCCGGTTGAATGGTTAAAGTTTCCATTATAATTGTTACAATTGGATAAAGTTCCATTTTGTTGATTTACTTGGCAAACTGAAACGCTATTGGCATTACTTATGTAAGCGAGTTTATGGCTGGCGCTAAAACTAAAATCAGATGGGGCGTTGAATCCATTACCAGTTGGCGTGCAATTTTCAAAAAGACCATTGCTGGTACTGATTGTACACAAACTAACGCTGTTTGCAACCTGATTTGTGATATAGGCAAATTGTCCACTAGCGCCAGCTGTAACAGATTGTGGTGAGTCCAGAGAATTGCCTGTGGTTTGGCAATTGACCAATGTGCCTGCTTTATGATACAAAGTACAGATGCTAATTGAGTCACTGTTGCTATTGGCTATATATACAACCGAATTGCTGCCAAAATTGATATCAGTAGGCGCACTCAAATCATCAAGTATTTGCTGGCAATTGCTTAGACTTCCATCACTGGAATTGAGCACACAACGACTAACAGAGTTGCTGTTTTGATTAGTGATATATGCAAAAGAATTTTGCTGGTCAAGAATAATTCCTGATGGATTACTAAATCCAGATCCTGTCAATTGACAATTTTCAAAAGCGCCAGTTTGGGTGTTAATGGTACACAGTGAAATACTATTTGAGCCGCCATTAGCTATGTAAGCAATATTTTGTGAAAGAACTAGATTTATTCCATTCGGTGCTACAAAACCACTACCAGTAGTTTCACAATTTCCCAATGCTCCACTATTTTGTAAAACTTGGCACTGTGATACGGTTGTACTATCCGAATTAGAAATATAGACATAA
>SSGY01000149.1 GCA_008017145.1 Neisseriales bacterium
CAACTGCATGGTACGAAGCTTAGGAGCACCAGTAATTGAGCCGCATGGGAAGAGCCCTTTGATGATTGTTGCAAAATGTGTTGCATTGTCAATAGTTCCTTCAATTGAACTAGTCATTTGAAATAAACTTTGATATTCTTCAATGGCGAATAAAGTTGGTACTTTAACTGAGCTGGTGTGGCAAAATTTGGCTAAGTCATTGCGCAGTAAATCGACGATGATTAAGTTCTCGGCGCGGTTTTTGGCATCACTACTCAAAAAATTACGCTTGATTTTATCTTCTTGTGGAGTATTTCCACGCTGAATCGTTCCCTTCATTGGGCGAACGCTAATCGTAGAATCAACTTTTTTGAAAAATAGCTCAGGAGAAATAGAAATAGTCGTTGTTGAGCCAAATGGCAAATATGCAGCATAGCGAACTGGGTGGCTGCGACTTAGCTGGTAATACAGATTAAGTGGATTAACTGTTTCTTGCGTAGAGATATTCAGCGGTGCGGTTAGATTTAGTTGATACGTATTGCCTAATTGTAGTTGTTGTTGCACTTGCTCAAATTTTTGTTGATATTCGTTATAGTCAGAAGTCAGTTCGAGGTAGTTAAATTTAATCAGGGGATTATCTTGGATAAGCTCTGGTCGTAATTGAATTAAATCCTGTGCAGCAAATTTTTGAGCATGAGCGAATGCAACAAAATGCAGAAGTGGTTGAGTGCTGGGTTTTAGCTTTAGCTTGGAATAAATAGCACTTGCTGCATGATAGCTAATATAACCAGCGATATAAAAACCTTGAGTCCGATAATGCTCAATTTGCTCCAGCGCAATATCAAACTCATGCTGGCTATGCGCGATGATTTCAGCTCGTGGGTCACTAAAGTAGTAACTAGTGGCTTGCGTGTGGTTTATGCAGTCTTCAAAAATGGCAAATTTCATGTATTCGATATATTCAAAATTTATCTAAGATGGTTATTATTGCGGCGATTATATCAAAAACTTTAGAGGCAAGGAGAGTTTTTGGTATTTATTTACTGCTCACTACGACTCTTTGGATGGTGTTTTGTATTTGGTTAATCTCAATATTTGCTAAATTTAAAATTATTAAATAATTCCTCAATTTTAGGCAGCAAAAGCTTCAAATCTTCTAAAATATTGTAAATTGGTGGGAGTAAATAGACTATATTGCCAATCGGGCGTAGGTGTATTCCTAAATCTTTAGCAAGTGAAACAACTAGTTTTATTTGTTTAGGTGGTAAGTTTAATTCCCAAGCTGCAATTGCTCCAATTGCTCGTGCCTTGCTTATGAAGGCAAAACGTTGTTTGAGTTTAGTATTAAACTCAATTAAAATTGTCTCTGCTACGCGAACATTGGCGAGAATGTTTGAGTTTTGGAGTAAACTGAGATAATCAACTGCCACGGCAGCCGCTAGCGTGTTGCAGCTATGAGTGTGTGAGTGCGGGAAAATTTGCTTATGCTTACGGTAAATATCGCTAATTGAACGATTAACCACGACACTACTCATTGGGATGCTACCTGCAGTCAAATGTTTGGCAAAACAGACTAAATCTGCTTCGATGCCCAACAATTCCTTGCTTACTGAGAAATACCCCAAGCGCCCCAAACCAACCATGATTTCATCAGCGATAATATGTATGCCATGAGCGCGTGCCAGATTGATTAACTTTCGTAAATAATCACGGCTGATAATTTTAAGTCCGGCAGCACCTTGAACGATTGGTTCAATTAGTAGTGCAGTGATTTGTGAAGCGTGTTGATTAAAAAATTGCTCTAATTTATCACTGTCAAATGGTACATTGTCCCACGCAGGATCTTGCGGTGAGTCAACGTAAACGATATCTTCAATAAACAAATTTTGACTAATTAATGCTTGATAATTCTGCGTGTAATTAGCTATTCCACACACGCCAAGCGTAAAAATAGTTTCACCATGATACGCACCAGATAATGCCAGATATTTACAGCGCTTAGCTTCTCCTTGCAAAACCCGTGTTTCATAACTTAATTTCATAGCAATTTCAATTGCACTACTGCCATCACTGGCATATATTACCTTGTCCATTTGGGTGAAAATACTAACTAGCAGAGTTGATAGTTGTTCAATAGTTGCATTATAGGCATTGGCAGGCAAATGATGTTCAAATATTTTTAGCTGTGTTTCCAAACTTTCTTTAACTAATGGATGGCGATGTCCCAATGGTTTACACCACCAACTAGAAATGGCATCATAGAGCTTTTGACCATCGCGAGTATAAAGGTAGGGACCTTCTGCTGCAATAATTTGTAATGGATTGTCGCTATCAGGTGTAGCTGCAGGTAACCAAGTGTGGATTAAAGGCATGGGAAAAGCTCCGTGAAAAATTTGGTAGTCTGAATTGCTTGTTGGTAGGGAATCTCAGCAATCAGCGGAGCATCTAGTGCTTGTGATAGATAAGCTAGATTTTGTGGATAATACTCCATTTGTGGATCAATTTGATTGGCAATCCAACCAACAAGCTTTAGTCCTTGCTGTTTAAGAACTGCAGCAGTTAATAGCGCATGATTGAGACAGCCTAATTTCATTCCGACAACTAAAATAATCGGGTAGGGTGAAACTTGCAATAAATCTAAATAAGTTTCATTTTGATTGAGTGGAACCATAACCCCGCCAACCCCTTCAATAAAAAGATAATCAACATCAAGCTGAGTGTTTTCGATAAACGAATTGACACTCTTTGCGTTCAATGGGTAATTTTCCATTTCTGCAGCAATGTGTGGCGCAATCGGTGGAGTAAAGGTAATTAGGTTAATTTGTTGTGGCGCAAGCTGAGAATTAGTAGTTGCCAGTAGTTGCGCGACATCTTCATTAATAGCATTGTTTGGCATAGTTCCACTGGCAATCGGTTTAAGTGCCGCGACTTTGTGTTGAGAACGAATCAGATATTGCATGAGTTGTACCGTGGTGTGTGTTTTACCGCTTGAGGTATCGGTTCCGATGATGTGAAATTTATGCATTAATTACTCCATTTTATTAGCCGTTAACATTAAATGTAAATATACTTTGAACGCTCATACGTTGAACTTTTATGTATATACTCTAAGTGATCGCGATTATAGCTAGGAGTGTTGATAAAAAAGGCGACGAGGTGTAGATGAACTACATAAAGAGTCTTTTTTAGCAATGCGACAACGCTAGAATTGTGAGCGCGACGAGTATACTTACCCATAACTGCCACAATATGCTGTAAGAGTTAGGAACAAGGCGACGTAGTGTACATGAGAAGTACATGAGGAGCCTTGTGACGAAGCTATTACTGCATAGGGTGAGCAGTTACCATTAAATAATGATAACTAAGAGCAAACCCATCCTTATCACGTAGATAAATTTGCTCTAGTTTATTTATGGTAGTTTTACCACCTAAACCATTACGTTGTGCCGCGGGTAGTGAAGTTCCACTTTTACCAAAATGCCGAAATAAACTTAAAATATCGCTGAAATAAAAAGTTTCACACCATGGCTGTTGATCATTTATTATAAAACCAGAATCAACCAATAGATCTTGATATTCTGTACTACTCAAAAAGTCTAACGTATGCTTTTGATTATCAATATTCGCAAAACTATCGATCAACTGATGTAGACTAGGTTTAGTTAATGTTGTGAAAACTAAAACGCCATTGGGTTTGAGAATGCGGGTAATTTCGCCAAATACTTTTTGCTTATTTTCAGGCCATTGTAACATTAAGTTGGAAATAACTATGTCAATTGAGTTATCTTTTAGCGGGATAAAGGCAGCATCGGCATTTATTGCTGGTACCAAATGATTTTGCTTAAGCATGGCACGACTGAGATCTAGCGAAATAATCAAATTTGATGGTGTACTTACTTGATGGTTAAATGTTCCTGTACCAGAACCGAGATCAAGAATGATTTGCTCTGGAGAATTAAGGTAGTTGCTCATCTGCGCGACTAATTTTTGCGCGGTGGTATTTTGTAGTTTAGCCAGCTTGAGATAATTAACCGCGGCACGATCAAAATTTTGCTGAATTAACTTAAGCTTATTCATGAGAAATTACTTCAAATATGTATTGCAGATAATTAGGATTCATTCGTAAATGAGTTGAATTATCAATTGTTTGGTGATTGATATTTTGTGCAGGATTGGGAATTAGGGAGTCAGTTGCACTATTAATCCATACAATCCGTGCTGCAAATTTTTCGGCAAGAGGGCGTAAATCAGTCTGTTCGATTAATTCTAGCCAAATTATAAGCGTGTCACGATTAGCCTCTAAATTTTGCCATTGCCGTGCGTCTTTTTGATCAATACTCTCAGGGTGTGCCGCTAGAGCAGTAAAATAGTTAGTAAATTCTGCGAGTGTTTGTTTATTCAGCCGTTGGCGCAAACGTTGCAGATTAGCATTGCTAATTCCCTGCCAATTCTCTTGTGCCATAAAACATGGGGTTGAATTTAACATAACTAATTTGTGGATATTATCTGGTGCTAATTGCAATAGTGTTAATGCCAGTAAACCGCCACAAGAATAAGCGATAATTTGGACTTTTTGTTTATCGCAGACATGTTGACTGATAATGATTTGTGCTTGAGACTGAAGCGTAAACTCTGGTAGCAACTGATTAACATCTATGTAGTGATAGTTTTTAAGTTGACTGGTAATGAATTCTAACGGCTTAGCAGAGAGTACAAAACCGCCAATTACTAGGGTAGTTACTGAGTTCATCGATGATATTTTTCTGCCAGAGTAGCCACTAATTTAGTTATGTCGTCGTAAGTATGCGCGCTAGTTAACGAGATGCGGAGCCGTGGCGTATTTTTTGCAACCGTTGGATATGCGATTTTGCCGACTAAAATTTGTCTATCCAATAAGTGTTGGTGCAGCAGATTTAATTGGCTAAGGTCATTCAGCATAACTAATTGGATAGCTGAGATATTTTCTTCCGCTTGATAAATATTTATCCCAGAAGTAAGTGCAAGTTGTTTAAAAGTTGCAATATTTTGAGCTAATTTATCACGTAATTGTATACCTTCGCCACTTTGAATAATTGCTAACGCTGCATTACTGACCGCAGCTTGTGCTGGTGGCAACATCGTACTAAAAATCTGACTGCGCACGCTATGGCGTAGATAATGAATGAGTGCTGCATTTCCGACAACAAAACCACCGTGACTAGCAAGGGATTTACCGAGTGTCCCAATATATAAATCTACCTGACGATGATCAAGTCCTTGCTGTTCCAGTGTTCCATAACCAGATTGTCCCAGCGCACCAACCCCATGCGCATCATCGATAATTAATAGAACCTGTTGTGGAAATTTTTGCTTTATTTCTAATAACTGTGCCAGATAATTGCAGCTACCATCCATGCTGAAGCTGCCTTCGCATAAGATTATATGCAGTTTAATCGGATCTGTTTCAATCGCACGAACCACTAAAGAGATTTGTTCGGGTGTAAAAGTAGTGAATTTAGCTTTGGCGAGTAAAATTCCATCAATATGTGAAGCGTGACTATTTTTGGCAAACCAAATATGAGTGTTGCTATTTACTAATGCACTAAATAAACTTACATTAAGTTGATAACCGCTATTAAATAGTAAGCAATCTTCAAAACCTAACCAAGCAGCTAGATTGAGACTTAATTTTGCATGTTCTTGGCTATAACCGCTCATCGATGGTGCACCAGTGCTGCCGCTACCATAACGTGTCGCACCATCCTGCAATGCTTTAATCAAACGAGGGTCGCCATTGAGACCTAGGTAATCATTACTGACAAAATTAAGCAAATTTTGTTCAGCTAATTGCAAATAGCGAGGATCATGCCTAGTTTTAGCGCGCCATATACGTAGATTAGGAAGCTGTTGGGTTTGCTCCTGAATGAAATTATCCCAGCTGAACATTAGTGCTACCTAATTTCGCGAGTAACTCCAAATCGGCATGGCGCGCATTATTTGGTGCAGTCAGTAATTTATCGCCATAGAAAATCGAGTTAGCTCCAGCTAAAAAACACAGCGCTTGTTCAAGTTCGCTTAATTGATCGCGACCAGCCGAGAGTCTGATTCGTGTAGCTGGAAATAAAACTCGAGTTGTTGCAATCGTGCGTAGTAATTCAAATTTATCCAAATCAGCTACCTCCGCTAATTTAGTGCCGGGGATTTTTACCAACATATTGATTGGAATTGAGCTTGGTGCGTAGGGGAGAACTGTCAGAGCATGAATAAAACTAATTCGATCCTCTTGTGATTCACCCATACCAAGAATTCCACCACAGCAGACTTTAATCCCGGCTGCACCAACATGATTAATCGTATCCAGGCGATCATTAAAGGTTCGACTGGTAATTACCTGAGAATAATATTCAGGTGAGGTATCAATATTATGATTGTAATAATCTAGTCCTGCTTGTTTGAGGGTTAGAGCTTGCGCTTCAGTTAGGCTACCCAATGTGGCACAGGTTTCTAAGCCGTGTTTTTTGATTGCGGCGATATATTCACAGCTGCGCCCAATAGCGGCTAATGTTGGATATTTATAAGCCGCTCCCATACAAATCCGCTTAACACCACGCTCCTTGGCGGACTTGGCGATTGCTTCAACTTCGCTAACTGGTAACAATGGATTAAGTTTTATCTCACTCTCGCTTTGATTACTTTGTGAACAATAAGCACAGTCTTCAGGGCAACCACCAGTTTTGACACTGATTAATTGACACATTTCAATATCACTACTTTTAAAATTATCTTTTTGTACCTGTGCTGCTTGGTAGATTAACTCTAAAAAAGGCTGTTGATATAATTTTTGGATCATAGCTAAATTATTCGCTTGCAATATGTTATCCTTATGTATTTTTATTAAATTCTATAAAATAATAAATAATCGAATATTTTGAATGTTATTTTCTATAAGGCAATATAATACGTGAGAGTAAATTCAATATGTATCATATTATTCGTAAATAATATTTAAATACGTATATTATTTATATATTCGAATTTACTATAAAATATGGTGGTATCTTATATTTATTGTAATAGTCTGTATATGAAGATTAATTGATCTGTGAAGTTTAAATATTGTGTGTTATCATCTCTGGTATATGCTTTTGTTGTATTGTGGTTAAATTTTCATAATTAAATACGGAGCACAGTGCCTACAGTAGGCAGATTAAAATAAAACAAATTTATTATAATTTTTTGATGATTGAAAGAGGGTAACTTTATGAAACTATTTATTATACATGTTGGCTATTACGATTATGAGGTTGGTATGTACGAGCTTCATTCTCAATTTTTAATAGCCGCAAAAACTGCTGCAGAAGCAAAAAATGTAGCAATTAACAAACCAATATATAAAGCCAAAAATATGCACATTGATGGTATTCAAGAAATAAATCAGATTGATGGCTACTCTATTGATTTGAAGCCAACTTTAGATAATTTAGAGAATAAGGTATATAGCTACAAGGAAATTAAGGATATGTAGTTTGTAACCATTCAAAGTGGGTGGGTGTTATTTTTGTTATTAGTTTGCATGTAATGGTTTTATGTGTTAGAATGGCGTGCGTTTGGGGTTTTGAATGGTGTTTGTATTACACTTTATGCCCTGAATTAATTTAACTTTTTAATAGAAGGAATAATCATGACAACACTAAATCATGCAAGTAAAACTACTCCAGTAACTAATTTAGAAAACACAATTGCGTTAACTTTGGATATGACTGAAGAAGATAAACGTAGATCATCTATTCAAAATATGGTGAAAGATGTTGAAAAAAATGCAGAAGCATTGGTTGACTAATTGCACTGGAATGACATTAATTTATAAATCTGAGTAGTTTCAGGTGTATACTAAAAATGCGGTTGTATTTTATAATACAGCCGCATTTTTTTATATTAGCTTGTTTTGGTCAAATAATTCATATAATATTATTGAATAATACTTGTGCTATAAACATTGCCGCCTTGAGTTGCTGCGTAAATTATTCCTGAAGCTGTAGTAATGGAGTTAGCATACCAACCATCAGGCATTCCACCACCACCTACTAATTGCCATGGTTGGTTAATAGATGCAGCATAAATATTTCCGTTATTAGTAGCAGCATAAATTAATCCATTGGTGGATAAATTAATTGAAGTAATTGAACCATTATCAGGTAAACTTCCTCCGCCAAATACACTCCAGGAGTTGTTTCCTGTACTTAAATAAACATTACTATTCGAAGTTGCAGCATAAATTTGATTTGTAGCTGAAATCGCTAATGAGGTTACTACACCACTATCCGGAGTAGCGCCTCCGCCGACCTGTTGCCAATTGCCATTATTTATACTTACATAAACACTTCCAAAACTACTATTATTCGTTAAATCATAGCCACCAGTACCAGCGTAGACCGAACCAGTATTAGACAATATTACAGAATATACTTCACCTCCATTTGGCACGCTTTCACCACCAACTTCTTGCCATGGATTCTGTGCACCAGCGCAACTATAAACGTGCCCATAGTACGAATTATTATTTAAATCATAGCCACCAGTACCCGCATAAGCTGTCCCATTGCTTACAGCAATTGAGTTTATTCCACCATTGTCTGGTACCGAACTCTCATTTGCTAAAATGAGCCATGATCCATTATTCCCTGCATTACTTGCCAAATAGCCTACAGTTGGACGATCACCAAAAGAACCAGGCGTAGTTGCATTAACTGCTACATACAGCATTTTATTAGTATCAATTGCGATTGAATTAACCTGTTCTGTAACGCCGTATGGATTTGGTAGATAATTACCGCCTGTAATTTGCCATGAGTTTATAAAGTTAAAAACGGCTGGGTTATTGACATCTAGGCTCCCTCCGGTATATATTTGCCCGCTACTATACGCGATTGAATTTAGGATAATATTACTACCGGGGATACTCCCTCCGACTAGGTTCCAATTATTTGTGTTGGTGCTGCTATTAGAAGAAGATCCATTACATCCGCTGATTAATCCAACAATGGCGCTAAAGAATAATGTATGCAATAATTTGTTCATTTTATTTCCATTTATTCTAACGGTTATTAACTAAATATTGAATGAAAGTAGGACCATATGGTGATCCAAGTCCAGTAATATCATTCCAGCCAGGATTTGCCCCAAGCACACTCGATTGAGTGTATTTAGGTGCGACAATATTGGTAATAGGCGCTAATCCTTGGTGTTGAGAATAACTCATTTTATATAGGTATGGTGTTGTTAGACCTACTGTTGGCATTTGCCTAGCAGCTCTAGCCTGGTTGGCAATTACAATAAGCGAAGAATAAAGAGGGCAGGCTAAACTTGTACCTCCAATTTGCCGCCAAGCTGTGCCATCTGCTGTATCGTAAACGGGAAATCCAGAAAAAGGATCTCCATCTAAGCTAATATCTGGGACAGCTCGTCTGTTTCCAACCAAACCGTATCCTGTGGCATTCACTGTCGAAATCGCTTGTTGTTGCCAGCTTTGTGCGGTGTAGTACTGACTTAGTCCCCCTGTTGACCCTACATCTTCCCACGGCCATGCCCAGCCAGTTTCATATTTATAGCTACCATTTGGATTTAATTGAACTTTGGTACCGCCAACTGCAGTTGCCCACGATGAGGAGGAAGGGTAATCAACTGATGGTGTGCTCGTTTGAGTACCAACATTATCTCCATTATCTCCAGAAGAAAAATTTACACTTATTCCCTGAGCTGCTGCTTGCATGAGGATATACTCTAGTGGTGAATCAGCTGCTTCTGCACCACCATATGAATTTGATATTACATTTGCCAGTTGCTTATTTACGATTGTATTAATTGCCGCATATAGATCATCATTATTATTACTATTAGCTTCAATTAAAATAATTTGGGCACTTGGAATAATTGTGTGTGTCGATTGAACGTCTAAACTAATTTCCGCACTCCAATCATCTCCTGCTGGAAAAGATTCTGGCAATGGTGATAATTGACCATATTGATTTAATTTGGTAAAGCAGCCGCTAGCGGAAGTACATGCAGGTAGATTATATCGACTGCTAAAAACATTTAGATCATTTTCAATTGTAGCGTCATCATATGCATCAACAATAGCTATCGTTTGTCCGTTACCATTTAAACCGTTGGCATGTAGTTTATCGACCCCATATGCTTTTTGCATTAATTGTGGAAGCATTGTTCCTGGCATTCCTATTGCATTAGGTAATGCACCAGTAGCCACATACTGAGGACGCATTTTTGATACATTGTCTAGTCCAGTTATAAATGATACTTTGTCATTAATCTCTTGATCGAGGGTTATCGCTCGGTCATTGCTATAAACTACTTTTCCGCTTTTAGTTAAGTAATTATTGATTTGAGTATTAAAAGTTTGTTGAATTTTAGCAACATTCCCAATTGCTTCAATATAAGCCCCATTTCCTGCGATATTTGTTACCGTAAATCCCTCATTGACTAAATAATTTTTGACAGTCGAAATATCTTGAGTGGATGTCCCAAATTTTTGGGCATATTCAGAACTTGAAATAAATTTATGGTATTCCGGAGAGTTTGGATTATAAAGATTGCTGAGGAATAATTTTAGCGCTTGTTTATTTGAGGGTTTGAGCCAAATTTTAAAGGTTAATAATTCAGTCGGCATTTCTTGTCCCAACAATGAAGCTCCATTTAAACTTGTCGATACCTGAGCGATGCCACTAGCATTGGCAAAGTTTATGAATGGAACTGATGAGATGAGTGCTACTTTAATCAGATACTTAAGGGAACATTTATTTTTATGAATTGAGGCATGTGATGAGTTCATTTATGATTTTCCGTATTTTGAGATATTGAAAAATTTTAGCTACTTAACTTATTAGCAGACATAACTACTAATTTAGTACGAGCATTAGACATTATATAATTAAACTCATATTCAGCTATATATATTTAATGTAGTTGTTTTATAAACTATCGAGGGTAGAATATATTTCTTGCTGAACACCTGATAATTATGAAAAGTAGATGATCTGATTTACCGTGTACATTTACGACAAATTAAATTTGGAATTTAAGAAAGTACTCTCATTATAGGCTAGATGGGGCAAGTCAATGCCCTCATCCTAAAAGGTTAACATATACTGTGCATCAGTTGCTAACGAAGAAGTATTGGAACTTCAATTGCCAAAATACGTGTTCTTTTTTCAATTTTAAATTGTAGCTTATAGGCATCAACAACCATGATAGCGTCTCGAGGCTCTAGTAGCTCATTCTCTATTTTGATACTTCCTTCAACTACCATAAGAAATAAACCATTTGTACTTGAATTTAGCTGATATGAGTGCAAAATAGTGCTGTCGTCGAACTCACCAAGTGACAAATAAGCATCCTGATTAATCATTAGCTGCTCATTGTTTTGCAATGGTGATACCAGTAACTGCCATTGGTTTTTTAGTGTTTGGAGTTGTGAAATGAAATTACGCGTTGCATAGCAAGGTGCGAGGTTTTGCTCACGAGGATAAATCCAAATTTGAAAAAGACTTAATGCCTCTTCTAAAGACGGATTTGCTTCGCTATGAACAATTCCACTACCCGCACTCATTACCTGAATTTCTCCGGCTTTGATATATTCTTTATTACCCAAGCTATCCTGATGTTCGACTTTACCAGATAAAACAATGGTTATAATTTCCATGTTATTATGTGGATGAGGGGGGAATTTTCCTCCCGCGGCAATGAAATCATCATTAACAACTCTGAGCGCACCAAAATGCATGCGCTCGCGGTTGTGATATTCGCCAAAACTAAACGTATGCCAAGTATCCAGCCAACCAAAGTTAACATGTCCACGA
The DNA here is from genome assembly GCA_008017145.1 of Neisseriales bacterium. The sequence continues at coordinate 11,832 of SSGY01000149.1, forward strand.
CTTTCTGCACGAATAATTGTTTTTTCCATTTTATACTACTTTTGACGTAAAGTTAATTCGGCAACTCTTTGCCCTAAATAACGCGCGGTTGCTAAATCACCAAGAGGAGGTACGACATCGGCACCAAGATCTGAGTCTGATTGAGCAAATGCACCTAATGATGACCCCATTCGATTGAGATCGTTGCGTTCTGATTTTGAGCTGTTTGAGGGTAATAATCCTAGAGAAACCCATAACATTCCATGTTGTGCTGCAAAAGTTGCTAGTTGAATAATTGCGGTTTGCTTATCGCCATTAAAGCTAGCTGAATTAACAAAACCTGCCGCTAGTTTATCTTTCCATGCTTGGGTGAACCATAGTTTAGAGCTAGCTTCCATGAATTTCTTAAACTCTGCAGAAATGCTTCCCATATACACTGGTGAACCAAAGATAATAGCGTTAGCAGAGTTTAGATCTTCCCAATGTTGCTCAACATCTGTAACGCTGATTAAGTGAGCATCTATTCCATTTACACTTTTAGCTCCATCTAATACTGCTTGTGCTTGTTTTGCTGTATGTCCATAACCGCTGTGATAAATTATTGCTACTGATTTCATGATTGCTCCTAAATAGAATAAGATTAAAAATTTGAACCTTGAAATTCTAGCATATTGAAACTGAGTGTGTAATTTATAGCTGAGTAATTAACTCAATTAATGTTAAAATGTATACACTATGAATATATTCTGTTGAGGTGGATTATGTCAAATGATACTTACAAACCGCATGAATTTGCTGCTTTAATCGGTAAATCGGTCTTAACTTTGCAGCGTTGGGATCGTCAGGGTAGGCTGGTTGCCCAACGTTCAAGTACCAATCGACGCTATTATACCAAACAGCAATATCTCAAATATAAGGGGGTACATGCGCTTGAGAACTCGTCAATAGTAGCATACTGTCGAGCTTCCTGTGCGTTGCAAGTTGATGATATTCAGTTGCAGCAACAACTGATTAATAACTACGCCAAGACTTGTAGTTTGGAAATTACACATTGGTATATTGATCATAATAGCAGTTTAAATTATCAACGTGAACAATTTAACCAGCTCTTGGAGCAAATTGAAATGGGTAAAGTTAAAATCTTGTTTCTTGCGCATAAAGATCGTTTGGTTAGATTTGGCTATGAGTGGTTTGCTAATTTTTGTACGCGGCATGGTACGGAAATTAAATTGGTTAATCATAGTGAATGGACGCCAGATAAACACGAGCTAATTAATGAACTTAAGCTTATTGTGAATATGTTTGGTGGTAAAGTTACTGAGCTTAATATTCATAAGGAGCGCATATTACAAATTATTAACCAGGTAGAAAATATGCTTGATAATGCTGCAGAGCAACTTTAGAAATAAGATAATTTATGCTATAATCTTCAAAATTTTTTAATGATGGAGTAAGGAATTTGAGCCGTTTATATGATGCCAAATATTTTTCGTCTCGTTTACTTGGGCGAAGCAGGTTTTTTAGTGAAGCTGGAGCTGTTATTGATGTTGAATTAAAAGAAAATATTTCATCAATTGCCGAGCTTTATGTCAGTGAGTTAAAACGTTTGTTGTCAGCTCTCCCGATTAAGGATTATGAGGTTAAAGCAATTACTTTTTCCAATGGTTTTAATGTTGCAATTCGTTATCCATATGATTTATTGATGGTTGCTTGTGAGATTTTAGATTGGGTATGGTATGACATTGTAGACTTAATTGACGACGATATTTCTATTAAATTTGAGCGTTCTAAACGACGTTTTAAAGCCATGATTAATGAAAATCAGCAGCTATTGTTGCGTAAAGTATACGCTAAAGCTCGACAAAAACAGATTAATTTTTTTGTTCATAAAGACCTGTTAATCTTAGGTAGTGGAATCCATCAATTTAGAAGTAAACTCAATAATATTACCAAATTATCAGATATACCTTGGAAAAAAATTGCTGATATTCCAAGTGTGCTAATTACAGGAACTAATGGTAAAACCACAACAACACGGCTGACTGAGTTTATTTGTCGTAAAGCTAAATTGGTATCAGGCTATTGTTCAACCGATTGGGTGATGGTCAATAATAAATTAGTTGCTGAGGGTGATTTATCAGGACCAAGTGGGCATCAGTATGTTCTTATGCACCCCAAAGTAGAAGTCGCGGTTTTAGAAGTAGCACGCGGTGGTATGATAAAGCGTGGTTTATTACCTAATTATGCTGTAGCTGCAACGGTTACCAATATTTCTCATGATCATATTGGACAGAGCGGCATTGAAAATTTAACAGATTTGGCGGCGGCTAAAGGAATTGTTTACAATGGCTTAAAAGCGGATGGTATTGCGATTATTAATTTGGATGATGAACATATTCGCGCGCTTCCTCTGGATAACCAGCGCAAAGCATATTTATCTACTAAATTAACTTCAGAAGAAATTCAACCATTTGTAACTGCAAATAACTTTGTGGTTTATTTGGATAATCAGCAGATTGTGATTCAAACTTCCAATGAACTACATCGTTTAAATAATATTACACAGATTCCGATTACTGTCCATGGTTTGGCTCATTATAATTATGAAAATGTACTTCATGCTACCGCGCTTACTTTCGCGCTGGGTTTAACTCCGGCACAAATTATGTTTGGTCTGGCTAAGTTTGGTGCGGATGCTAGGTCAAATTTTGGGCGCTGGAATTATTATCACTCTAAACGAGCGGGACATTTGGTGGTCGACATTGCACATAATCCAGCAGGGCTTCGTAATATTCTTGATTTAGCACAAGGATTTCGTAAATTACATGGTTTAAATGGGCGTTTGGGGTTAATGTATGGTAATACTGCAGATAGAAAAGAAACTATCCCCGAGGTTGTCAAGATTATCCTTGAACATAAAGTTGATTTAGTCGTGATTAAAGAGTTTCAAGAGTCGCTTCGTGGTAGTGTATTAGGCGAGATGCCAGAATTATTTAGGCTCGAATTACTTAAACAAGGTTATCCAGAAGCGCAGCTAAAAGTTATTCCTAATGAACTAGAGGCTACTGAATATATTTTGACTCAAGCGCAACCCAATGATATGTATTTGCTATGCAGCCACGAGTTATTGACTGATGTGAGTAAGTTCTTACGTGAGAAAATTACGTTAGAAAAGCAGCAAACTACAATATAGGCATAACAAATGTTAATTTCTACACTATTGTTATTTTAAATAAAAGGTCATAGCAATGAATTACATTGTCCGAATCTTTACATCGTTGGTGCAGCGTTATTTGCCAGACCCTTTTGTTTTTGCCATAATTTTAACTATTATTGTTTTTGCGCTAAGCCGAGTTCTAACGCCACATTCTTCTTTAGATCTTTTGCAGATGTGGGGTAGTGGGTTTTGGAATTTACTCGGCTTTACTATGCAAATGGTTTTAGTGGTAGTAACCGGACACGC
>SSGY01000019.1 GCA_008017145.1 Neisseriales bacterium
AACTACCGTCCACAATTCTACTTCCGTACAACGGATGTAACTGGAGCAGTTGGTTTACCAGAAGGTACTGAAATGGTTATGCCTGGTGACAACGTACGTATTAACGTAGAATTGATTGCACCAATTGCGATGGAAGAAGGTCTACGTTTCGCTATCCGTGAGGGTGGTCGTACTGTAGGTGCTGGTGTAGTTTCTAAAATCACTGCTTAATTTAAAGGATTAAGAAATGACTCAACAAAGACAAAATATTCGCATTCGTCTTAAAGCTTACGATCACATTTTAATCGACCGTTCGGCTGAAGAGATTGTTGAAACTGCAAAACGTACTGGTGCTATGGTTAAAGGTCCAATTCCTTTGCCAACTAAAAAAGAGCGTTTTGACTTATTACGTTCACCACACGTGAATAAAACTTCACGTGATCAGCTTGAAATCCGTACGCATTTACGCGTTATGGAAATCGTTGAACCTTCAGACAAAACTATTGATGCTTTGATGAAGTTAGACTTGCCAGCTGGTGTAGATGTAGAAATTAAATTAAAATAATTTCTTAATCAAATAAAATCCCGCGACTTATATAGTCGCGGGATTTTATTTATCTGATACAAAATTTATGATACTTCTTTATTCCTGCTTCATTGTCCCATTAATTAGCTGACCTTTAAAGGTAGCTTTGTTCTTTAATACCAACAATCCATTTGATTCAGCAAAGTCAATATCGCCTTTGACGGTTGAGTGATTAATTACAATCATACTTTGCTTACGACTGGTGCTGATGATATATCAATTGCGTTACTGCCTTCGTTTAACTCGAGCGGAGTACCGTTAAATTCAATTCCTTTTGCAAAATAACTATCGTTACTAATCAGATTACCACCAACCACGCTATCGTCTTTTATCATTAAGTAAAAAATTCTTATTAAACCGCGCCTGAGCAAGTGGTTTTTTAGTAATGCCTAATTTCTATCAATATTTTTACGCTTGCAAAACATTATTTGTGTAGGAAATTACAACATTAAACACCGAATAAATTAAGGTATTGAAGTAATAAAATATATAGTGGTACATTTTGTAGTGTATATTATCATATACTTCAATTGGTTAACCTTGAGGGTTACGGTGAATAGACAAAATCATCTATTGTTAGAAATAAATTAATCATCTATAATCTTAAATTGGGAATAGGCAATTTTGCTGAAATTAACTTTTTATAGGAGTTTCTAGTTATGAGTAACTTTAATAAACCTAAAACATTGTTGGTAACACTATTGACGTGTGCTGCATTCAGTGCTCATGCTGCATGGTGGGATGCGTGGAAATCAGCTGGAGATGATGGTAATGTAAAGACCAAAGGTAATGCAGCAGCTGCAACCGCCAAATCTCAGAGTGCAATTATATATGTTGCAATCGTTAATAATACAAATACTGTATTAGGATCAGCAGTATTAAAAGATAAAACAGGTAAAGTACTTTATACAAGTACTAAAGGTAAAATTTGTGCTATTGGTGATGTATGCCGGTTACGGGTAAATAGAAATGTGCTGAATAAAAATACTACGTTTTTCTTTTATGATACTAATAATAAACTTACTTCTGCTTATTTGGTTAAGGATGCACCTGCTGCTAATGCTATGGGTTATGATATTGGTGTGAGTATGAGTAGCCTTGGTATTTATGTGCTTAATAGGATTCAAATAGCAAATCCGAAGATTAGTTATGCTCGTATTGATCAAGATATTGTTACGACAACACTTCAAGCAACGCCTTATGAAGAATTAGCTGATTACTATCTTGATTTATTGGGTAACTCGAAAGATGATAGTAAAGTTATCGCAGATTTAGCCGCTCAGTTTGCTGAAAACAAGTCAGTTCCAGCTAACCCTAGCTCGGTTCGTTTGGTCAAGCTAAAGGCTCAAAGAAAAGCTAACCTAAAAACCTTAAATTTGTTAGCAACACCAACCGTTCGTTCAAGCAGCGATAGTCCTATGTGCTCTAAAAATCTAACCGATGGATTAGATATATTTAGTAAATTGTCAATTCCATTTGCGTCACAAGGTGCAGATTTATTTAGCAAGGTTTTAGATGTTGCATGTCCAAAAGATAATACTGACCAATTCATGGCAGACCAATTTGCTAAATTATCAGAACAACTTAACACCATGCAAAATACCATTGATGCCACATATGAAAAGTTGCAAGCGATTGCTCAACAGCAAGATAAATTAGCTGCGACTAAAAATCAGATTGAAGTTAGAAAATTAGACAATCAAATAAGCTCTTGGGTATCTAATTATTCAACCGTTCTGGCTAAGCACAATGGAGCTGATGGTAAACCACGTAACTCGCTGAAAGCAATCATTGATTCATATGGAAGTGTTGCTAAAGCAATTAAGAAAGATCCTCAGTTAGATATTGATTTAAGTCTTGTTTACGCTGATTCAAAATCTATGCGTGATGCTTTAAATGATATTGGCACAGGTGGAAATATCAATGCGTTGGTAAACAACATGCAAGACCTTTGTAGAAATGGCAATAATATAGTTGGTGGCGTTTTTCAAGCACGTAGCTCGTGCGATTTGGCCATCACAACGTTATATGCAAAAAATGTAATTCTCGGTGCTCAAGCCAAATATGCTTATAATGATGTTAATGCGGTATTCAATGAGGATACTCGAACAGAAATTAAGCGTACTGCAGTTTGGCAACCTATACCATCGCCTGAGTTTGATGCTTTCGACACCACAGTTAATCTGATTAATCCGACAAAAATTATCTTTAACAGGATAGAGTCAAATGATAATGTTTATAGTACAGTAGATAATCTACAGAAAGCAGGTTTCAAGGTAACAGAATGGTATTCTGACAAATCTAAACGCTATCTTGATGTTGAATATAATCTAAATGGTAGAACTATAAAATCTAAATATGCTTATCAAGAGCCAATACGTAAAAAAGATGAATCAGTTAGCTATGATGTTAAAGACGTAGTAATTGATAGTAAAATTACTAATGTAATGGGAGTTCCAGTCCCAGAACGTTTCTTTACTGGTGATGGTAAATCAAGAAACAGCTATGGTGCAGATGAAGCATTTCCATGGGCAAATCGTACTGTTCTTGCATCGTCAAGCGGTGATTATCATTCGTCTGATTATGCTACGGCAGATTTTAAAAATTCTTCTGGCAACCTCATAGTGTATGCAGATTATTTCACGCCAAGCATTGATACGAGATTATCAAAAAATAATGATGGATGGACATCACAAGAGAAATCTAAATCCAAAAATACGGATGGTGAATATGCAAAATATGATCGACAAATTTTTGCTAAAACTGCTCCTGATCTTTATCGTGTGAAGTATTATGCTTATTATGACCTTGATGTTATTGGCACTTCAGCGTTCTTTACTTACATGCGCTACACCGCAAATGATGGTTATTCATATGTTTGGGCGATGCGTACATGGATTGCTGCTTCTGATCCGGTCGTCGCTGGTCGTCCAATCTATGCGGCTCCAGAGTGTATGACTAATGATTGCCAAGTAATTAATACGGATGAGAAACTTGACAAACTGCAATTTGGCACAAATGGTGACATGAACTTTACTTGGAACCATGAAGGTTCTTTGGAGCATAAAACATATACTCTGCAAGCATCTAAATAAAATCTGACTATTTTAATGTTTGTACCATGCCTTAGTGCGTGGTACTTTTATTTTGAAAATTATACTATTCCTGTTTCATTGTCCCATTAATTAGCTGACCTTTAAAGGTCGCTTTGTTTTTTAATACCAATAGCCCATTTGATTCGGCAAAGCCAATATCGCCTTTAACAGTTGAGTGATTAATTACAATTGTGCTTTGGTTACGGCTGGTGCTGATGATATTACCAATTACTTTACTGCCTTCGTTTAATTCTAGCTGAGTACCGTTAAACTCAATTCCTTTGGCAAAATAACTATCGTTACTGATCAAGTTTCCACCAACTTTAAGTGTGTCTTTATAAGTTGAGTCATTACTAATCAGATTTCCGCCAACTACGCTATCATCTTTTACCGTTACTTTGGTTAAAATTGCATCACTTTCAATATTCATGTTTTTCATGACAGTCAGCCTACTACCAGTAAAACTCCCGCCAATAGTTAGTGCTTCAAATTTATCATTACTTAAAACTTGGCTACCATCTGAAATAGTTGCAGGACCAACCCCATCACCACTGGCTTCGGCAGTTGATTTGTTTCCACCTAAAATAGTTGCGCAGCTGCTTAAACTTAAGGTTAGTGCCGCGACCATTGTCAAATTTTTTATATTGAGTTTCATTATTTATCTCTTAAGTTAAATTTAATTCCGTTATTATAACTGGAGTAGTTTTATTTTGTAGTATAATCAATTCTAAATATATTTGTCTAAAGGAGACACAATGAAAAGCTTTCTGGATAATGATTTTTTGCTGAGTAATCCTACTGCAGTAAATCTCTTTCATAATTACGCTAAAGACCTTCCGATTATTGACTACCATTGCCACATTCAACAACGTGAAATCCGTGAAAATAAGCAGTTTGCCAATCTAACTCAAATCTGGTTGGCTGGTGATCATTATAAGTGGCGTGCAATGCGTAGCTGTGGGGTTGCTGAACATTATATTACGGGTAATGCTTCTGATTATGACAAATTTACCGCGTGGGCGAAGACGCTACCGCAGTTAATCGGTAATCCCTTATATCATTGGACACATCTTGAACTGCAACGCTACTTTAATATTTATGATGTGCTGAATGAAGCTAACGCAGATAAAATCTGGGTAGCTGCGAATAAAATTCTGACTAGCGGAAAACTTAATGTTCACGATATCATCAAACAATCTAAAGTTGAAGCAATTTGTACTACCGATGATCCAGTTGACAATTTGGCAGATCATTTGGCATTGAAAGATAGTTTTACTGGTACTCGGGTTCTACCAAGTTTTCGACCTGATCGGGCGCTAAATATCAATGCGGCTGATTATCTGGTGTGGTTAAATAAATTACGCGAGGTTAGTGGTGTTGTGATTGAGAATTACGATAATTTCTTAACTGCTCTTACCCAACGCATAGATTTTTTTGATAGTGTTGGGTGTAAAGTTTCAGATCATGCACTTAATTATGTACCATTTGCCGAAACAAATGATAAGGAAGTCAGTGCCATTTTTCAACGGATTTTGAGTGGTCATCATGTAGATTTACTTGAGGAAACTAAATTCCGCAGCCATACACTGGTTTTTTTGGCAAACCAATATGCTAAGCGCGATTGGGCAATGCAATTACATATGAATGCGACACGCAATAATAATAGCCATATGTTTGCCAAGCTCGGTGCAGATACTGGTTTTGATGCGGTAAATGATACTCCGGTAGCCATGCCGCTTTCACGGCTTTTAGATGCGATGAATCAACATGGTGGATTGCCGAAAACAATACTTTATAGCTTAAATCACAACGATAATTATATCTTGGCGACGCTGATGGGATGTTTTCAGGGGCATGAGGCGCGGGGCAAAATTCAACTGGGTTCAGGCTGGTGGTTTAATGATCAACGTGATGGGATGGAAGAACAGCTCAAAGCATTGGCAAATCTGGGCGCATTAGGCACTTTTGTTGGAATGCTGACTGATTCGCGAAGTTTCTTATCTTACACGCGCCATGAGTATTTCCGCCGAATTTTATGTAATTTAATCGGCACATGGGTTGAGAATGGTGAGTATCCGGCTGATGAAAATGAGTTAAAAAAATTAGTTCAGAATATTTCGTATTATAATGCAAAAAATTATTTTAGTTTTTGAGGTGATTAATTATGGATGTAGTTACACTTGGGGAAGCTTTAGTCATTTTTAGTCCAGCTGAAGCCGGACCTTTACGCTTTGTGCATAGTTTTACCAAATCAATTGGTGGTGCGGAAGCCAACGTAGCAATTGCGCTTTCGCGCTTAGGGTTTAAAGCTGGGTGGATTTCACGTTTGGGTGATGATGAGTTTGGGCGCTATGTTCAGTACGCACTTCGCGGTGAGGGCATTGATCTATCGCAAGTGACATTTGATACTGGATTGCCGACGGGTATCTTATTTAAAGAACAATATCATAATTCTAACCCGAATGTTTATTATTACCGCAAAGGTGCGGCAGTTACAACGCTGGAAGCAAAAGATATCAATGAGAGCTATATTGCAAGTGCCAAAATTTTACACGTAACCGGAATTTTACCAGCCCTATCACCTGCGAATAAGGCTGCCAGTTTGCAAGCAATTCAATATGCCAAAAAACATGGTGTAAAAATTTCATTTGATCCCAATTTACGGCTTAAATTATGGAGTCGTGAAGAAGCCAAAGCTACTTTGCTGGAAATGGTAAACTTTGCTGATATCATTTTACCTGGACTTGATGAAGCTGAGTTTTTGTTAGGACTAAGCCAGCCCGATGAAATTTGTGCGCGTTTTCATGAGCTGGGATGTAAAATTGTCGTGTTAAAACTAGGTAAAGATGGTTGCATGATTAGTGATGGTAAACAAATTATATCAGTTGCTGGTTATCATGCTCATCGCTTAATCGATACCGTTGGTGCTGGCGATGGATTTGCTGCAGGATTTTTAGCTGGAGTATTAGCAGGTAAAGATTTGCAGGAATGTGGAGAACTAGCCAATGGGGTTGGCGCAATGGCAACTTTGGTTCGCGGAGATACCGAAGGCTACCCGACCTATCGACAATTGATGGAATTTACTGGCAAAGCTGTCGCGGTTGAGCGCTAGATTAAGTTAGAATTTTATTCTTTAGAAAGTGAATTATGGCTAAGCTTAAACTTAAGGAAAAAGTTGCTTACGGCGTGGGGGATTTTGGTAATGGTTTTATGTTTGATCTTGGTCAGGCATATTTATTAAAATTTTATACTGATATCTGTGGGATTAGTGGGATTGCTGCAGGTGGAGTATTTTTATTTACCAAAATTTTTGATGCTTTTATGGATCCCATAGCTGGCTCATGGATAGATAAGCGTAAAGCTAGTCGTAATGGTAAATTTAAACCCGTAATGTTTTTTTCTAGCATAATTCTTGCGATATTAACGGTAATAACTTTTCTCACTCCAGATACATCTGTTCAGGGTAAACTGATTTTTGCTTATGCAACCTATATGGCGTGGGGCGTATTATACTCATTTACCAACGTTCCTTATGGCTCATTGGGTGCCTCGATGACTCAAAATGTACAAGAACGGACACAATTAGCCTCATTTCGCCAAGCTGGGTCATTGAGCGCGCTATTAATTACTGGCGTGGTTTTTATGCCGTTAGTCAGCTTATTTTCCAGTGAGCGGATTGGTTATCCGGTGGTTGCTGGGATTATGTCTTTAGTCGGTGTATTAGCATTTTTCTTCACTTATCGAGTGACGAAAGAGGTCGTGCCGATTCATGAGCAAGGTAAAATTACAACTAAGGATTTGATACGTACGATTACCAGCAATAAACCACTGTTGGTTCTAATTTTAATGACTGTGTTTTCAATTTCTGCTTACAATATTAAAACCGCGATGCTGATTTATTTTTGTCAGTATAATTTAGGTGATGTGCGTCTGATGGCGTATATCAATTTTGTTATCGTTGGCTGTTCAGTGATCGGGATTAGTATCTTGCCGTGGCTGGTAAAGGTTTTTGGTAAAAAGAAAGCTGCCATTCTTGGGTTCTCAATTAGTGTTATTGCGGATATTATTAATTTTATGCTCCCCGCTAATCCAGTAACTTTCACGATCTTGGCTAGTATTGCTTTTGTTGGAATTAGTATTCCTAATGGCATTACTTGGGCATTTGTCTCTGATGTGATCGATTATGGTGAATGGAAAACTGGCAAGCGTAATGCTGCGACTACTTATGCCGCATTTAATTTCTCACGTAAGATAGCTCAGTCGTTATCAGGTTTTGCCTCAGGAATCGGATTAACTTTGGTTGGCTATATTCCTCATATTCAGCAAAGTACTACCGCATTATTGGGGATTAAGAGTTTATTAATGCTTTATCCAGCGATTGCCTTGAGCATTGCTGCCTGCATTTTAGGTCTGTTGTATTTTTTAAATGACAGAGAATACAATCAAATTGTTGAAGAGTTGCAGCAACGTCAGCTAGCTAATCAGTCAGAGATTGCGACTAATAACTAATTCTGGAGGTCAACCAATATGCTTTTAAATCGTCACAATGTTGTAGTGGCAGAACTGCGCCCAATTAAAGTTATTCAATTTGGTGCTGGTAATTTCTTACGTGCATTTGCGGAATACCTGATTCAAAGCGCAAATGAACATTTTGGCTTCAATGGTAATGTTGCAATTGTCCAATATGTTTCTCCCCACGGTGCTTCGCAAATTAATCAGCAGGATGGGCTGTATACGCTGCTTTTACAAGGTATCAAAGATGGTGTCGCAGTTCAGGAAAAACAGATTATTGATTGTGTGACTCAAGCAATAAACCCCAATCTTGATTATCAGGCTTTTTTAGCGTTGGCAGATTTGCCAGAAGTAAGATATATTATTTCTAATACCACTGAAGCTGGAATTGTCTTTAATCCGACAGATAAATTCAGTGACATGCCTGCCAGTACCTTTCCCGCTAAATTAGTGCAGCTTCTTTATCGACGCTTTACGAGTGTAAAAGGCAACATAAACAAAGGATTTATAATTTTACCTTGTGAATTAATTGAAAACAATGGGCTATGCCTTAAACAAATTTGTGCGCAATATGCTGATTTATGGGAGCTTGGAAACGATTTTAAACTGTGGCTGAATAATGCCAATCATTTTTGCTCAACTTTAGTTGATCGAATTGTACCCGGATTCCCCAAAAATGCACCAGAATTGGGCTATGAGGATAAACTTTTAACGATGGCTGAACAATATTACTCATGGATTATTGCCGATGCTGAAAAAATTAAAGACGAGTTAATCTTTAATCAAGAAGCCTTTAATGTTAAATTAGTCGGTGATTTGACAGTTTACCGTGATTTAAAGGTAAGGATTTTAAATGGAACTCATTCGGCGTTAGTTCCCATTGCATATTTACTGGGAATTGATACCGTTCGTGAGGCAGTTGAAGATCTGCGGGTTGGTAAATTTATCCGCCAATTGATTTTTAATGAAATTGTACCAACCATCAAGATTGAAGCCCACGAATGCGAAGAATTTGCTGATGATGTATTAGAACGTTTTGCAAATCCATTCATTGAACATCGCTTAATGAGCATCGCATTAAACTCACTGGCTAAATTCAAAACCCGTGATTTACCGATTATTTTAGATTATCAAGCGCAATTTAAACGTGCTCCAGCACATTTGACTTTGTCTCTAGCTGCGCTATTAGTTTTCTATCGTGGCTCATTCGCTGAGCGTGAACAGATTGATTTAGTCGATGATGCACAATTTATTAGTTATTTTAAAAGTTCATGGGATGAGTTTGCGATAGATGAAAATATTGATAAATTAACGAATCAGCTTTTAAGAAATGAATCAGTGTGGGGTGTTGATTTATCTAAAAGTATACAGCTTACTGAAGCTATCGGTAAGTATGTAGGAAAGATTTTGGCTGGTGGCTTAGCCAAATTAGTTGAGGAATTGGATACATGATGAAACAATTTATACAAATTAATCCAGACGATAATGTTGCGGTTGCATTGCAGGATTTACCAATAGCAACCTCCTGTCAGCTGGATAATGGACAGTCGATTACTTTAGTAAACGAGATTAAACGTGGGCATAAATTTGCACTAAGCCAGATTTTAGCTAATGAAAATATTATCAAATATGGTTCGCCAATTGGGCATGCCACCGAATTAATCGCCGCGGGTTCATGGGTACATACACACAATTTGAAAACCAATTTATCTGGTGTTTATGAATATAGTTACCAACCACAATTAAAGCAATTAGCCTTTGTCAATGATCAGCGTAGTTTTATGGGGTATCGACGTAGCAATGGTAAAGTTGGTATTCGCAATGAACTTTGGATTATTCCTACAGTTGGTTGTGTTAATGGCACTGCCGAAAGTATTCGCGATAAATTTTTAGCACAAGTAGGACCGCTCAATAATGTTGAATGTGTCAATATTCTCAAACATAGTTTTGGCTGTTCACAATTAGGTGATGATCATTGTAATACTCGAACTATTTTGGCAGCAGCAGCCTTACATCCCAATTGTGGTGGAGCATTGATTTTGGGCTTGGGTTGCGAAAATAACACCATGCCTGAGTTTATTAAAACATTAGGCGATTATGATCAAAGCCGAGTTAAATATTTAGTTAGCCAGCAAGTAAGTGATGAAGTAGCCGCTGGGGTTCAGGTATTACATGAGCTTTATGCTTTGATGCAGAATGATCGGCGGAGTGAATGCCCATTGAGTGAGCTTAAAATTGGCTTGAAATGTGGTGCGTCGGATGGGTTCTCTGGAATTAGCGCTAATCCATTGGTTGGGGCATTTTCTGATTATATGGTGGCACAAGGTGCTTCAACTATTTTAACCGAAGTGCCGGAAATGTTTGGTGCCGAAACTATCTTAATGCAGCGCGCAATTAATCGAGAGGTCTATGATAAAACTGTGGCGCTGATTAATAATTTTAAAAATTATTTTATCGCTCATAATCAAGAAATCTATGAAAATCCATCGCCAGGCAATAAAGCTGGTGGTATTTCCAGCTTAGAAGACAAATCGCTGGGATGTACCCAAAAATCAGGCGTTGCGCCAGTGGTGGGCGTTTTGGAATACGGTGAGCAGCTAACCCAAAATGGGCTAAATCTATTAAATGCGCCAGGTAATGATTTAGTTGCTTCTTCGGCTTTAGCTGCTAGTGGTTGCCAGATGGTTTTGTTTACCACTGGGCGAGGGACGCCATTTGGTAGCTTTGTACCAACGATTAAAATTTCAACAAATTCTGCAATTGCGGAGTTAAAACCGCATTGGATAGATTTTAATGCTGGTAAACTATTGGACGATCAGAGTATGGAACAAGTGCTTCATGATTTTATTAGCTATATATTGGAGATAGCCGAAGGTAAATTGGTAAATAATGAAATAAATCAATTTAGAGAATTAGCAATTTTTAAAAGTGGAGTGACTTTATAGTGTCGGCAACAATCAAAGATATTGCCAAGGTAGCAGGTGTTTCGCATATGACAGTTTCTCGGGTGCTAAATGGTAGCAATGCGGTAACGGACGAAACTCGTGATAGGGTACTGAAAATTGCAGCAGAGTTAAATTACCGCCCTAATTTACAGGCCAGAAGTTTGGTTATGAATCGTAAATATAGTATCGGTGTTGTATTTTCTACTCTATCATCGGCAACAGCCCCAAGTTTTATGCAAGCATGTTTAAATGGAATCTATCAGACCTTGGCAAAAGATTATAATTTAGTTGTAAAAGATTTGGAGCGTGGTCTTGAACATTTTAATCTCTCACGGGTAGATGGCGTTATTTTTGTCAGTCAGCAAGAGAGTGATGATAGTTTTATTGATTTTGCATTAGCGCAGGGAACTAAGTTAGTAGTGATTAATCGTCGGGTTGAGCGTGAGTCTTTGATTAATGTAACTGCTGATGAGGTTGGTGGTGCGGCAAGTGCAGTAAGATTTTTGATTGAACATAATTATCGGCGAATTGCCTTGATTAATGGACCAGCCAAAATTCAATCGAGTATTGATCGTCAGCAAGGTTATCAGCAAGCATTATTAGATAGCAATATAAGTCTAGTTGCAGATTTAATCAAAGATGGTAAATTTAGTATTCAGGGTGGTTATGATGCGATGAAAGTAATTTTGCATGAAAGTAAAGATGTACAGATTCCTGATGCTGTCTTTTGCAGCAACGATGAAATGGCATTTGGTGCACTCAAGGCAATTAATGAAGTTGGTTTAAATGTGCCAAATGAGATTGCAATCATTGGATTTAATGATAGTGATATTTGTCAATTTACTACCCCCGCACTAAGTACGGTAAAAAAGCCGATTGAAGAGATGGCGAGATTTGGTGCTGAGGCATTGTTTGCGTTGATTAATCAGGAAGTTATTGATAATCCAGTGCAGCAACTAGCAACTGAGCTGGTTATTCGTGCTTCAGTGCGCTAACTTCTTTCGTAAACAATACAAGAGGTTTATTTTAAATAATATTTTTGGTATGAGATTTTATGATTAAATTAGCTCTTTTTGATATTGATGGAACCCTAACTAAAGAAGATGGTTCAATTAGCCAAACGGTAATTGACAAAGTTAAAGAGGCTGCTTCTCATGGGGTTAAAGTCGTTTTAGCTAGTGGCAGACCAACTTTTGGGATGCTGGAGCTCGCACGGATTTTTGGTTTGGATCAAAATGATGGTTATATAATTTCTTATAATGGTTGTGGAATTTACCATGTTCCCAGCGGTAAATATGTATCGGAGCATTTATTACCAAGTGATACTATAGCCGCGTTAGATTCAGCCGTTAATGAATATTCAGATATTTCGCCGATTTATTATAGTAATGAGCAAATTATCACAACTAGGCGAAATGAGTTTGTTGATTTTGAGGCCAAGTTAAACAATAGCGTAGCTTATGTATTGGATAACTATCCGAGCTTAACTCCCAAAGTTATTTGGGCAGCGAAGCCTGAACGACTAGACCAGATTGAGTTAACTGCTCGTTCTTTATTTGCTGATCGTTGTACGATTGCACGTTCTTTGCCTTGTTTTTTAGAATTTACACCTCTTGGCGTAGATAAAGCTTTTGCACTTGAAGAATTATGCCATAAACTTAATTTTTCGCTGAAAGAAACATTTGCTTGTGGCGATGGTGGTAATGATAAAACTATGATTGAGCGCGCTGGAGTAGGTGTGGCTATGGCAAATGGGCGCGATGAAGTAAAGGCTGTTGCGGATTTTATTGCACCTGCCAATAGTGAAGATGGGGTAGTTGTCGCAATTGACAAATTTCTAATAACTCCTAGGGCTATTTTGCAATAGCGTTGTTACAGCGCTCCTCGTGTACTTTCTCATGTACTGCGCCTAGCTATTGTTTCATATTACTAGGAGTTACACAACTCACATTGAGTGACTTAGTGCTTACCGGTGCTACCAAAGCCACCGTCACCACGTTCGGATTGGGTAAATTCATCAACTAATTCAAAACCGACTTGCACAACTGGAACTATTACCAGTTGTGCAATCCGTTCTAATGGATTTAAGACAAATTCAGTTTGTCCACGATTCCATATTGAAATAAATAATTGCCCTTGATAGTCTGAGTCAATCAATCCAACTAAGTTACCCAAAACAATCCCATGTTTATGTCCAAGCCCAGAGCGAGGCAGAATCATTCCACATAGCTGGTTATCTTCGATGTGAATCGCAATTCCAGTCGGAATTAATTCAGTTTGTCCTGGCTTTAAAGTAAGTGGAGCATCCAAACACGCTCGTAGGTCTAAGCCTGCAGAGCCTTGGGTTGCATATTGTGGAAGATAATCTTTAACTTTATCGTCAAGAAGTTTCAATTGAACTTTATTCTGCATTATAACGAATCCGAGAAACTAATAACTTGAGTAATTGCAACATATAATGCATTGATTTATGGTCT
This sequence comes from Neisseriales bacterium, assembly GCA_008017145.1. The sequence continues at coordinate 13,595 of SSGY01000019.1, forward strand.
TTATCCAATGAAGGGTTATATTCTGCAATTTCAAAAGCGATCAAATCATTGACATTAATTTTACTCATTGCATCAAAGAATACGCCGCTACCAATCCCATCATCAACTGGAGTACCAACAGCTGCGATTTCTATAGGATCAAGCCCATCCAAGTCCAGACTAATTCCAACATTGCCATTGCTGAGTTTTGCTAAGCGCTCAAATTCAGACAAAAACTCTGCTTCAAAAGTTTCATTATTCAACATGTGCTGGTAATAGATTTTAACACCTAGGCTTTGCAAGAAGTCTTCTTCTGGTTTTTCAAATGAACGAATTCCAAAATACACAATATTTTCTGGCTTTAATTTAGGCATCGCAGTCAAAATCGAAGTTAACTCCCGATGTCCGTGTCCTAGTAGATGCGCAACTGGCATACCATGCAGATTACCTGTTTCCGAAGTTTCTGGACGGTGTGCATCCATATGCGCATCAATCCAGATTAGAGCCAATTCTTTATCTTGTTTTTGCAAATTGTAAGCAATTCCACTCCAGCTCCCAATTGCGCAGGAGTGATCACCACCGATGAAAATGGGAAACACGCCCTTAGTAATTGCACGCTCTGCACGATGAGCCACTTTAATAAAGAATTCACGTTGTGCTAATACATCGTGGCTACCACCAGAGTAGGCAACCACATCTGAATCTAACAAAATTCCTTCAGTATTGGCAAGGGAGTTACTGATTTGATAAGGAGAAGACTCACAACCATTCAAGCGTCCGCAATTACCGATTGCACTACCAATTAATTTAATTCGTTTAGTCATAAAATTAACCTAATACTGAGTAAAGGTTTTTAGGATCTTTAATTGGCGGAATCATATCGACATCATGACCAATACCGTATTTATGGGCTAAATCATGAGTTAAGCGTAGTACTGAGAAATCTTCTACAGCAAAACCAACTGAATCATAAATCGTAACTTCATCATCTGACTCACGTCCAACTTTGCTACCATTGATTAATTCCCATAATTCAGCATGTAACACTTGTTTAACTTCTTCAGGCGTTAAATTTTGAATCTCACCTTCAACCATTGACTGTTCAGTAAATTCAACTACTACTTTACCACGGAATAAAATTGATTTTTCTAATTCAGTTTTACCTGGGCAATCACCACCTAAGCCGTTAATGTGAACGCCAGGTTTTACCCATTCATTTTTAACTACAATTGCGTGTAATTTGCAAGCAGTACACACGGTAATAATATCCGCACCAGCACATGCTTCTTCAGCGCTTTGGCAACGGATTAGTTTAAATCCTTTGTCTGCCATGTTTTTCTCAAACTTATCCATTGCTGCAGGGTCAATATCAAAATAGCGAACGGTTGTAATCGGGCGTACTAATTTATGTGCTAAAGTTTGGAATTCACTTTGTGAACCAGTACCAATAATAGCTAAAACGCTACTATCTTTACGTGCTAAATATTCAGTTGCAATGATTGCAGTTGCGGCTGTTCTGAAACCAGTTAGGGCAGTCATTTCTGAAAGTAAAATCGGGAAACCATATTTAATTTCGGCTAATTGTCCAACGGCAACAATAGTTTGTTTACCATCAAATGGATTAGCCGGATGACCATTTACGAATTTATATGAGAAATATTGCTTATCCGCAGTTGGCATCAATTCCATAACACCACCTGGTACATGAGAAACATAGCGCGGCGATTTATCAAACTCTTCCCAACGCACAAAATCCTCTTTCAAGTAGGTAACCAAATCTTGCATATAATTATCAAATCCATGCTTTTGTACAATCTGCGCCAAATCTTGAACTGTTATTAGTTTCATCTGCTAGTCCTTTCTTAAATTAAAATCAAACAAATAATTCTATACATTATACCTGAAAACGCCTTTTTTTTCAAGCATTACATGCTATTTTGTCAATGTCATTGTCTGAATGTTGAGCCAGTTAGTGTAACCTAATTTAATAAATGTAAAAGAGCATAATATACTGCGCTGCAGCAACGGATTATGTATAACATAAAAATTATTGTGTTAGAATTTCGCTAGATTAATGTTAGCGTTAACATTAATCTAATGCGAAGTAGAAAAATAATATAACAGCATGGTATTGAGACGGAAAATTAATCAGAGGAAATATCTTAAATTTGCAATTGTTGCATATGAAATAACTAGATTGAATTTAAAAGGAAATAATTGAATGAATAAAATAAATCCATATTTATTTGTCACGGTGTGTATTTCTGCAACTTGCGGTTTACTCTTTGGTTTTGATACTTCGATTATAGCTGGAGCATCGCCATTTATTCAAAATGAGTTTGCTGCCAGTAATTTTCAGCTCGAAATGGTTGTTAGTGCTTGCGTCCTTGGAGCTCTGTTTGGTGCGTTATTATGTGGTAAGCTTAGCGATAATCTTGGGCGTAAAAAAGTATTGGTGATAACTGGATTAATTTTTATTATTGGTACCATAGTTGCGGCAATAGCACATTCGATTGAGTATCTAATTATCGGTAGATTTATTTTGGGATTTGCAGTAGGGATGGGTTCATTTGCGACACCGATGTTTATTGCCGAAATTGCACCAGCCAGTTCTCGTGGTAAATTAGTGCTTTGGAACGGTGCATTTCTCACCGGTGGGCAAGTGTTAGCTTTCTTAGTTGACTATGCTTTAACAGAAAGTGGTAGCTGGCGCTGGATGATTTTTAGTGGAATTATTCCTGCATTGATTTTGACACTTGGGATGTTAGTGATGCCAGAATCACCTAAATGGCTATTAACTAAAGGTAAAGACCATTTAGCTTTAAATATTTTGGAAAAAATTCGCGGTAATAAGTCTATGGCGGAGCATGAGCTGTCATTAATCAAAAGCACGCTAAATGTCAATAGAGCTAAATTCAGCGAGCTATTTAGTAAAAAATTGCGCCCAGTATTATTCATTGGTTTATTGCTTGGGATATTCCAGCAGTTTATGGGAATTAATACGGTGATGTATTATGGTCCGCACATTATGAAACAAATTGGTTTCTCAGATTCAGCCACCCAAATGTTTGGAACCCTTGGCTTAGGTATTACTAATTTTGTTTTCACTGTGGTAACATTAATGCTTATTGATCGTTTAGGGCGACGTAAGTTTTTACTGATTGGTTCAATGGTTGCTGCACTGAGCTTATTTACGATGGTATTTTTGCTTAGTAGTTCAATTAGCGGTGCTACTGCGTATTTGGCATTATTTTGTTTAGTTACTTATATTATTGGTTATTGCATTAGCGTTGGTTCATTATTTTGGTTGATGATCTCAGAAATTTTCCCGCTACATGCTCGCGGTACTTGCATGAGTTTTGTGGTGGCAGTGCAATGGGGCGCAAATTTCTTAGTCGCAGCGAGTTTCCTGACAATCTTGCATGCTTTAGGTATCGCTGCAACATTTAGTATGTATGGGACAATAGCGCTAATAGTTTTTGTGTATGTTTATTTAAAAGTACCAGAAACCAAAGGTGTATCTTTGGAACTAATTGAATTAAACCTTGAAAAAGGTGTCCCGACGCGCTTATTGGGTCAAAAAAGCGCATAAATTATAAATTACTTTTGCTTTAGGAGGCAAACTATGGAAGCAGTTGCAACTGAACGCCGTGATGATTTTGGCGAATTACGTAATTATACTAATTCTAAATTTCAAGATCGGGTGGAGCGAACTTATCGCGAAATGCATACCAACCAGACTGTAGATTTTGTTATGGAAAACAAACGTAAATACTCGCAGTTAGCGCATGGCAAAATGGATGTCTATCAAGTATTTAAGCTTTTAGAACAAGTGCATGATGAAAGTGATCCAGACAATGATTTACCTCAGGTAGTCCACGCATATCAATCGGCAGAGTCAATTTTTGAGTTTGCAATGTTAAATGATACCGAGCTACGTGATGATTTAGAGATTAAAGTTTTGTTCAAGCCAACTGTTTGGGATGCATTACCAGAGAAATGGCGTGATTTATATGCCAAACATACTCTAAAATCTCTCTATAGCCATATTACAGATTGGTCATGGTTTCCTTTGGTTGGATTTATTCATGATTTGGGTAAAGTAATGTTGCTGCCTCAGTTTGGTAGTTTAAATCAGTGGGCGGTAGTTGGTGATACATATCCGATTGCAGCACCATTTGCCGCTTCAAATGTATTTTATGCTAATGGCTACTATACAGAATGTCCTGATTATAAACACTATAATACGCAAGATAATAATTCTTTTGGTAATTATCCACGCAATTGTGGGTTTGATAAAGTTGATATGACTTGGGGACATGATGAGTATATCTATGAGGCAATGAAGCAAGGTAGTAATATATGCGAAGAGGGCTTGTACCTTTTGCGCTACCATTCTTTTTATCCATGGCATACACCGCAAAATGGAGTTATGGCATATACTGAGTTGGCTTCTGATTTTGACTGGTTAATGCTGCCATTATTGAAAGCTTTTCAAAAAGCCGATCTTTATTCTAAAACACCAAATTTACCACCGCAAGATATTTTGGAGGCGAAATATCGCAAGTTATTGGATTTGTGGATTCCTGCCAAGCAGATTAATTGGTAGAGTGATTTTTTGATTTATGATAAGTAGCAGAGTTTTTATGGCGCTGCTATTTTTATACTCAAACTGATTCGAAATACTAGTAGGCGATTTGCGACGAAGCCTACACCTAGTAGGTGAGGAGCAAATCAACGACCTAGGATGATGAATCTGATTGAGTATAAATATTTTCTGCTAATGCGTTAGCCAGTTTTGCCGCTTCGTTACTCATCTCTAATTGATTTGCGACTAACTCACATAAGTTTACGACTTGCAGACCTGCATAACCGCAAGGATTGATGTAGCTAAATGGTGTTTTATCTAGATTAAAATTAAAACTTAACCCATGATAGCTGCAGCCTTTACGGATTTTTAATCCAAGCGAAGCAATTTTTTTACCAGCGACATATACCCCAGGTGCATCACGATCACCATAGGCTTCAATTCCTAAACTTGCCAGATAATTAATCACGCCATTTTCAATCTGTGTAACCAATTCACGAATGGATAATCCCAAACGTTTAATATCAATCAGCAGATAAATTATGATTTGCTGTGGTCCATGATAGGTAACTTGTCCACCGCGATCCGTGCGAATAATCGGAATATCATGCTCTTTGATTAGGATATGCTCTTCTTTACCAGCAAGACCAAGCGTAAAAACTGGGTCGTGTTCCACTAGCCATAGTTCATCAGGGGTATCAGGCGTGCGTTGTTCAGTAAACTCTTTCATTGACTGCCAACACAGTTGGTAATCAATTTTACCGATTGGTTTAACTATTACCTTAGCCATTAGAGCGTCATTTTTACTAAACTGTGTTTATTTAATGCAGAGTAGATTTCATCTAATTGTGCTTTGGATTCTGCCCAAATCGTTGCCGTTAGAGCAACATAATTACCTTTGCTGCTCGGCTTGATACTAATGTCGCCTTCAGGATTGAAATTACTAACGTGTACTGAAATAATTGCGCTTACTTCGTTAATTAGCTCAGGGTCATTGAAACCCATGATTTTAATCTGAAATGTTCCAGGTAAATTTAAAAGTTCTTCAATTTGTTGATTTGTTGTATCGTTCATGTTGTTTCCTTATTGCTATCATATTCTTCGATTAAATCATGTTCGGGGTTTTGCTGAAATGATTCGGTAATATTCGGTAATGCGGGTAATTCTTCGAGTGATTGAATCGCCAAATCATCAAGGAATTTGCTGGTAGTAGCAAGTAATTCTGGTTTACCAGGGATTTGTTTATGTCCAACGACTTCAATCCAGCCACGATCAAATAGAGTCTGAATAATCGTACTATTAATCGTCACACCACGAATATTTTCAATTTCACCACGCGTAACTGGTTGACGATAAGCGATAATTGCTAAGGTTTCCATTACTGCTCGCGAGTAGCGCGCTGGTTTAGTTTGATAGAGTTTATTCAAGTAGCTCTGGTATTCGGGCTTAGAGCGAAAACGATAACCGCTGGCGATCTTGAGTAATTCAATTCCACGTTCAGCATAATCCTCGGCAATTTCAGCTAAAATTTTTTCTAATGAGCTATTACTAATTTGATTATCAAAAACTGTTGCCAATTGTTCTAAATCAACAATATCATTGGCAGTCAATAAACATGCCTCAATTACTTTCTTTAGGTGAGAGAATTGTTGATGCATGTACTTAAACTAATTCAACAAAAATATTTTGTTCACTATCTTGAACGATACTAACCATTCCTTCTTTCCCTAATTCTAAAATCGCGATGAAATTTACCACTATATGCTGAGTACCTAATTGTAGCTCAAATAAATCAAAGAAATTGGTTTTTCCTAGCTCGCGAAGTGTGCGCAAAATTTGACTCATATGTTCGCGTACCGATAATTCCTGCCGTTTAATATGATGTTCATTTTGTGCTTTGATACTGCGTAATAATAGAGTATGCCATGCTTTTTGTAGGTCAGCTGGCTTAATTTCTGGTAATTCAGGTTCACTTTCCTCAATCAGAATATCCACCCATAAATAATCGCGGTAAGCCTGTGGCATCGTATTAAGATTTATCGCAGCGAGTTTAATTTTCTCGTATTCAAGTAAACGTTGAATTAATTCCTGACGGGGATCTTCACCATCTTCGTCCGCATCATTGCTCGCATTAGGTAATTTAGGCAGTAATATTCGCGATTTAATTTCTAAAAGAACAGCTGCCATAAGTAAATACTCACCAGCTAATTCAATATTTAAAACTTGCATGGTATTGATGTAGTTGATGTATTGATCGGTAATTTTAGTTATCGGAATTTGTAGAATATCCAGATTTTGCTTGCGAATTAAATACAGCAATAAATCCAACGGACCTTCAAACATCTCTAAAAACACCTGCAGTGCTTCTGGTGGGATATACAAATCAGTCGGCATATCTGAATAGGGTAACTGATTGACCGTAATTGCTGGATTGTTGAGAGTGATTGGCTGATCTGCTGTTTGATTAATAATGCTTGTCCTGATATTAGGTTAGGAGGTGCTCTTATAACCAAGCACCTCCTTCGTCTTTTAATGACTAGTTGTTGGCGGAATAGCTCCAGTAGCTTGTGCTGGCATGGCTAATTGTTGTAAATCTTTCATAGGTATTTTAGTTCCAATTGCCGGAGCACTTTGCGTTACGATGTTTGCCATATTATCTTTATA
>SSGY01000041.1 GCA_008017145.1 Neisseriales bacterium
CGACGCAATTGCGGTTACCATTGCAATACCAGCCGAAGGTCCATCTTTAGGCGTTGCACCATCTGGGACATGGATATGAATATCTTTATTTTCATAAAATTTCTCATCAATACCCAAGGCGTTACTACGGCTACGCACCAAAGTGATAGCTGCCTGAATTGACTCTTTCATCACATCACCCAGTTGACCACTGCGAATAATTGCTCCTTTTCCTGGTATCGCTACTACTTCAATGGTTAAGATATCACCACCAACTTCAGTCCATGCAAGGCCTGTCACCCGACCAATACGGTTTTCTTTGGCGCTAACCCCAAAATCATTAATTTGAATACCAAGATATTCGTGTAGATTTTCTTGAGTTATTTTAATTTTTTTGGAAGTTGTCTTTTTGGTATCTAATTTGGTTACAACTTTGCGACATAATTTACCAATTTGACGATCTAGATTACGCACCCCAGCTTCTGCGGTATAGTAACGAATAACATCAAGAATCGTGGCTTCATCAACTGCGATTTCACTGGCTTTTAAACCATTATTTTTGATTTGCCGTGGAATTAAATATTGTTCTGCAATTTTTAATTTTTCTTGCTCCGTGTAACCTGATAAGCGAATAACTTCCATCCGATCACGCAAAGGACCAGGAATATTCATTGAGTTTGAGGTACACAAGAACATAACTTGTGATAAATCAAATGGTACTTCAGTATAGTTATCCACAAAAGCTTTATTTTGCTCAGGATCTAAAACCTCAAGTAGAGCAGCTGCTGGATCGCCACGATGATCAGCACCAATTTTGTCAATTTCGTCAAACAAAACCAAAGGGTTTTTAACGCCGCTTTTGGAAATGTTTTGCAATACTTTACCTGACATTGCACCAATATAGGTTTTACGGTGACCGCGAATTTCAGCTTCATCATGAAGCCCACCTAAGGCGATCCGTACGTATTTACGGTTGGTTGCCTTCGCAATTGATTCACCCAGTGAAGTTTTACCCACACCTGGAGGACCTACAAAACATAAAATTGGCGATTTATTATTTTCTACTCTGCGTTGTACTGCTAAGTATTCCACGATACGTTCTTTAATTTTTTCTAAACCGTAATGATCTTTATCAAGAACTTTTTGTGCTTTATCCAAGTCGGTACTAACTTTAGTAGTTTTGTTCCATGGTAATTCAACCAAATGCTCTATATAATTGCGTACTAACGCACTTTCAGAAGACATTTGTGGCATCATTTTAAGTTTTTTAAGTTCCGCTAATGCTTTCTTCTCCGCTTCTTCCGGCATTTTGGCTTTATGGATTTTGCTTTCTAGCTCTTGAATTTCATTTTGTTCTTCAGCTTCGCCGAGCTCTTGTTGAATCGCACGTTGCTGTTCATGCAAATAATATTCTTTTTGATTTTTTTCAATCTGTTGTTTAACGCGCCCTTGAATTTTACGTTCAACATTGAGAATTTCAATTTCACGATTAAGTTCACGAAGCAGCAATGTCAAGCGTTTTTTTAGTGATGCAGTTTCGAGTAATTCTTGACGAATGCTTAGATCTACAATAACATGAGTAATGATTACGTCTGCCAGTTGCTCAATATTAGTAATTTTAGCAATTATTGAAACTACTTCATCAGGTACTTTTTGATTTAGTTTGGCAAATTCATCAAATAATTGAATTGCTTCACGGCGTTGCGCCTCCAATTCAATTTTAGTAATATCTTGTTTAGTTTGGATTTCTTCAACCTCAGTTGCCAAAAAGCCATGAGTATCCGTAATGTGTAAAGCCTTAGCGCGAGTTTTACCTTCAATTAAAACTTTTTTAGTTCCATCTGGTAGCGGCAATATTTGCAAAATTTTAGCGAGTGTACCTGTTGTATGTAAGTTTTCTGGGTTCACATCGTTGTCATTGGGGTTTTTTTGGCTAAGTAGAATTACTTGCTTATCTTTTTTATCAGCTATTTCTAATGCGTTAATCGATTTTTGGCGACCTACAAAAAGTGGAACCACCATATTAGGAAAAATCACCACGTCTTTAAGTGGAATAATTGGTACTAAATCATTGGCAATATCAATTTCATTAGCTAGGTTACTATTGTCCTGTGAAATCATAAGTTTCCTTTTATTTTGTGTGTGTTAATCCAAGTCTGTTTCTTTGAGTGCAACGCCATGGTGTTAAATTCGAACAACTTTGATTACAAAATCATTCTCGGCAATACTAGTCAAAAGATCATCAATTTCTTTAGAAGAGTGTGTGGTAATTGTTAAGCGTACCACAACTAATGCATGATTCTCGCGTCGTTCTTGGAAAATCTCTTCCATATTAATTTGACGCTCTGCAATAATTGAGGAGAGTTTATTAAACGTACCAGGCAAATTATCAATTGTGATTGATACTTTGGCTAAAAACTCCATCTCATTATCGTTCAATATGGTGACAGTGGTTAATTTATCAAGACCAATTGCACGATTTTTTGCACAACTATCGCGATGTAGCTCTAATTCACCCTTGCGAGTTATCTTAGCTAAAATTATCTCGTCGGGTAACGGGCAACAAGCGTCGTCTTGAATTATTGGTAGATTGCAATTAGTGACTTTAATTGGTAATGGCTCATTTTCGGCAATGCCTAATAACTCTTTTACAACTTTAAGAACAGATATCTCATTAACTCCGATTTTTTGTTCAAAATCAGCAACACTCAGACGTTTGTAATTGCGCTTGATTAGTACTTGGAGTGCTTCATCATCTGCAATAATCTCACTACCTGCCATGTGTAGTGCTAAGCCTAATAAGCGTACTCCATTGCTGATATCCTCATCGTATTTCTGCTCTTTGAGGTACTGTTTTATTTTACTGATAGCCCGTCCACTAATTACATAACTTAGCCATTCTGGATCTGGTTCGCTTTCAATAGTTGTCATGACTTCCACGACATCGCCATTTTGTAATGGATGATTGATCGCTGCTTGGCGTTGATTTACCCGAGCTTTATGGAAGTGATTACCAATGTCGGTATGAATAGTGTAGGCAAAATCCAGCGGCGTTGCACCTTGTGGTAAATGAATAATTTTCCCACGCGGAGTAAATACATAAATATTTTTAGGTGAAAGATCTTTTTTGATACTTTCTAAAAATTCAGTTGCCGAGAATGTGCTCGATTGAATGTCAAGAATATTATTTAGCCAAGTAGATGCCTGAGTTTTTGCTTTGTTGTCGACGTTATCTGTTTGCTGTTTTAGCCAGTGGCTGATAATCCCTTGTTCGGCAATTTCTTCCATTTCACGGGTACGGATATGGATTTGAATTGGCGTTCCATTTGGTCCCATCATTGTTGAGTGCAAGGATTGATAGCCATTGCTCTTTGGAATTGCGATATAATCCTTAAATTTACCGGGTACTGGTTGATATAAATTGTGGATTACCCCAAGAGTGAGATAACAGTTTCCGATAGTTTCAACTATTACTTTGACTTCAAAAATATCATAGATACGATCAAATGATTGCTGTCTTTTAAGCATTCGGCTATATAAGTTATGGATTGTGCGTTGGCGATATTTGAATTCACCCTTAATTCCGTTGGATTTAAGCGCTCCATCAATGTTGGACATAAGCCCCTGAATGATTGGTAGTCTATTTTGGTGGGCAACTTCTGCAGCAGCAGACAAAACTTGATAACGGTAAGGGTAGATGTATTTGAAACTTTCTTCAGCTAATTCCAAGTGAACCTTATGTAGCCCGATTTTATCGGCAATTGGTACATAAATTTCCATTGTTTCCAATGCAATGCGGCGCTGCTTATCTGGACGCATTGAACCTAGGGTTAGCATATTATGCATGCGATCAGCCAGTTTGATCAGAATAACACGAATATCCTTAGCCATTGCCAGAACTACTTTACGGAAATATTCTGCATGTGCAGCTTCTTCAGATTCAAAGTGAAGCTTATCTAATTTGGTGACGCTGTCAACTAGCTCTGCTATACTTGGACCAAAAATACGCGTGAGTTCTTCTTTGGTAACCGGGGTATCTTCAATTACATCGTGCATCAGAGCGCCAGCAATGGTCTGCTCATCCAAGCCCCATTCGGCAATAAATGTTGCAACTTCAATCGGGTGAGTAATATAAGGTTCACCACTTTTGCGAAACTGCCCCAAGTGAGCGTGGTTAGCTACCTGAAATGCCAAGTCAATAGTTTCAATGGCTTTGCCATGCATATTTTGGCGAGCTGTTTGCAAAAGCCTACGGCGCAAAGTGTCAACTAGCGCTTGATATTCACCATGATTGATTTCCATCCCTAAGTTCCCCCAAAAGGATTTATTCCACGCGGTTTAAAATTTGACTATCGACTTTATGATCTGCAATTTCGCGTAGGGCTATAACTGTTGGTTTATCGCCCTCTTCATGTTCAACCATTATGTCACTACCTTTTTCAATTTGGCGAGCTCTTAAGGCTGCGGCAATCGTCATGTCAAAGCGGTTTTCTATTTGTTCCATACAGTCAGCTACGGTAAAACGAGCCATAGGTACATTCCTTTTAAAAGTTGAATTGGGTTTTTATTTGTTCCAGCATACGCACAGTTTTGTTTCGTGGTGCTCGGATTATACTACACAAATCTTGTAGTGCGGTTTCAAAGTTATCATTTACGATTAAGTAGTCAAATTCTGGAGCGTGACTAATATCACTCATTGCCAGAGATAAACGTTTTTCAATTACTTCCTGAGAGTCAGTGTTGCGTGCGCTAAGCCGTTGTGCAAGCACTTCCAATGATGGCGGCAAGATAAATATCAAAACAGCATCATTAAACATTTTTCGAATTTGCTGGGCACCTTGCCAGTCTATTTCCAGTATGATGTCTTTTCCGGTAGCCAAAAATTTTTTAATTGTATTTATGTTGGTGCCATAATAATTATCATAAACCTGAGCATACTCTAAAAACTCATTAGCTTCAATCATTGCCTTAAATGAATCAACAGTTACAAAAAAATAATTAACCCCGTCTGTTTCACCTGTTCGCATTGGGCGTGTTGTATGCGAAATAGATAATTGGACTTGTGGATCTATTTTACACAATGCATTGACTAAAGTTGATTTTCCTGCACCCGATGGTGCTGCAATTACGTATATTCTTCCGCGGTTCATTAATCAGGTTTTATTCCTAAAAGTATATTTGAGGAGCGCCTTTGTTTGCTGGCGATTTAGTGTTTTGTGCTACAATTTCGGTTCATAAGTAAATCATAAGTAAGATTTACACTAATGGAACCTATTATTTTATCAGATTAAGGCATTAAAATGTTAGTAGATTCACACTGTCATCTGAATTTTCCTGAATTGCAAGAGAATCTAAGTGATTATTTGCAGCAAATGGCAACTAATCAAGTTAGTCATGCACTGTGTATTGCCACCCGTCCAGATAATATAGCTGATGTTATTAAGCTTGCAGAACTTTACCCTAATTTATACGCAAGTGCTGGAATTCATCCTGATGAAAAATTACCAGATTTTAAGCTAAGCAATGAGTATTTACTTGAGTTTACCAAAAATCCTCGCGTTATCGCAATTGGCGAAACTGGGTTAGATTATTATTGGAATAAAGATCAAGATATGAGCTGGCAGCATGAACGTTTCCAAACCCATATTGAAGTTGCTAAAGCTGCTAATTTACCCCTCGTAATTCATACTCGTGATGCTGCTGCAGATTGTCTTCAAATGTTAAAAGATGGTCAGGTAGAACTCTGTGGTGCAGTGATGCATTGTTTTACCGAAAATATTGACTGGGCGCGTAAATTTTTAGATTTGGGGTGTTATATTTCTATCTCGGGAATTGTTACTTTTAAAAGTGCGACAGTAGTACAAGAGGTTGCAAAATTTGTGCCGTTAGATCGTTTGCTAGTGGAGACTGATGCTCCATATTTAGCACCTGTTCCTTTTAGGGGGAAATTAAATCATCCGGCATTAGTGCGACATACCGCGCAGTATATTGCTGATTTACGCCAGATTCAACTTGCTGAATTGGCTTCAGCTACAAAGAGTAATTTTTTTATGCTGTTTAAAAAAGCGCGGCTGATTTAGCTTGAGGAGTTTATAAAAATTGATTTAATTTGTAATTAACTAAGTGTATAATTCCGTCTTTGTTAACTTATTGAAAGAGTTTTATTATGCGTAAATTATTATTAGTGCTTATTCCTTGTGGTTCTGTTTTTGCTGCTTCTCTAGATATGTCTACTTTGGCGTGTAAAAGTTTGAAAATTAATAGTGCGACAACTCTTAGTGACGTGCAAAATAATTGCGTGATTAAAAAACAAGAAACTTCAAAAGGTCTATATAAAGTTGAATTTACTAATGATACAACTAAGAAAGAAGTTACTTGTTCTTTCCCATCCAATGATCCTAAAGCCTTGTTAAATAGTTGTAAATAATACGCTGCTATGAAAGTTATTACTATTGATGGCCCGGCATCCTCCGGAAAAGGAACTGTTGCCCGTGTAATTGCAGAACGTTTAGGCTTTCATTATCTTGAATCTGGTGCAATTTATCGTGCGCTTGGCTTATGGATACATAAAAATCAGCTTGGAGACTCGCCAAGTATTGCTCAATTGCTTGAATTAGTTGAGAAGATGCGACTCGAATTTCATAGTGGCAAAATTTGGCTCAATTCCGAAGATGTCACGATGGATTTACGCGAAGAGTTTGTTGGAATGCTAGCATCGAAATATAGCGCAATCGCCGAAGTTCGTGCTCGACTTTTACAGTTTCAGCGTGATTTTGCAGTTGCTCCGGGCTTAGTGACAGACGGGCGTGATATGGGGAGTGTGGTTTTCCCCGACGCTGATTTAAAGGTGTTTTTGACCGCGAGTGCTGAGAAAAGAGCAGAAAGACGTTATAAGCAGTTGCAGCAGTTTGATAAATCTGTTACAATTGGGGCTATTTTGCAGGATATTGTGGTACGTGATGAGCAAGACTCCAAACGGAGTGTAGCACCACTTAGCTATGATTCCTCGTTTAAAGTACTGGATAACTCAGAATTAGGGATTGATGAAACCATTGATTTAATCCTTAGTTGGTGGGGTGAACTTGGTAGATAAAAGGTGCATTTGCGCGTTTGGCGTGAATGTGGTGGTTTAATTTTTAGTTTTTTTGGTAAGTATTTGTGGAAAATTTTGCAAGTCTTTTTGAACAACACTTAGCGCAATTAGAAATGCGTGAAGGTGAAGTAGTTGATGCAACTGTAGTAGCAGTTGATCATAAATATGTAACAGTTACAGCAGGTTTGAAATCTGAATCATCAATCGCAGTTAGCGAATTTAAAGATGATCTTGGTAATGTTGAAGTTAAAGTTGGTGATGTAGTTAAAGTAGCTATTGAAGCTATTGAAGATGGTTACGGTGAAACCCGTCTATCTCGTGATAAAGCACGTCGCATCGCGGCATGGGAAGAATTAGAAGGCGCATTAGAGCGTGGTGATATTTTAAATGGTATGGTTTATGGTCGCGTAAAAGGTGGCTTGGGTGTTATGTACAAAAATGTACGCCTATTCTTACCAGGCTCATTAATTGATGTTCGTACTGTGCGTGATTTTGCACCATACGATAACAAATCAGTAGAATTCAAAGTAATTAAAGTTGATCGTCGTCGTAACAATATCGTTATTTCTCGTAAAGCTGTTTTAGTTGAAAAAACTGGTGAAGATAGTAAAGTTATATTCGAGCGCATGCAAGAAGGTAACGTGGTTCAAGGTATTGTTAAAAATATCACTGACTACGGTGCATTCGTTGATCTTGGCGGAATTGATGGTCTATTATACATTACAGATTTATCATGGAAACGTGTTAAACACCCTTCAGAAGTATTGACTGTTGGTCAAGAAATCGAAGCTAAAGTATTGAAATTTGATCAAGAAAAACATCGTGTTTCATTAGGTTTAAAACAATTATCTAACGATCCATGGGCTGGTATCGCAGAACGTTTCCCTGCTGGAACTCGTTTACACGGTAAAGTTTCTAACTTGACTGACTACGGTGCGTTTATTGAATTAGAATCAGGTATTGAAGGTTTAGTTCACGTATCTGAAATGGATTGGACAAATAAAAATGTTAATCCATCTAAAGTAGTTAAACTTGGTGATGAAGTTCAAGTTCAAATTCTTGAAATTGATGCTGACAAACGTCGTATTAGCTTAGGTATGAAACAATGCATGGCTAATCCGTGGACTGATTTTGCTGATAAATTTAAACGTGGTGATCGTGTAGCTGGACAAATTCGTTCAATTACTGACTTTGGTTTGTTTATTGGTTTAAGTGGTGGTATTGATGGTCTAGTACACGTATCAGATATTTCTTGGACTTTATCTGGTGATGCTGCTATCCGTAACTACAAAAAAGGTCAGGATGTTGAAGCTGTAATTATCTCTGTTGATGTTGAAAAAGAACGTATTGCTTTGGGTATCAAACAACTTGATAACGATCCATATGCAATGTTCTTGAATACTAACGACAAAGGTTCAGTTGTTAATGGTACCGTTAAAGAAGTTTCTGCTGAGCAGGCTACTTTAGAACTAAGCGAAGGTATCGAGGCAATTCTACCTGCCCGTGAAGCTTCTTCTGAGCGTGTGGATGATTTGAGCAAGGTATTGAACGTTGGTGATGCGCTTGAAGTTATGATTACTAATATTGATCGTAAAACTCGTGTAATTAACGTGTCAGTTCGTGCTAAAGACTCTCAAGAAGAGAAAGAAGCCGTTAAGAAAGTTAGACAAGCCGAAAAAGCTTCTGGTACGACTAACTTAGGTTCATTACTACAGGATAAATTGTCTCAAGGTTAATTATGAATCGCTCAGATATTATCAAAAAAATCTCTGAACTTTATCCGAAGTTGAACCGGAAAGAAATTGAAGTAATAGTCAAAGAATTATTTTCTTCAATGGCTTCTAGTATAGCAACTGGTAAACGGATTGAGATACGTGGTTTTGGTTGTTTTTCTCTGAAACATCGTGCTGCTGGAAAAGTTCGTAATCCGCGTCATGGTGTTGCAGTTGAGTCTGGAGAGCGCCATGTGGTGTATTTCAGGGCTGGAAAAGAACTTCGCGAACGCGTAGATATTGTAAGTAAATAAAAAGAACCCCGTCATCAATTTGACGGGGTTTTTGTTGTTTAAAGCTGCGTGATATTCAATTTTCTTCATTAAAGGGATGCTTTTAGCCGGTTTTTACTGATTTAACATAAATTAATTTTAGTTTATAATGTAAAATTATTGTTGTTAGTAGTTAAGAATGATGAGAATGATGAAAAAAGCTGGTTTTACTATAATTGAGTTAATGATGGCAATAGCTATCATCGGTATTTTTGCGGCCTTGGCTGTTCCAGCGTATCAAAGTTATGTTAATCGCGCCAAAATTAGCGAGGGATATAATTTTGCCTCTTACTATACGGTTGCGATTGCCGAATATTATAATGAAAAAGGCAGTTTTCCGAATAACCTTGGACAGGTTGGTACACCGTCACAAGATGTACAAGCAAATTATGTATCCTCTGTGTGTATGCAAAATAGTGGTGCTTTTCAGGTCTTGTTTGGTGGTAATCCGACTACCGGAGCATTGCAATATGTGCCAACGGTTGGCGCATCTTCGGGAAGTGTTAATTGGGGATGCTATGGGATTTTGATTCCTAATGAATGGTTACCTAGCCAATGTAAGACTACTGATATCATTTATAACCAGAATGGTTTATTAATAATTAACCGCATTGTTAATGGTCAAACTAAAAAACTTGCTTATGCATATCCATGTCCAGAGTATCAATCAAGCAGTACGGCTGGAGTTTTGTCAAATTCTTCGATTGATTTCGTACAAAATATGTATGAATATATGCGTGATCGTTTTGGCTATACTAACGATCAAATTGCCACGGTTTATAATTCTTATTCCGAATACTTGCAAAATATGCAGGAATCTTGGTATGTTGAGAATACTAGTGGCAACGCTTATCAAACGTTACAGTGTGGCAATGGTTACAGCCCTGGATATACCTTTGGTTATATGATTGAAATTGGTTCGGTAGTTAGTGCAGGAGTATGTCCTTCTTCAAATCCGATTATTTGGAATTGCCAAAAGTGGGCAAATGGTGCTTTTGTGGTCGATCCAAATTCTAGATGGACATGCGGACCAGATCACCCATAAAAAATTCGTTGGTATAAAAACCAGCGAATTTTTCATTTGTCTTATTTCTTTATACAATTAGCTTGGCACTGTTTTTTGTTGTAGGGTAAGAACATCAAGATATTTGCCATGCCACAAAATCCAGTCGCTCCAGCAAAAAATAGCCCAGCACCGACAAAACCACTTAATAAAATAAATGCAGGATTTACTAGATAAGCTAAAACTACACCTAATAAGATTAAAGTTCCAGCAACCATTTGCACCTGACGCATTATTGGTAAGGGCGCTTTTTCATCTTGAATCGTTGCAAAACCGGATTTTTTCCACTCGCTGACACCACCTGTTAAAATATACACTTTATCATGTTCTAAATTGGCAAATTTATTGGCATTCATTTTAGTACGGTTCCCAGATTGACAATGGAAAACTAAAGTTTTTCCTTTACCTATTTTATGTAAATCATCGTGATGGAATGACGACAAGGGTGTATTGATTGCTTCAGCAATTCGCTCTCGATTGTGTTCATCTGGTTCACGAATATCACAAAGAATAACTTCGTTATTAGCTGTAAGCTGTTGGTATTCGCTTGGAGTGATTTCAATAATCTTAGCCATGATAGTTTCCTTAATTTAATTATAAATATAAATAATTGTTCATTTATAGGTGGTATTTTAGAATAATCTAATATGAATTGTCAAGGTTTAATTTAGAAAAATCTAAAATATTTTACTTTTTGTTTTATAATAATAAAAGCTGAGGGTCTACTTTATTTCTAGTGCTCGTCATAGCAAATTTGTACATAATTGTTGAAATATAGCCAAGATACTCTATGATATAATGCCCCCATTATTTAAATATACTATGCTTTTACTCTTATCTAAGGAAGGGTTTTCAATGATTAATCAGCTCTCAATTGACGATTTTTATCAGGAAATGACTAAAAAAAATATTGGTGTATATACGGAAGAAGAACAAGCAAGATTACGTAATAGTAAGGTAATAATTTTTGGTCTGGGCGGCGTTGGCGGAATGGAGTCAATTTTATGTGCAAGAAGCGGGATAGGACACATTAGTGGTGTTGATCCTGATATTTTTGAGTTATCGAATACTAATCGCCAGATGTTGGCAATGACTTCAACCATGAATGAATATAAGAGTGTTGCTGCTGAACGCCATTTGAAAGATATTAATCCATATTTGAGTACTAATTTTCAAAATGTCAGAGTAACGGAAGAAAATGTCTTTGAATTAATGCACGGGCATGATTTGGTGCTCGAAGCTCTTGATGACATGCCTTCGCGGATTGTAGTGCATCGTGCCGCTCGTAAACTTGGCATTCCCAGTATTTCAATGTCTGGTAGTCCACCACATCGCGGTTTCGTTTCGGCTTTTTTACCTGATGGCATCTCTTATGAAGAAGCGTTAAATATTCAAACTCAAGGTAAATCTATCTCTGATCCTGAAGTTACTCAATTTGTGCAAGAAATTAAGAAGAAACGTGCCCAGTTTTCGGTAACTAAAGGCGCACCTCAGTCGTGGGCTGATGATTTTTGTAGTGGCAAAGCTGGCTGGATAATTACACCAATTCGCGCAACTTTGATAGCCGCCTTTAGCTGTCATGAAGCGGTTCAGATATTAATTGGTCAAAAACCCCTAGCTGCAGCTCCTAAGGGCATATATATTGATATGGATAATTTAATTAATCCGGTATCAGTAATTAATCCTGAGTGTGGACACTGGGAAGCTTATCAAATCTAGTTTTGAGGAAATATATAATGAATAATTTATCACAAGAAATTTACGCACGTAATTATGGTGTAGTAACCCATGAAGAGCAACAAAAACTAACCAATGCCAAAGTTACTGTAATTGGTGCTGGTGGGGTTGGTGGTATTACATTAATTAGTTTAGCTCGGATGGGTTTTGGTAATATCCAAGTTGTTGATATGGATGAATTTGATTATAGCAATATTAATCGTCAGATGCTATCTGGCATTTCTCGAGTTGGTAAAAGTAAAGCCGAATGTGCACGAGATACGATTCTGGATATAAATCCTGATATCAATGTAACGGTTAGAAAAGAGAAATTAATCGAAGCGAATGCCGAAGAAATTATCGCTGGATCAGATGTTGTTATTGATGGGACGGATAATTTAATTGCTCGGGTAATCATTCATCGTGCAGCGCAAAAATTAAAAGTGCCATCAGTGTGGATAGCGGTTACTCCGCCATTTAGAGGTGGAGTAATGACTTTTTCGCACGAGACACCAGCTTATGAATTAGTATTGCGACATCCATCTTATGGTAAAGAGCTAACGCCTGAAGTGGTAAAAGAAGTTTCGGCAATTAAAGATGAGCGTGCGAGAGTATCAGTTGAACATGGTGCCTTGGCTGATTGGGCGGAAAATTATTTAAACAATAATGCACCTTGGGCAGTCATTTGCCCGGTAGCAAATATTGTCGGAATATGTGCTAGCTTTGAGGCGTTTAAAGTAATCCTTAAACGGAATGATTTGCAACCAACCTATGCACCAAATTTGGTTAAAATTGATTTGTCGCAAATCAATATGGTTCAAGTACAAACACCAGTGGACGGAAGTTGGAATAATGCAGAGCTATAAACTACTATGTGCTGGAATTGTCGGGGTCTTGTTTTCGAATGTGTATGCTTCTACAATTATATCAAATGAATACACTGTTCCATATACATCAGGGCAAACACTTTATCTCAAAGAAAAGAGATTATCTACAACTCAAACTGGTAAAGTTATTGTATTAATAAATCCTCTAAGCATTCCAGCGCTAAGTGCTTTTGATGTACCAGGTTATTCATTGATGGATGCACTAGCTGCAAAAGGTTATGATGTTTGGGGAATTGACTTTACAGGTGAAGGTAGTGCATCTTATCCTGTTTCGATGAGCAAATTTCCCGCACCTAGCGGCGTCTATCCGCTTGAAGCCAAAGATGCAGTTAAAGAGCTGAAGGATGGAGTGGATTATATAGCTAAAAAAACTGGCAAAAAATCAGTTGATTTACTAGGGTGGTCGTGGGGATCTGTCGTTGCGGCGATGTATTCGATTCAGCATCCTAAGCAAGTTAATCATTTGGTGCTCTATGGCTCAATGTATTCTTCAAAATTAGCGGAATCTATTCAACCAATATTTATTCAACCATTTGAGTCTCCAGCTGGTGTATTTAGTCAAAGTTTGCCAGCATATCAAAATATCCCATGGAAAGTAATCAATACTCACTGGAATATGATGTTAGAGAGTAACCCAACTATTGCGAGCGAGAGCGCTATTGATGCAGTTGGCAAGGTTTATGTTAGTGCTGATCCTAAGCCAGTTATAGCAAATTCATTACGACGACCAATGGGACCAATGAAAGATTTATTTGCAATCTGGAATTCTCAGCCGATATATGATATTAGTAAGTTAACTACGCCTACCTTAGTTATTTATGGTGATCAGGATTTATTTGCTGATCATGAATTATATTCTAAATTAACTAATGTTAAAACTAAGCAAGAGATAGTACTCAACGGGGCAACACACTGGTTAATTTACGAAAAAACCAGAGCTGAATTTGTTGATGATGTTGCAGAATTTTTAAATAAGTAGTTGGAATATGAAAAATGTAATTATACTTGATAGTACACTGCGTGAGGGTGAGCAATCTCGTGGTATTTGTTTTTCTGTCAAGGAAAAAATATTATTAGCGCAAAAACTTCGTGATTTTGGGGTAAGCATTATTGAGATTGGTCAGCCTGGTATTTCAAAGGCTGAGACGGATGCATGTATTGCAATTTGTGATGCTGTTTCGGATGTTGATTTGTTAGTACATGCTCGAGCTAACCGTAAAGATATTCTGGCGGCAAGAAAAACTTCCGCTAAATGGATTGGTATCTGGGCATCATATAATGATATTTCGCTAGCTACCAAGTTTAGCAATCGTTCACGCGAATGGATAAAGGAACAAGTTACTCAGTCAATCTCTCTGGCGAAAGAACTTGGTTTTATGGTCAGATTTAGTATTGAAGATGCATCGCGCACTTCCCTAGAACTTATTCATGATTTAGGTGTGAGTGCGGTTAATGCTGGTGCTGATAGAATCAGCCTAGCAGATACAGTAGGAATTTGGCATCCTAAAGAGTGCGAGAAAGCGGTTAAATTTGCGGTTGAGAATTTTAGTCGCGAGATAGAAGTTCATTTGCATAATGATCTTGGTTTAGCTCATGCTAATGCGGTTGCGGCAATTGATGCTGGTGCGTCAGTTATTGATGCCTCGGTTCTTGGTTTGGGAGAACGTGCTGGAATCTGTGATTTAATTACGCTTGCAGCAATCTTGGACAAGAATTATAATGTAAATAGTTATGATTTCAAATATGCTCAAGACTTAGCTCAGTCAATAACTCGCATAGCCTGCGGTTCTATTGAGCATAATCACCCAATAGTTGGTAGAAATTCATTTACTCATGTTTCTAAATATCATGTTAAAGCAGCAGATAATAATCCCGAAGCATATGAGGCGCTTAATCCAAGTTTTTACGGTCGAAGCAGAGGCTTTACCGCTAATACTTTGGAGCGGAAAGATCAGCAGCGGCTGAGTAACGATCTTGTGGTCAAGACACCATTTATTAAGGGTGCATCTGAATTATTACATCATCGCGATGGTGTTGGTTTTAGATGGGTTTTTATGGATAGCCGGGTTGATGAACGTAGTCATGTGTATATTATTGAAAGAACTTTTGATAAAGACTATGCTGGTCAAGCACAACCTCATGTTGATTCACATGCACATAATTGTGATAGCGTTTTTGCTTTTATGGGTAATTCTGCAGATGGAACTGGATTGACTGTTCGTGTAACGTTTGGCGAAGGTGAACAAGCAACCACACAAACTTTTGAAAGTCCGGCATCGGTTTATATTCCTGCCAATATTTATCATAGTTATGAATATGTATCGGGTACTGGTCGATTTTTAAATTTTGTACTATCTCCAAATTATAATGAGAGTATAGTCAACCAATAAATATTATGGTTGTGGTAGTGATTTTTATAAACTTATTACTACAACTATACCTCTTTATAAACATAATCTAATGCAAAAAACTCATTTTAATAAATTGCAGATTATAATGTTGATGGCGACGCTAGTCATTCTGGGTGTTTCTGCTATTGATATTTATATTGCATCGCTTCCGCAAATGGTTCGTGAGTTTAATACTTTACCAGATACGGTAAATCTAACTATTTCTGCTTATACTTTAGGTATTGCAATTGGAGTGCTCTTTATTGGAGAACTTAGCAATCGCTTTGGACGTCGAAAGATAATTTTAAGTGGCATAATTTGTTTTAGCCTTAGTTCGTTTTTTATTGCTCTTTGCTCTTCAATTTATTGCATTGTTTTACTCCGCCTAATTCAAGCACTTGGCTGCTCTAGTTTTATAATTATTCCACGGATGATAATTAGGGATACGATGAATGAAAAAGAGCAAATTAATGCCAATGGAACGCTATTACTCGGAATGATTATTTCTCCCGCAATCGCTCCAGTTATCGGTGCTTATATCAACCAATACCTGGGGTGGCGTTATTGCTTCGTTTTTAGTTCGGTTATTGGCATTATAATGACCTGTATTGTCTATAAGTGTTTACCAGAAACTAATTTATCCCAGCTAAAAAAATTAGCTAGCATAAAACAATACTTCACGATTTATCAGCAATTATTCTCAAATACATCGTTTATTGCCTTGACGGTAATTTATGCCACAACTGTTGGTGCTTACTTTGCCTTTCTTGGAATCTCGAGTTATTTATATATTGATTTTTGGCATTTATCCCCGATCAACTTCTCATATGTTTATGTGTTATTGGCAGCTGCATATTTTGCGGGCAATTATGTAATGCGAGCATTAAATAAAAATGGTTTGTCTCCTGCTAGAATTATCGGCATTGGCGTTTATTCTGCATTTATTGGTATTGTTATAATTGCATGTGCTAATTTATTAGGTGGTATTTGTTTGATTATAATGGTTACACTTGGTGTAATATTTATGCGCTCAGCTAATGCGATAATTATTCCTCCAACTCAGATTAGAGTTATGAGTAATTTTGCGCCACATAGTGCACAAGCTCTTGGACTTAATATGTGCATTGGATTTATGTGTAACAGCTTAGCGACTTATGGCGTAACATTGTTAAAGTTTGCACCACTGGCTAATTTGATGATAATCTCAATTATTCCAATACTTATTAGTGCATTGTTTTATATAAGATTCAACAAGGTTCTATAAGATCATTTCTACAGCAGTTAGGAACGTTATCAGCAGATTTTCTATAAGTAGAGTTTAATTATCTGAAGTTCCAGATTGTTAAATTGTGTTGTGTCATGCATTAATCGGCTGCGTACTAGTAAACCCTGAAGTTGTGAGAAAAGCAACTGACTTTTTGCCTGTGCATGTTCTTCGCTATCATTATTCGCGATGAATAACTGAGTTAGCCAAGCTTCATTCTTGTGATAAAAATCTTGTACTTGTTGCTGTGCGCTAGAGGAAATAGTCATGAAATCTGATGCATACATCATGCATAGACAAATTTTATCCTGAGTTTGAGTAACTTGATTAAATAGTTCAATATATGCTTTTAAGCGAGTTTCTGAACTTTGTTCAGGTGGGGATAGTTGTGCCATAAAATTAGCACTATACTGCGCTAGAATTTCCTGTGCTAAATCATCTTTAGCTGGGAAGTAATGATGAATGCTGGCTTTCGCAATCCCAATCTCTTTGGCTAAATCACTATAGCTAAATGCATTAATTCCATACTTTTGTGCTAGATTTGTTGCCAGTTGAATTATTTTTGCTTTCATCTTACATTATCCATAGAATATAGAAACAACCTACCAGAGTAGATTGTTTCTGAATTATTTTTATTTTAGTTGCGTCCTGCCATAACGCCGCCATCAACATCCCAGATTGCGCCTGTTACCCATGATGCTTCTTCTGAAAGTAAGAAGTTTACCGCATTTGCAACATCTTCTGCAGAACCAATTCTACCAATAGGGTGAAAAGAATTAAAACCAGCCAACGCATCTTTAACTTCTGCTGAAGGAATAAAATTTTCGTAGATAGGAGTTGCAACCACGGCTGGTGAAACGGCGTTTACACGAATGCCAGAATCTGCTAATTCCATTGCTAGATGTTGGGTTAATGAATGTAAACCTGCTTTTGCCATCGAATAAGCCGAAGATGGTGTCGCTTTGATTGCTTGTTTTGCCCACATTGAGCCAATATTCACAATGCTGCCAGTTCGATGTTGTTGCATATGTTTTACTACCGCTTGTGTCATAAAAAAGAAAGCTTTGTTTAATGCCATATATTTTTCATAATCTGTCTCATTATGTTCAGTAAATGCTTTTGGGTTAAAATATCCAGCGGCATTTACTAGTTTGCTAATTTGCCCGTTATAATTATTAATAAACTGGATGAAATTAGCAACTTCTGTCGGATTATACATATCTAATTGGTAAATTTCAATTTTCCCGATAGTGCTTAGCTCTTGTTGGGTTGTATGTAGTTTGTTTAAGTCGCGTCCAGTAATGATTACTTGATGTCCGTCTTGTAAAAGTTTTTGTGCAGAAGCTTTACCCATTCCTGTGCTGCCGCCGATAATTAGAGCTGTTGTTGTTTTCATTGTTTTTTTACTCCTGAAAGTGTATTTTATGATGATATTTACTTTAACTGATATTTGCAAGTAAGTTTATTTACAGGAGCTATTCTACCAACTGGTAGATAGAATAGCAAATTTAAATTATAGATTTATGTTGTTGAGGAGAAGGGGTTCTGAAATTTTGATTATTAATTTGATTATAATCAGTTTGTTATGTTGATTTGTTTATTGAGGTTAGTTTTGTGGAAAAGAGAATTATTCATACAAATTTGCGGGAGCAAGGTAAAGAATTTTTGATCTGAATTAATGATTTGATAGGCTTAAGTAAGTACGGTGTTTTTATCTTGCAAAAATGGGAATTAACTATCTATATATGGGAAACCACTTAAAGTTTAGCAATGATACTATACCGTCATGAAGTTGAGGGAAGCTTCCTAATACGTTCCAAACATCCTGTTAATATATGATGGAGTCTATCATGAAAAAGAAATTACTAAATGTTCTATTGGCCTCAGTTTTGGCTGCAAGTACTCTTGCTGGTTGTAATTCTGGAGAAGGAAGCGCTAACAACTCTAACACTAATAGTAATACGGCACAAACTGCTACTCAAACTGACTCTCAGCAGTCTATTGGTGCAGAAGGTGGATTATTGAGTATCATAGGTGGCAATATTGAAGAAGCAATTACCGAGCAAGTTGGCTCTGCATTGTGGAATTTGATAACTAAAGGTCAGGCATTTCCACAAACCGCTGCCGAATGGGATAAGCAAGCCTTGATTTCAATTCAGCAAAATATCCAGCAAATTGAAGCGCAACTAAATGTCCAAAATGCCAAACTAAATACTATTATTCAGGATATTGACAACACAGCGCTTAGTGGGTCAAATTTAAAAGTATCTAATTATTTATCCAACATCACTGATGAAACTACTGATGTTGAGAATTTGGTACAGAATACGCTGCCTAGCAATCAATCATCGACTACTATTATCAATGATCTTATTACTGGTAGTGTACAACCATTTAGTAGTCAACAAGTAGAGTCACTAACCAGCTATGTAAATAACTATAGCATTACAACATTGGTGCCAGGATTTACATCGTCTAAAATTGATACAACCGAGCAGCAACTATCTTGTGACCCATCAACTACAGGGAATACTTATTATATTTTAAATAATGAGTCACAAAATGCGATTAGTCATCCGATGCCAAATTTATCCAGCAACTGTTTGTTAAGTGTCGCCCTGAATAATGCTTACAATAATTTAACTCAAAATGTGCAGGTGGCTACAGGTTCTAATGTTTTATACGATTTACAAAGTTTTGACCAAATGCTTGATACTCAGTATTTACAAATTGTTCAAGCACTTACTGCTGCCTATTATCTGGATCAATTACGTTTATATTTGTATGTTAACTTGCAGCCAAATCACCAAAACCATATTTCACCATTGTTAACAGTTGACCCTAATAGTAATAGTTTAGCAAATCTTTCAACTGCTCAAGCTGAGCTACAATTGGCATATAATACCCGCTTAAGCTTTATTCAAGCATTATTTGCTCAAACTAAGCAAAACGCATTCAATCATTATACCAATACAATCCAAACTAATAGTTTGGCAAGCAATTGTAACTTTAGCTATGGTGCAATTGACTCGCTTAGCCCAGAGTCACTAAATGCAAGCATGTCTTCCGGTGGGAATTCTTATGCTTGGGATGGGCAAACCCTAACCGCAACCTGCAAAAATATTGGATTAGGAACAATTACTACGACTATCAATGTTTCAACTTTGTGCTTAAATCCAAGTTTACAGGTATCCAATGGCTATATTTCCTGCGGACCGTCTGCATCTAACTATCAAGTTTCAAATGAATTTATTAATGTTCCACAGTATTCAAATATTACTAATAATTATGGTGGTGCTTCTTTCAACCAGCTGTACTCATTCTATTCTAGTGGAACTCTTGATGTTTATTTCGATAGCAATTATCCATTAACCTATACTGGAGGTATCAATGATTTAATCAACGGTGCAACGCAAATCAGTAATGTTTCGAGTACTGGATTTATAGATACTATTGATCCAGCAAACCAAGCAGGGGCATTGCAAATGGCTCCAGTCAGTGATGGTGTGCATACATATCTAATTGGAGCAGGAGATATCTATCATATGGTATCCGATGATCAAGCATATATGATTTTGAGTTGCATTCCGGGAGATAATAATTGCCAAGTTGCAAATTTTCCGAATCCCAATAGTCCTGTTCAGGGGCAAGAAGCTTATAATGCGCTAGTGTTTAGTAATGGCGATATAATTTCAATGTACAATCAATTTACAGATCACTATCATGGTAATTACTATATTCAGAACTATTACAATAATACTGCACCATCATATTTTACCCAGTACTTACAATAATTAGAGTAAACAGTGCCGCTGAAAATAATAAGTGGCACTGTTTGTATTTTCTGTCGTGAATTAGTCTGTTAACAATTGAGGAAGCCGTATAAAACATATCATTGACAGCAACCACGTGCGTCAATTGTCCAGATATCAACTACATAATCATTTTCAGTAATATAGAAGTAGTCAAAGAGGTTAATCGTAGGGTCGCAATGAGCTATAACTAATTCAAGAACTTTTCCAAGAGCTGGCAAATTTCCACTAACTGCAGTGACTTTACCATGCTCATCACCAAAACCATCCCAATCATAATGAAGATTTTCGTGACTAATGATTCGCGGTTTAGTCGCAACTCTATAAAGCGCTTTAGTACCAGCATCAACTGTGACATGAGTTGGATGATTATTACTGATTACGGTTGTGAGCATTGTCATTGCTGGTAAAAATTGCTGTTCTTTATATTCAATATCGCTATACTCCTGATCCATAACACAATACGATCCAGGCTGAATTTCACTAACTGTGGTTAATTCGGCATCAAGACTAAAAGTTCCAGTACCGCTACCGGTTTGAATCTGACAATCAATTCCTTGTGCTAATAACTGAGTTTTAATCTCACCCGCGGCTTGTAATATCTGATGTGAGAGCATACGTCGTTGCGCTAAATCACTGATATGTTGTAAATGTCCAGCGTAGCATTGTATACCTTTAAGTTTTAAGTTGCTAAATTGGTTTATTCTATGTGCGCAATTTATCGCTTTATCCAAAGCAACTCCTGTGCGTCCGATTCCAGCATCAATATCCAGTAAGACATTTAGTGTTAAATTGCGCTCTTGGAAACCTTGGTTAAGTTTTGCGGCATTGTCAAGATTATCAACTACCAGCATTGTATCTGGAGCTTGTCGAACAACGTCTGTTAGCTGATTGATTTTATTATCTGTTACAATAGGTGAAGTTATTAATATGCCGTTGATCCCCGCTTGTGCCATCACCTGTGCTTCGGAAAGCTTGGCAACACAGATGCCAATTGCTCCATATTCTAACTGGAGCTGGGCAATCTTGCTACATTTATGTGTTTTGGCATGCGGGCGAACGTTAACTCCCTTATCTTTGGCTAATTGCTGCATTAGCGATAAATTACTTAGCAATTTACTCTTGTCAATGACTAAGCATGGTGTAGGTAACTGATTTTTGTGAAGCCCTAAGTATTTGTGTGGCATAACAATCCTTCTCATTTTGATATTTCTCTATCTTCAGGCTTTATTGTACCGTAAAAAATGTTGCTATGTATACAAGCTAAGAGACATTTATGTGCTACAATTTGGTACTGTACATCAATTTTATGAGAGATAAATTTATGGAAAATAATAATTTAAATAAATTAGCATATCAAAAACCTGAATTAAAGTCATTCGATTTATCTGATTCTATCCAATCCGCAAATGGTGCTGGTGATGATGGCCTTGGTGGTGGACTTGGTAGTTAAATAAATCAAGCGTAAAAGTTGAGTAAATTTGATTTGATTATATCTGGCTAATAAATGACTGTTTATACTTGTAAATAAAATACATTTTTTAACGCATTTTAGCTTATTGGTCGAGATAACCAGCGAAAGATATGCAGCGTGATAAAACCATCAAGCGAGTTGTTATTTGATTATCTGGTTTGTCTGGGATTTGTGAATACTCTTTAAAAAAGCCAAACATTTTATCTTTGTCAAAATATTTCCAAATTATTGATTGTGTCGCAGGTTTAAGGTTGTTTAACCTATCCAGCCATTCTTGGTGGTGAATATTGTAAGATAAGTAAAAATCCGACGCTTGCTCACCACGGTAGATACTCTCTGTAATAGTACTTGGTAAGATATCTTTTAAACCTTCGCGGACTAATAGGCGACGATTTATCGTTTTGTTGTCTTTATAGAAAACCCACTGTGGTAGGCTATAACAAAATTCAGTCAGCTCTTTGTCAATTGTCGGATCAAGGTTTTTTGCTCCGTACCATAACTGGAGAGCATAAGCCGTTGATTTCAGTGCTGTTGGTGATTTAGTAAGCATATATGCTTGACTATCTGAAACAAATCCTCGGTTAAATATAATCTCTTGCCCGAGTTTGCTTGCTAAAAGATCTTGGTTTACATAGTCAAAGAAATTATTAAATACACTGCGGGGCTTCAGTTTTGATCTTAAGTAAGAGCGAATTTTACCGAGCTTATTGCGGAATGATTCGCCAGTCCATGAGATGGTTGAATTTCCTACTGCTCCAGTTAAGATAACTCTTGAGTTATTTTTCGTCGCAAAATAATAGGAGCTAAGTATCCATTCGATATTAGCTACATTGCGGATTGGCTGGTCAATATATAAATTGAGTACATCCAATTCTCGATAAATATCTTCGTCAACCTTAGAATAATGCTTGTGATGAATAATGTTGGGATACATCTTCAACACTGATTCG
Organism: Neisseriales bacterium; assembly: GCA_008017145.1. Next base: position 22,673 of record SSGY01000041.1, read on the forward strand.
ACAATTGGCATCTCATGATAGTACCAATTTTTGCGATTGCTCGAACCTTCTAAGCCATTGGGGAGTGCCGTAAATGAATATAATTTTCTATTTTCTTTAGCAAGGATTATCGCCACTTGTGCACTTACGGATGACGAATCCATTCCGCCACTGATCTGGCTACAGTTCTCATTGATATTTCTTAGGCATGAAGTTACTGCTTTACAGAATAATTTTCTAAATTCCTGATAATATCCTTCACGACTCATCTTGGGTAATTTGGATTTTTTTAGTTCCCAATAACAATATTCTTTGCATTCTGTTTGATTGACAATTAAATAATGTCCACCTTTAAGCCTAAAGACTTCTTGATAGCTAGTTTCAGTCATGGAAAAAGTATCCAAAGTTATTTCTAAGAAATGGCGTTCATTAATTGTAAGTTGCGAAGATAGCTTTCTAAATGGTGAAAACTCATTGGCGCAAATAAACTGTTTGCCAGCTTCATAGCTATAATAAAGAGGATTATTACTGAATTGATCAACTGCAGCAAATAATTCATTTTTAATTGGATCATAAATAACAAAAGAAAAATATCCAGATAGGTAGTTTAAACAATCATAGCCGTATCTGCGATATGTGCTTAAGATTAGTTTGGCATCCGCAGTTGATTTATTTACGTCAAGCAACTCACACAAATAATCATGATTAGTCAGATAAACATCAGCATTTATCCAGATTTGGCTTTCTTGATCCTGATAGGGCATTAAACAATCGGTGCATTGTGGAGTGATAAATCTTTGCGTTGCGGATAGACCAATTTTCTCATCATTAATGATGGCGTGATGATCTGGCTGCCAATGTGGTGTATCAAAAGTACATTCAGATAATTTGTTGTGATTACTTAAAGAAGTGTCACTTAAATTTAGGCGTGCGATTATTCTATTCATCGTTTATATTTTACTTATGGTTTATGGTGCTGAATTATAACAAAAAGTGATTCATTTAATTTATGATTTTATGCTAAAATGTGCCCCTGTTTAATTTTTTTGGAGTGGCTTATATGGAGAATACTAGCAATTTAGCTAAATTAGCGTATCAAAAACCTGAAATCGAACTACTCAATGCTGGTGATGTTACCTATGCTGAATCAGGAACACGTTCTGATGGTATTATCGACCAAGCTAGTTGACTTTAGGTTTTATGTCTTTGGCTTTTATTTAGCACTACTTCTTTTGCCATCAATTTACCTTGTGATGGCTTTACACTTTTTTGTCATATCCTCTTTTAGGACATCGTGATCCATCTGTAATTCAGCATACATTCGCTTTAATCTATTATTCTCTGTCTCAAGCTAGAATGTTGATTATTTGTGGTTCAGTAAACTTTGAGCCATTCATGTTTAATACTTTTTTGATGCTAGTCGATCCTGTAAATCTCTCCACTCTTCAAGAGCACTTTTTTTAAGAGTTTTATCTATAACAAAAATTGATAATCTAGAGAATTATTTAGTGCTATAATCGCATGATAGATTAATTTTTAAAAATTATTAGAGGGCAGTATGGTAGATAATATTATTCTCTTTCTCCACCTTTGTGAAACCAAAAATTTTTCTGTATCTGCGTCACTACTAAATTTACAAGCTTCGACGTTTAGTCGACGTATTAAGAGTTTAGAGGATAAATTAGGCAAACAATTGATTGTAAGGACATCCAAAACATTTGAAGTGACAGATTTTGGTAATTATATTTACAATCAATTTAAACATTTGCCAGATTTTGTAGATTATACATTAGAGAGGTATGATCGGGTTGTTAAGACCAATCAGATAAGCGGAGCTATTAGTTTAGCATGTGGTGAACCCGTCGCAGAGAAAATAATTACACCGAGATTGCCAGAGTTTCTTGCCAAATATCCTAATATCAGCCTCAATATAAGTTGTATCAATAACATGAGTAAATGGCCATCTGAAAATATTGATATTGTCTTATCTCCGGCTTATGTAAAAGGCAATAATTTGCTAAATCGCTTTGTCAAAACTGAATATATGCAGTTATTTTGTTCTGCTGATTATGCGATTAAAAATGGCACACCTCAGGAAATTGACGAGCTAAAAGATCATAAAATCATTGGTATGGTAGATGATAAATTTCAGCCGATGGAGTTCGTTAAGGTATCTCATCTTGATTCAAAAAAAGAACATATTTTAGATTTAAGGCATAATTTTCTGAATATAAACAGTGGGATTCAGCAATATAGAATAGGTAATAGCCTTGACTATTTATTTTGTACTTTTAAGTCAATTGTTAATACTGAGCTGAAAAATGGTACTGTCATACCTATTCTCCCTAATTGGTCATTTTATGAATTAAATTTTCATATCGTGACAAATAAAAAAACATCTTCAGAAGAAGATATTGTTATTGATTTTCTTTATCATTGCTTTAGACTAAGCTCCTAATGTGTGGAGAAAAGTAGATAGCTAGAAGGAAAAAGATCTACAGACGGTAAGTGGCTTATTTTATTACTGCCTGTAGATTTTGAGGATTTAGTCTGTTGTTATCTTGTCATTGTAATGCATTTTATCCCTAACTTTACAAACCTGTTATTTGAAAAAATAGCTAGTATCAGGGATGAACTGACACTAGCCAAAAGGTTAGATTTTTGTTATTAAAGTTATCTGGATGAAGTATTTAATATCAGATTTTCATTAGTGTCCAGAAGCAAGGTTAATTTTAATATTGCACCAGCACGTGCACCTTATGTTACGTTTGGAGAAGTTTATTGTAACTTAGTTATTGGAGTGCATTTTCTATCACCCCATGAATCGCAAACCACTCCGCGATAGTAACCATCACTAAAAAGTGCCATAAGATCACTACGTCCATTATCCTGTAAGAAGAAATCACAACCATAAAGAACAAATTCAATACCAGCTCCCCATTGCCCCATTGTTGCGAATGTTGGATTACTACTACCAACACCATCTCCATAACCTACAAGGTTATAATCATCTTGGAACATTACATAGAATGCTGATATTGTGTTAACTTGTAAAAACTTTGAGCCATTTGGCAAATAAGTTGTAAGTCGCTGTGTAGCTGGGTCTATGGCTATTTTACAGTCTTTTGATTGATAAAATTTTACATTTGTTGTATCTGCAGTAGTTCGTAAGTAAAATGTACTACCTCTGAACTGGACTATGTCTGGATTAGCGATTAGCGTATAGTCTCTTTTACTGCCATCTTTAGCCACTACCGAAATTGTAAATGGCTTGGTATAACCAGTTGATGGATTGCCATAACGTGCCAGATAGTCATTTTTAGTGACGCCACTGATCTGTTCTACTCCATTTATAAGTACTTTATTACCTGTTAAACTAAAGGTGGCGGCATGTCCTGCTGGATCTGTTAGCCATGTACCATAAGGTAGATTAAGCGTAATCGTATTTGCTGTATTATCTATAGTCGAACTTCCGCCATAGACAGCAAATGAAGTCAAGGTTTTTTTATCATCAGTTAAATTACCCGTGATCGGACGTAAAACTGAGTTATAGGTAGTACTACCATTATTAACCGTAGCTACCGCATTTATCGAACTAACGCCGTAATTAATACCGTTACCGCGTATAGTCAAAGTTGCCTGACATGAAGAGTTAGCTGCAATTATCTGGCAACTGCTCCAGTTTAGCGTGGTATTAGCTGGGATAGATGTACTTACTGCTAAGTTTTGGATACTAACACTTTGATTAGATAAGTTGTCTATCTTAATCGTAGTTGTTGCCGATGTCTCAACACCGATATTTACAGTCTGGATTGGGCTACTTAAAACTACTTTACCATTAGTAATCGTACGCTGCCAGCCAACATACTGCGTAAGAGTCACACTCTGAGTAGTCACTCCACTTTCTTTGTAGTTTGCAAGAACCTTAAATGTTGCCGCTCCTGCATTCTGTGATGAACTCTTCAGTGTTACATTTACTGTACAGCGACTACCTGATTCTAGGATATTATTTGGTTCGTTTTTAAAACACGTTCCATAATCAAGACCAGTTCCCGATTCAATACCAAACGATAATGCTGACTCAATGTCTCCACGGCTAATCGTTACTGGTACATTACCGCTATTTGCTATAGTATGGGTAATATTGGCGGCGATTGTTCCAGCAATATTTATCACTGAAGCCCCTGTAGTAAAGCTAACCACAACTGTTTTATTTTTACTTGGTGCAGTTACGTTTAATAGTTGGTCTAAACGCGTGATTTGTTTAGATGCACTATTGATTATATTACTCAGGAATCTAACATTACCTGGAGTTAATTTGGTTCCATCAATATAAACTGGAATTATCTCGCCCGCCTTGATCTTGGTAAGTTCTTTATGATTGATAATTGCACTTTCATGACCAACAAAAGCAGTATTGTTTAAATCATAAGAGGCATCATGATTACCTGTAGCATAAAGGTAAGTTGTCGATTTGCTATTATTATCAATGAAAGTATTCGCTAGATAAACTCCAGGCTGTGTCCCATCAGTAACTCCCTGAAACTCAAGTAATTGCTCAGTACTAGCCGGAGTATCACCTAGGGCAAGATTTGCATGTGCCGTATATGATAGGCTAGGGTTTGCAGATCTTTGTAAATCCACATGTGCGGTTAATGTACAATCAGCATGTGCTTTAATTGTCTTACAGCCGGTTATTGTAACTGGACTACCTGGCATATTATCAAACTCAAGGTTATGAATATCTGAACTGGTAGTATTACTAACTAGAATCTTAATGTCATTTGTTTTATCATAAAACACTGGTATTACACCTGTTTTTGAGAAAGTCAGGTAATTCGCTTGATTACTAGCTGCTTGACTTGTAGCACCTGAACTACAGGCACTAACCAATACA
>SSGY01000086.1 GCA_008017145.1 Neisseriales bacterium
ATTAAATCCTGTCTTGAGTTAACATTCACATCTATGATTTTAAAATCCATGTCTTTTTCATTTAGAATAATCCGCACACGGTGTGAAAACGGGCATCTTGAGTCTGAGTACAGTTGTATCATCTAAGCTAGATCCTTTTTAATAAAGTAAATTGTAACCCAAGATTGTAGCAAATTTCTACATTGTTTGTCAATAGCTTGTTTTATAACATGCTGAATTGTAATTGAAAATATGTTGAAATAAATATTGTTGTAGGTTTTATGTGGCGCGATTTTACATATTCAACTAGTGTCACATCTATAAATAGTCTGATCTGGCTTTTTATTCTTTCTAATGATAAATGCTATAATAATGCTATATTAAACTTACAATACATTGGAACTATCTTATCATTATGCAGAATCAAAATCAGGATAAATCAAATCAAGCAAAAACGCCATTGCCTAAACTAAGCAAAACAACTCAAGAAAAGCGCTTATACAATCGTTTGTCTAACGAGGAAGCACAGGCAAAATTAGCCGCGGAGACTTTTGAGCGTACAACAATCTCTTTTTACCAATATTTTGTCATTGATGATCCAATTATGTTTCGTGATGAGCTATATCTAAACTTCAATAAACTTGGAGTGCTTGGACGAGTATATTTGGCACATGAAGGAATTAATGCGCAAATTAGTGTTCCTGAACATAATGTTGCTACTTTTCGCGATTATCTTTATTCGATTAACGGATTAGACGGGATTCGCCTAAATATAGCTGCGGATGATGATGGTAAATCATTTTGGATATTGAAGATTAAAGTACGTGAGAAAATTGTGGCTGATGGGATTAACGATCCTGAGTTTTCAATGGAGCGTCGTGGTAAATATCTTACGGCTGAAGAATTTAATCAAATGACTGAAAACCCAGATGTCTTAGTCGTTGATATGCGTAATCACTATGAATATGAGGTTGGACATTTTTCAGATGCAGTGGAAGTTCCTAGCGAAACTTTCCGCGAGCAATTGCCGATGGCAGTAGAAATGCTAAAAAAACAAAAAGACAAAAATATCATCATGTATTGCACAGGTGGTATTCGTTGTGAAAAAGCTAGTGCTTGGATGCTGCATAATGGTTTTGAAAATGTTTACCATCTGGAAGGCGGGATTATTAAGTATGCTAATGATGTTAAACAACAAGGCTTGGCCAATAAATTCCGTGGTAAAAATTTCGTCTTTGATGGGCGTTTGGCAGAACAAATTGGTGATGAAATTATCGCACATTGCCATCAGTGCGGTAAGGCTGCGGATACGCACACTAATTGCGCAAATGAAGGTTGTCATTTATTATTTATTCAATGTGAAGAATGTAAAAATGAATTTAATGGTTGTTGCTCTCAGGAATGTATGGAGATAATCAATCTTCCTGAAGAAGAACAAAAAGCGCTGCGTAAAGGAATTAATCGTGGTGGTATGATTTTTAATAAAAGAAAGAAATAACGGGGACGCAAAGAATGTTAAAAAAACCTGAATTATTACTACCTGCGGGTACTTTTGAACATTTGCAATATGCATTTGATTTTGGTGCTGATGCAGTTTATGCTGGACAACCACGCTACAGCTTGCGTGCGCGGAATAATGAGTTTAAATTAGAACAGTTGCAGCTAGGTATTGAAGAAGCGCGTCGTCGTGGTAAAAAATTATTTATTGCCAGCAATATTTTGCCACATAATGGTAAAGTTAAAACCTATCTGAAAGATATGGAACCGTTGATGGCAATGAAGCCAGATGCCTTGATTATGGCTGACCCTGGCTTAATCATGATGGTTAAAGATCGCTGGCCAGAAACCGAAATTCATTTATCAGTGCAGGCTAACACGGTTAATTATGCGGGCGTAAAATTTTGGCAACGCCAAGGTCTGTCGCGGGTTATTTTATCGCGAGAACTATCACTGGACGAAATTGAAGAAATTCGCCAAGAATGCCCGGATATGGAGATTGAAGTTTTTGTGCATGGAGCTTTATGTATTGCCTATTCGGGACGTTGTTTGCTATCTGGTTATTTTAATCGCCGTGATCCTAATCAGGGAACCTGTACTAATGCTTGCCGTTGGGAATACAAAGTTCATGATACTAAGCCTGATGATGCTGGCGATGTCCAGTTATTAGACGGATTTAATTACAATCAAGAACTCGAGAATGCCAATCAAGCTTTTTCAGCTGCTGGAGGCGTTAGTCGTCATCCGTTAGCAAATAAGACTTATTTGATTGAAGATACTACTCGCCCTGGGGATTATATGCCAATTATTGAAGATGAGCATGGTACTTACATTATGAATTCTAAGGATTTACGTGCAATTCAACATGTTGAGCGTTTAGTTAAAATCGGGGTTGATTCGCTAAAAGTTGAAGGGCGAACCAAATCAATTTATTATGTCGCGCGAGTTGCTCAGGCATACCGTCAGGCAATTGATGCAGCCGTTGCTGGTAAACCATTTGATCCAAGTTTGTTGGCAAATTTAGAAGGTTTAGCGAATCGTGGTTATACGGATGGCTTTTTACAACGTCATCATGCCGAAGATTATCAGAACTATATTGATAGTCATTCCAAATCTCGTGCTAGCCAATATGTGGGTGAGGTTTTAGAAGTCGACAATGATGGTTGGGCGTTAATTGAGGTTAAAAATAAATTCAGTTTAGGCGATAAGCTTGAAATTCTTCATCCAAGTGGTATGCGTGAGATTGAAGTTAGCATAATGAAGAACAAAAAAGATGAAGCTGTCGAAGTTGCGCAAGGTAGCGGTATCTTTGTCAAAATTCCGAACATGCAGGGTATGGAAAAAGCGCTTTTAGCAAGATTGATTCCTAGTTCAAATTGATAACAGTACTTATTAGTAGAAAAACAAAATAAAACAATTTTAGGTAATAACAATAATATGCAAATAATATTATATCAGCAACTAGAACAGAAATTCAGAACCGCATTTAATTCTTTGGGGATTAATGCGAGTGTTCCAATTGTATTACAGGAATCAAGTAAGCCAGAATTTGGTGATTATCAGGTTAATGGTGCGATGGCTGCGGCTAAAACACTTAAAATGAATCCGCGGGAATTAGCTCAAAAGATTATTGATAGCGTTAATCTTGGCGGTATTGCTGATAAGTTGGAGATTGCTGGTCCAGGGTTTATTAATATTACGCTAAATAATCAATATTTGTCTAGTTTATTGGCAGATAACGTATTAAAGGTTAGTGATGATTATAAACATATCATAGTTGTTGATTATTCTGCGCCTAATTTAGCTAAAGAAATGCACGTTGGTCATTTACGTAGCACCGTTATTGGTGATGCGCTGGTTCGTATTTATGAATTTTTAGGTAATAAAGTAATTCGTCGTAATCATGTGGGTGATTGGGGTACTCAGTTTGGTATGCTAACCGCATATCTATTTGAATTGAACCAACAGGATAATGCCTCAATTGAGCTACATGATTTGGAAGAGTTTTACCGTAAATCAAAAGTTCGTTTTGATGAAGATCCTGATTTTGCGAATCGTGCTCGCGAGTTTGTAGTGCGTTTGCAATCTGGTGATGAGCAAGTGTTGGCACTGTGGCAACAATTTGTTGAAACCTCATTGGGACACTGTCAGGAAGTTTGTGATCGTTTGGGTACAAAACTAACTCGTGCGGATGCGGTAGGGGAAAGCTCTTACAATGATTTACTCGCACCAATGGTATCTCGCCTAATGGATTCAGGGATTGCAATTGATAGTGAGGGTGCTAAATGTGTCTTTCTTACACCTGAAGAACTTGGTAGCAAAGATGAAACTCCATTTATTATTCAGAAAAAAGATGGTGGTTATTTATATGCAACTACTGATATTGCCGCAGTCTATGATCGAGTAAATAATTTAGGCGCTGATCGTCTGGTTTATGTAATTGATGCACGTCAGTCATTACATTTAAAACAATTATTCGTAGTTAGTAAAAAAGCTGGAATTGCGCCCATTGAAACTAAAATGGAACATTCAGCCTTCGGTACGATGATGGGCGAAGATGGTAAACCATTTAAAACTCGCTCTGGTGGTACGGTGAAACTAATTGACTTGATTAATGAGGCAATTGAGCGTGCTGGAGTTATGATTCGTGAACGTAATCCTGAGTGGAGCAACGAAGAGGTTACCGCATTAGCTAAAACTCTAGGTGTTGCTTCAATGAAATATGCTGACTTGTCTAAAAACCGCCTAAGTGATTATATCTTTAGTTTTGATAAGATGTTGGCGTTTGATGGTAATACCGCACCATATCTATTATATGCATATACGCGAATTAACAGTATTTTTAATAAAGCTGGCTTAAAGCGTCAGGACTATCTTGGTGCTACAATTGTTATTAATGAGTTCGATGAGCATCGTTTAGCGGTACATATTGCTAAATTTGCTGAGAGGTTACTTCAAACGGCTAAGGAAAACTATCCGCATTATCTCTGTGGATATATCTATGAGCTCGCAGGACTGTTTATGAAGTTTTATGAATCATGTCCAATTTTACGTTCTGATGTAAGTGATGAAGTTAAACAGAATAGATTGGCTCTGGCAGCATTAGCTGGTGAAACCTTAAAACTAAGCCTTGATTTACTAGGTATTCCAGTAGTTGAGCGGATGTAATCTAAGTGCTGGTTTTATAATGTAGTAGCTAAGCAAATCTTTTTATAAATTATTTTGTTGGCACTATCTCATTGAAACGATGTAATATTTTGCGCGAATATTGCGAAAAACTCTGTAGTTGCCAACAAAAAGATTTGACTGTTATCGCTTGATTGTGTGATAATACCGTTCTGCCGCGAAGAGACGGCATCCGAAAAACGGAATTAGAACAGATCTTTAACAAGAAAAACAATCAATAAATGTGAGGCATCTAGCTATCAGTGTATTGAAGAAATACGAAAAAAGTTTGGTCTTAGAGATAAGATTAGACACAGATAGTTAGAAGTCGAACGGGAAACCGAATATTGAGAAATTAATAGATTAAGTATAGAGATATACTTTAATCGACGTCTAGCGAAAGTGGCGCAAGCCACTTAGAATCTCTGCAGAGAGATTCAGACTCAAAAAG
>SSGY01000078.1 GCA_008017145.1 Neisseriales bacterium
CAAATTCGTCAATTTATCAGTTATTCATTTTTTACTACCTTGTCTAACGCTTTTTCTGGATTACTTTTTGTCCTTGATACTGTGATTATTAGTTATGTAGTCAAAGATCCGCAAATTTTGGCAAGTTATCGAGTAGCAACGATGATTCCTTTTGCCATTAATTTTATTCCCAATATTGCAATAAACTATTACTACCCTGAATTTGCCAAAAATGCTCATGATCCAGCTAAAATTCGTCAGTTATCGCGGTTTGTAAGCCAACGGATGTTTATTTTTAGTGCGTTGGTTAGTTTGATTTTGATTATTGCAGCAAAACCATTGATTTTGACTATTTTTGGTAGTAGTTATCAAGATAGTATCCTACCATTTCAGATCATTAGCTTTGGTTATTGGATTATTGCTACCTTTAGGACGGTTAATGGTAATATTTTAGCGGCATTAGGCAAAGCAAAATTAAGTTTTTATTTAACCTTTATTATTTTACTCGTAAATATTATCACTACTTATTATCTGGTGTTAAAATATTCCATGAATGGAGCAGCATTAGCTATAGTGGTAATGTATATTTTTTCATCTTTAGTTGGTTATATAACGTTAAAGTTAGTTTTACGAGATTTGGAGTGCAAAAATGGCTAAGTTTTATGATTTATCAAGTTTAGAAATAAAGCATGAGCTGATAACTATTCGGCGCTATCGTGAGAGTGATTTTGCGAGTCTTGAAGCAATTTTTGAACAAGAGTTTTTTACTTGGTTTTTTTCAGCTTATCAAAATTGTCTTGAATTTGTGCAAGAAAAAATGGCAGATTACGAAAGAGGAAATCTGGTAATGTTGGTAATTATTGATAATCAAACCCAACATATTATTGGAACCAGTTCTTTATACGATATTAGTTTTCGTCATAAGCGCATTGAAATGGGCTCAAGCTGGCTGGCGCGCGCATATCAGGGCACACAGTATAATGCTCTTGCTAAATTTCTGCTAATTAATTATTTATTAAATACCTTAGAGTTTAATCGTATTCAGTGGAAGACTGATGCTTTAAATGTAAAATCAAAAACTGCAATGTTAAAATTAGGTTTTGTTTACGAAGGAACATTACGTCGCCATGCAATAACTTATAGTGGACGTGTCCGTGATTCCCTGGTGTTTGCAGTAACCGATATCGATTGGCAGCATGTAAGTGTAATCATGCAAGAGCGAATTAAAAAAAAATCGCTCATTATGGTACAAAAATAATTGATTTTTATTGAAGTCGTTTTTGTCCAACATTGTTTATTTTATTCCAGAGCAACAAAACTAAAAATGCAACACCGACGCCTGATAGAGAATTCATTACTTTCAGGCTTAGATAAATATAACTACTACCATTTTCCAATGCTGTTGACACACAGGTAACGGCTAATATCATTAATCCGCTGTTAATAACCTGTAGATGTAGACGTGGTTTAATACTGATTTCAAAACTACAAATCAGGCTAATCAGTAAAAATATCCAAATTAGTATTGCGCTTATATCTTGATGCCCATTTAATCCATAAACTAGCAATGATGCTAATGGCCATGCGGTGATTGATCCGATAGCAATACCTCTAATTGCACGTAAACTAGCATCAAAATCATTACGTTGCAGGCAAGCAATTGCGCTAACTACAGCCCAGTTTGGCTTGATGTCATTGAATTTTGAGCATAGTGCATAGAGTAATGCAGCAGTAATTGATCCTCGGATTGCTAAGCGTACTTCAGGGCGTTTAATATTAAACCATGTCTTAAATGGTATTTTCAAGACTCTATGATAACGCATTTCGGCTTGATGTTGTGCTGTTGTATTTAAGAGTCTAAGCGCTAAGTTTAAGATTACTTGAGCCTCAATATAAGCAATTGCAGTTGCTATAATCTTTAGGTAAAATGGATAATTGGTAAAGGTCGTGCCAATTAACAATGCCTGAAGGTACATCCATAAATTTGCACTTTTATGATAGCCATTATCTTTGAGAATAAAAAACGCATAAGTAAAGAAAAAAATTAAGCAAATATAGAGTAGATGACTACCTTCAATTAACATTGAGATCAGATAAAAGATCATTACGCTTATAAAATGATTTAAAATATTTCGATCAAAGAAGCTGGGGCTTTTAGCGTTGTACATGCCAATAAATGCTAATACGGCAAATTCAATCCAAATAAAAATATAATTACCTGTACTTGCAAATAAGCCAACATTTATAATGAATGCGCATGATTGAGCATAAATGTTGGCACGAAACTCACTGCGAATTGAGGGGAGTACTGAACTACTAGTCATGATTTACAACTTCGACCCGCTGTGTGGTTTGTGGGGTTGCGATTGAATTTTCCTTAAATAACTTCACAATTTGCATGTAAATATAGTTTCCTGCCTCAACGACATAGCTAGGCTGCTCTACCCAATAATATCCCTTTACTTCTAAGCCATTATCAACGAGCTTGGTAATCATTACGGCTGCTTTGTCAGAAATTGTATTTGGTGCACTTTGAATTGCCTGCTTAATCAATTCTAGTGCTTGATTAATATTAATCTTATCACTGATTGTCAGTAATATTTCTGAGCGTATACGTTTGCTGGAGTAAGACTGATTTTGAATACTGTTAGTGATAAATGTTTCATTTGGAATTAAAACTTCGGTACCATCAAAACGTTCCAGAACAACGTAACGTGTAGTAATCTTAGTAACTAAACCACCATTGTTGTCTAAAATAAGACGGTCACCAACTTTAATTGATCGATCCAGCAAGATGATAAAACCACTCAGAAAATTACTGGCAATTTTTTGTAAACCAAAACCAAGACCGACACCTAATGCGCCACCAAAAACTGATAATGCTGTTATATCTATCCCTATAATTGGCAGTGTAATCATTGCGGCTAAGATAAAAATAACAATCTTACTAACCCGAATCATGATTTGGCGAATATTAGTATCCATTTGTTGAATATGATTTATTTTGCGTTCGCTATAGCTATTAAGCAATCTTGCCACAATAACAATGATAATGAGTGTAACTAGTGCATGGAGCATATCCCAGATTGATAGCTGAGCACTCTTCCCGAAGTGAATGGTAATATTGTCCAGTAGGTAGATTATGTCATCATTAGCATCTGTTATCATAATCAGTGCCGTTATCCATAACAATATCTTAATAAATTTGCTTAACAAAGCTGTATAATGACGTTTGGCAAATACGTAATTAACTAATAGATTAGCGAGGTTTATTACTATTGCAAAGCTGAATAATTTTAAGAAAAATATAATTAGAAGGCTTTTAGGCTCATTAAGAATCATGTCGATTAAATTCAGAATAACTAATCCCAGTGTAACCAGAAAAGGGAATGTTGTTGATCTAATTATATTTTGAGCAACGGTAGCTCGCTTCAATCGATTATGAATAATTTTTGTTATCAACAACGCCAAAATTGAGATTATAGCGATTGATGCTATATAAATTAGGGTGTTATCAGCATTAATAATTAAATTGAACTTAGTTTGTAATAGCTTAAAGTAATCGGATAATTTATTCATATTGTTCATGTTTGCGCGTATTATTTTCAAAAAATGTGAGTATGTAATTATAACATGCATCAATAAAGGGTGTTGTGGAGGGGGTAAAACTCTCAAAGTGTTTTATGTAAAACAAGAGGTTGATGAATAGCAGGCATTGTTTAAATTGACTTAAAATGATGCTTTTAATCGTACTCGATATGTGGATAAGCTTAAACATAATTGATTAAGCTGTGATATAATCTTTGATTATCATATGTTAATTTTTAAGGAAGTCTTAGGATGGCTGTTGAAGTAGTAAGTGCTTTGGAACGCAAAGTAAATTTTAATGTAAGCAAAGAAGTCGTTAACTCTCAAGTTGCCGAGCAGTTAAAAAAATATGCCCGTCAAGCTAAAGTTCAGGGTTTTCGCCCAGGTAAAGCACCGAAACACATCGTTGAACAAATGTACGGTGGTAAAGCTTATGAAGATGCATTGAATGAACAATTAAACAAAAAGTTTGTTGATCAATTAGTAGAGCACAAGTTAAACATAGTGGGTTATCCTAAATTTGACTTGACTTCTAGTGAAGGTGAAGAGTTCATTTTTGCTGCTTCGTTTGAAGTTATGCCAGAAGTTAAACTTGGCGATTTAGCGAGTAAAGAAGTTGAAAGACCAATATGTGTCTTATCTGATAAAGACGTTGAGACGACAATTGATATTTTACGCAAACAACGTGCAACTCATGTTGTATCAGAAGGCGCTGCTGCTGAAAATGGCGACAAAGTAACAATTGACTTTTTAGGTAAGGTTGATGGCGTTGAATTTGATGGTGGTAAAGCCGAAGATTATCCATTTGTTTTAGGTCAAGGCTGGATGTTGCCTGATTTTGAAACTGGTGTACAAGGTATGAAAGCTGGCGAAAGCAAAGATGTAAATGTTAATTTCCCTGAGAGTTATCATGCAGAAAACTTAAAAGGTAAAACAGCAGTTTTTACTATCACAGTTAAAGAAGTTGCTAAACAAGAATTACCTGAGTTAACTTCTGAATTTGTCAAAACTCTAGGTGTTGAAGATGGTACCGAAGCTAGCTTACGTACTGAAATTAAAGAAAATCTACAACGTGAAGTTGATCGTCGCTTAAAAATTAAAGCACGTGATAATGCATTGCAAGCTTTATCTGAAGTATCTCCATTAGAAGTTCCTGGTGCATTGGTTCATGATGAAATTCATAACATGATGAAAAATGCTGAAGAAAACATGAAGAAACAAGGTTACAAAGCAGATCAAATTAATCTTACTCATGAGATGTTTGAAAAAGATGCTAAAAACATGGTGACATTACGTTTGTTAGTGCAAGAATTTATCAAAGAAAATTCAATTACAGCTTCTGATGATGAAGTTAAAAAAGTAGTTGAAGATATGGCTTCAATGTATGAAGATCCGACTGATTATCTTGCTTGGTATTTCCAAGATGAGCAACGTGTAAATAATGCAAAAGCAATGGCAATGGAACAAAAAGTTACTGATAGCATTTATGCTAAGGCACAAGCTAAAGAAACTGCTATGAGCTATGAAGACATTATGAAAATGCAGGTTCAATACTAATTATCATTAAGCCCCGCCGTATAGTCGTGGGCTTTTTTTATTTATTATAATCTTTGTAGAGGTTGATATGATTAAACATGTAGTACTATTATCTTTTGCAGCTAATGTTTCTGAAGAAAAAATTAATAATGCTCTTGAAAAGTTAGGTAGTTTGCGTCAAAAAGAAATTCCTCAAATTAAGAGCTTCAGTTTTGGTAAAAATATTAGTCCCGAAGATCAGAGCAATGGCTTTAATTATGCATTCATTATGGATTTTGCCAATGAAGCAGATCGTGATGTTTATTTAACACATAAACAACATACTGAAGTTGCAAATAAAGATGTTTTGCCTTTGCTGGCAGATGGTTTTAACTCTGTGGCAGTGGTTGACTATAAAGTGTGATATGAGTAAATACTAATGATACACTGTCCAATTATCATTGTCGGTGGTGGTCCGGTTGGACTATCATTGGCTTTGGAACTTGCTAAGCAAGGTAAAAATATCACAGTTATTGATCAAGGGCTAGATAAACGTTCAGATGGGCGGGTTCTGGCTCTTGCCATTTCCTCCCAACAGTTCTTGGCTAAATTAGATGCTTGGCCACATGATCAAGTTACCGCAATAGATTGCGTTGAAATTTCTCATCATGGCTTGGGAATTAGCCAGATTGCCGCTGAGTCAGTTGATTTAGAACATTTAGGTTATACTGTTCGTTATAGCGATGTCTGTCAAGCTGCTCTGGCTCAAGTTAGTCAAAATAAACATATTCGTCTTATTCATGCAGAAGTTACAAGTGTAGATGATGGTACAGAATATGCTACTATTTGTTACCGCAAAGCAGATGGCGTATCTGAGCAAATTATTACTGCAGATCTATTAATCATGGCAGAAGGTGGTAAGCTTCTGAATGATTATCCCAAAAAAATAAAACATGACTATCAGCAAATGGCATTAGTAGCTGAAATTAAAACGGCGAAGCCAAATGAAGGTAGAGCTTACGAACGATTTGCTGGAAGCGGACCCTTAGTGTTGCTCTCGTTTAATGACAATTTTGTCATGGTATGGTCATTGCCCACAGAACAAGCGCAACAATTGCAGAATGATGAATCAAGTCTGATTGAGCTGTTGAATCGCGAATTTACCAATCGTTTAGGTGGAGCAAAGCTTTTGTCTAAACCTGTCTGCTTTCCACTTAAACTAACTCAAACTAAAAAACGTGTATTTAGACGTATGATCCTGATCGGGAACTCGGCACAAATAGTGCATCCAGTCTCCGCGCAAGGCTTGAATCTTGGACTGCGTGATGTTCAGGTTTTAAGTGGGATTTTGGCAAAAAATAACAAGATTGAAATTACTGATGTGGCAGTTTTTGATAAACTTCGCGATAAAGATGCCGCGGCAGTAATCAATTTTACCCATTTTCTGGCAACTAAACTTGAGTCTAAGAGTAAAATAGTTGGGCATTTGCGTGGTGCTGGAATAATCGCCTTAAGTAACATGCCTCCAGTGCAAAATTTTGTTGCGCGGAGCTTGATTTTTGGAGTCTAAATCTATTATGTATGATATTACTGTAGTTGGTGGCGGTTTGGTTGGTGCTGCTTTTGCGCTTGATCTAACGCGCCAAAACCCGAAGCTCAGAATAATTCTAATTGAACGAAATCAGCCAGATTTTAGTCATAATCAAGATGGTTTTGATAATAAAATCTATGCACTATCGCCTAAAAACTATCAGCATTTACAAAGTATGACTTCTGGTTTAGATGAAAAAAGGGTAGGAACGATTGAAGCGATGGATGTTCGCGGTAATCATGGTGGTAAAATTGAATTTGATCAGCATGATTGTCGTGGTAACTATTTGGCGAAGATTGTCGAATACCGTAATTTGCATCAAGCGGTTTATCGTGAATTAAGCAATTATAATAATGTTGAGTTTAAATTTACTAGTTTAGCTAAAATTGAGAATGAAGCAGAACTAGTTTCACTTTATGAAACAGATGGTAGTAAGCTGGAAGCTAGATGGCTGGTAGCAGCGGATGGTGCAAATTCTTTTGTTCGCCAGCAGGTTGGATTTGATTTAGAGGAAATTCCTTATTATCAATCTGGTGTAGTTGCTAATTTTCGTTGTGAGCATGATCATCACAATATTGCGCGCCAGTGGTTTTTGGGCGAAGGTATTTTGGCATACCTACCGCTGCCAAATCAGCAGATTTCAATTGTCTGGTCAAGTAATGAGCCTGATGCTTTATTAAAACTAACAGCAGATGAGTTATGCTCCATGGTTGCAGAAGCTGGACAGTATAGTTTGGGTAAATTAGAGTTAATTACTCCAGCGCAAGCCTTTCCGCTTAAATTAAATTTGATTAAAAAATTTTATGCGGGAAGAGTTATCCTAATTGGTGATGCAGCACATACGATTCATCCTTTGGCAGGGCAAGGAGTTAATTTGGGCTTTGGTGATGCTTGGGAATTAGCTCAATTATTGGCATCTGGGGTTGAGAATTTAAACCCCGCTGAACTCGCTCGCTATAATTATAACCGTCTGGCAGAGGTTAGGAAAATGCAAATGACCTGTCATATGTTGCACCGTTTATTCCATAATCGCTTGCCAGTAGTTGATAAATTGCGTAATCTTGGACTTAATTTAGCAAATCAAATAGCGCCACTTAAAAAGCTGATGATTAATTCCGCGATAAATTATTAGAAAATTTTTGGTGATGCTGCTATAATACAACACTGCGATTATTTATATTTTTGAAATGAAAGACCTTATGAAAAAATTACTCCTTGGCTTAATGGTAAGCGTGGCACTGGTTGCTTGTAATAATACGTCTAATTCTGCATCAGGTGCAAATGTTACTCCTGATCAAATTAAAGCAGATTTAGTTAAACAAGTTCCAGGATTAACTAAAGTGGATCAAGTTAATCCAACTAAAATTAGTGGGCTATATGAAGTTGTTGTTGGTCGTAAAATATTTTACGTGTCAACAGATGGTAAATTAGCAGTATTTGGTAATATCGTTGACTTAGCAACCAAACAAAGCATTACTGAACAACGTATGCAAGATTTGGCTAAAGTTGATTTTAGCAAATTACCTCTTGATTTAGCAATTAAACAAGTTATTGGTGATGGTAGCCGTAAAATTGCGGTATTTACTGATCCAGATTGTCCTTATTGCAAAATGTTTGAAAAACAAGTTGTTCCTCAGTTAAATAATGTAACAGTTTATAGCTTCTTGTTCCCGTTGCCTATTCATCCGAATGCAGCATCTGACTCTAAGAAAATTTGGTGTAGTAAAGACCGTGTAGCAACATGGGCAGCTTGGATGCAAAAAGATACTCCATTACCAGCTAATACTTCATGTGATACTTCAGCACTTGATAAAGTAATGAAGCTTGGTACTGATGTTGTTCAAGTTGATGGTACTCCAACTATAGTTTTAGAAAATGGTCAGATTTTGCCAGGTATGCTACCAGCAGATCAACTAAATGCTAAATTAGATGAAATTTCTGGTAAAGCTCCGGCTGCATCTGCTCCTGTTTCTGCAGCACCAGCTCCAGCAGCTTCTGCTCCTGAGGCATCAGCTGCTAAATAGTGATTGTTGATTTATGACAGGCTTGTTAATTTTTACAAGCCTGTTTTTATTTGGAAGGTTAAAGATATGAAAAAATTAGTCCAAGCAAGTCTAATTGCTTGTTTAAGTTTAAGCTGTGCTGTTGCAACAGCCGCATCGGTAAGTGATTCAACAGCTGCTACGATTACTAAAAATTTGAAAGCTAATCTACCAGACTTAGCGATAGATAAAATTGAATCAACGCCGCTTCCTGGTATTTATGAAATTGATTCAGGACGTAAGGTTTTTTATGTTGATGCTAGCGGGAATTACGCACTCATTGGTAATCTCCTTGATTTAACTACTAAAACTAGCTTGACTGAGCAACGATCAAATGACTTAAATCAAATTGACTGGAAAAAACTGCCAACTGATATAGCTATTACGCGGGTTAAAGGTAATGGGACTAATAAAATTGCGATTTTTACGGATCCTGATTGTCCTTTCTGCAAGCGTCTTGAGGCTGAAACAACTAGTAAGCTAAAAGATGTAACAATTTATTACTTCCTGTTTCCATTAGCAATTCATCCTAATGCAGCGACTGACTCTAAGAAAATTTTGTGTGCAGAAAATCCAGAGAGTGCAATGGTAGGATTTATGGCACATGGGCAAGGACTTGGTAAAAATGCTACTTGTGATAATGGTAAGAAGTTAACCCAAATGCAAGAAATTGGTACTAATTTAGTTCAGGTAACTGGTACGCCAACAATAGTATTGCCCAATGGTAGAATTGTTTCGGGGCTAGTTCCTGCAGATGCATTAAGCAGAATGATTGATCAAAATCAAGCTGAGTCAATAATAACTACAGCGAAAAAATAAATAGTAGGAGTAATGTTGCAGATTAGTCTTAGCATATAAAATTAAGCATGTCAATCGCCATTTTTGGCGATTGTGCATAAACCTTAGATTATAATAAAATATACTATAGTTCATATTTATAGTTGGAAAGCATTTTTAATGAATGCTTTTTTTATTAATTTCTAAGGATGATGTGTAATGCAACATGGTAAACTTACAACATGGCTAGTGCCACTTCTCGCTATTACGCTAGTGGGGTGCAGTGGCAGTGGTAGTACCAGTACAAATCCAAGCAATGGCGGCGGTAATACTGGTAATCTGGCAAAACTTAGTCTAGTAGCACCAAGCTCTTTACCAGCTGGAGTTGCTATAAGCGTACCAATTGTCGTGACTAATAACGATGGCACAACGATTAATAATCTAAACTATGCAATTGATAGTGCGAGTAATACCACTGGAGCTACAATAACTTTTGAATCAGCAAGTGCTGCTTCATGTCAGATAATCGCTCCTAAAGCCAGTTGTACCCTAATGGCAGATATTGCTGCCACACCAGCATCTCATCCTGGTAGCTTTAATGTTGCAACTAGCCAAGGTGCTGTTGCGTCTGTTTCTAAAGCAGTAACTGCTTCAAGCGTACTTTCGGTAGATGTTAATA
>SSGY01000136.1 GCA_008017145.1 Neisseriales bacterium
ACCCAATTCCAGGTGGTGCAACTGCTAAACCATTCGTAACTCATCATAATGCTTTGGATATGGCGTTATTTTTACGAGTTGCTCCCGAGCTTTACCTAAAACGTCTTATCGTTGGTGGTATGAATCGGGTGTTTGAAATTAATCGCAATTTCCGGAATGAAGGCTTATCCGCGCGTCACAATCCAGAATTCACTATGATTGAATTATATGAAAGCTATGCAGATTATAAACGCATGATGGAAATTACTGAGCAAATCGTGCGTGAAACTGCAATGGTATCGGTGGGTAAATTGGTATTTGATTACCAAGGTAAAACTGTTGATTTGGAACAGCCATTTGATCGCCTAACCATCGTTGAGGCAATCCTAAAATATAACCCACAAATTACGAGTGAACAAGTTAATGATGTTAAATTCTTAATTGATGAGATTAAAAAATTAACCCGTAAAGCTCCGCAAACGGACTCGTTGGCAGTACTACAATTATTGCTATTCGAAGAGAATACTGAGCACCTACTTTGGAATCCAACTTTCATCATGGATCATCCAATTGAAACTTCGCCATTAGCACGTCAATCTGACACTAATCCTGGGATTACTGAGCGTTTTGAATTATTTGTGGTTGGTCGTGAATTAGCCAATGGCTACTCAGAGTTGAACGATCCAGAAGATCAGGCTGCACGTTTTAAACAACAAGTTGAGCAAAAAGATGCTGGTGATGAAGAAGCAATGCATTATGATTCAGATTATATTCGTGCGCTGGAATATGCAATGCCACCAACTGGCGGACTTGGAATTGGTATTGATCGCTTGGTAATGCTACTGACTGATTCGGCATCAATCCGTGATGTGATATTTTTCCCACATATGCGCCCTGAGTAAATCAACTTCCAAAAATAATTTAGCCTCTTTGTATTTTTACAACAGAGGCCTTTTTTATTGCTAACTCACTGCTACACTGATGATTAAAATCTCATAGTTCAAATTTTACCCATCAAATCATTATCATTGTTATGAGATATGTGCGCTGCATATAGACAACTTACCTCAGATTCACTTAGAATTAGTCTGGATTTTTTTACATAACCTTTCTATGGATGATAAGCAATGGCAGCAGGACATATGCATATGAATAATGGTAGTGCAGTTAGTGGTGAATACAAAAAAATAGTTTATTGGATTTGTACTATTGCAGCTTTGGGTGGATTGTTATTTGGTTTAGACCAAGGATTTATAGCTAATTCATTGGAAACAATAGAAAAAGTATATTTTCTTGGTGTTGAAGGTGGTGAAAAATACGCAGCTATTTTAGCTACAGGTGGCATTATTGGTGCTTTGCTATCTGGGATTTTTGCACGCTTTTTGGGACGCAAGCGTAGTCTGATTTTAGCAGGATTTTTGTTTAGTTCACTCTCAATAGTTTCAGCAACATTACCCGCCATTGCTGTATTGTCAGCTTGTCGTTTTGGCTTAGGTTTTGCGGTCGGAATCGCATCTTTTATTGTTCCACTATATCTATCTGAAACAGCACCAGCTAGTATTCGCGGTTCAATGGGATCACTCTTTCAATTGATGATTACAATTGGGATCTTCTTGATTGCGGTTACTAACGTAGTTATTGCTCGGATTTTTTTGAATCCGCATGTTGCTTTACCAATCATGTTTCTTGTGATTGCGGCATTCTCTCTAATCATGTTTATTGGCAGCTTTAGACTACCAGAGAGTCCTCGTTGGTTAATGCTCAAAGGACGCAAAACACAAGCTCGTGAGGTTTTGGCTCGTGTACTATGCCATGACGAAGATATCGATCGTGAATTAGCCGATATTGACAACGCTATTAAAAGCGATAAAGGTGCTGGAGTTGGCATTATTTTTAAAGGTTACTTTTTTAAAGTATTGCTAATGGGGATAGTATTACAAATGTTCCAGCAATTAGTTGGAATTAATATGATGATTTATTATGCTCCAACTATTTTTGGCTATGCCGGAATGAAAGGGCTCTTGGCAATGCTGACAGTTCCAACAGTAAATATGTTGTTTACCTTCCCAGCTATTAAACTAGTTGAAAAATGGGGGCGAAAAAAATTACTCTATGTTGGTGCGGTTGTAATGATGATTACAATGATTGCAGCAGGCTTAGCTTTTGCTTCAATCGGAGGCATTAGTGATCCATCGCAAATTGGCGGATTACCTAAAGCAGTTTTACTAATTGCGGTAATTATTTATATTTTTGGATTTGCAGTGTCATGGGGACCAGTTGCTTGGATCGTATGCTCAGAGGTTTTCCCGCTAGAAGGTCGCGAAGTTGGTATGACGATTACAACTATTGTTAACTGGTCGTTTGCTGGTTTAGTGATGGGTAATGCGTTAAGCTTCATGCGCGATCATGGTAATGCATCAATCTTCTTTGTCTTTGCTGCTTTCTGTGTCGTATCAATGTTATTTTTAAAATTCTTTGTACCCGAAACTAAAGGAGTTACTTTAGAAAAACTTGAGTCAGACCTTAAATCAGGAAAAGCATTGAGAGATTTAGGTAACTAATCATAACAAATCCTGTAGGTGATATCAAAAATATCACCTACAGGATTATCATATTTTAAGCAAAAATATCAAAAAAATCTACTTACGCAGGATATTAACAATAATCCCCTGATCGTAATTACCAAACCCTTTACCAAAAATATTTACACCGCCTGGATTATCAGTTTCCCGTGGTGAAATTATTTTAAACGTAGCATCACTATTCTGAGATAAACCAAGTTCACCAATAGTTACGTTTGATACTAATTCGTCATTTATATATGTTCCGCTAGTAGTAATCTTGATTTTGACTAATTTACCATATTCGGTTAAATACCACCATTTGGGTGTATACGTCCCCTTGAGTTTACCAAAATCACCAGGACTTATCCATTTACCAAGCGAAAGACCATTAATACTAAAATAGATATCAGATAGAAAATTTTCATTAATTCCTGGCGCCTCAGAGCATAACTCTACACTTATTTCGAGTTCACTAATTTTATTGGTATTTTCAAACATAAAACTTGGTAGCTTATATTCAATTTCTCCATGTGCAAACCACACAATTCCAGCATCGTAGCGCTCTGGATGACTAAAATAACGTGGATCATCACAGACTCCAATCAACGAATTTACCGTAGATAGACCGCATGTGCCACTTACGTTATACGCAGAAAAATGTCCAATTGATAATTCAAATTGTTGTAGTTGTTGCAAAGAGTTATTAATTTTCTGTTCAAAGACTAAATGATAATCAGTCAAAATAACTCGACATACTTTTTGGATACCTCGATTTGCTTTAATATTTTCGCATTTTACGATATTTGCCTGTTCCAGTATTTCAATATGCTTGGCAATAATTGTTGACGATAGCTGCAATTCATGCGCTAACTCTTTAATATTTTTGTGTTCAGGTAATAAATTTTCAATTATTTTTAATCGAGTTTCTGAAGCCAATGCATTAAAAAATAAAACATTATCAGAATTAACTTTAATTTCCACATCAATCTCCTACTCCGCACATAATAATATATCCCGTAGTTGATTATATCTACTTTTAGTAATTTAATCAACAATATTGTTTATTGATCAAAAAACAGTTGTACACTCAATCCGATTCATCATTCTAGGTCGTTGATTTATTCCTCACCTACTACGTGTAGGCTTCGTCATAAATCGCCTACTAGGATTTCGAATCAATTTGAGTATAGTTTGGATGTAACATATTGTTGCAATGCACAATCATCTGTAATTGACTTTTTATATTACTTGGCATATAATTTCGTTTAATCAACCTATTTATTGATTAATCAACAAGATTCTAACACATTTATACATGGAGATATTGTAATGGAAAAGCCTAAAGGTTTTGGCAAAACGCTCTTTTCTTACGCCTGTGGAGCATTTGGGCATGATGTATTTTATGCGGCGCTATCCTCTTACCTGATAATGTTTATCACCTCTCAATTATTTAATCCCGGACAAACAGGAATTAGTGAAGCTACCAGTGAAAAAATGATTGCAATTGTAACTACCATGTTGTTTGTGTTACGCTTTGTTGAACTGATTATTGACCCAATGATTGGTGGGGTGGTCGATAACACTCGCTCACGGTGGGGTAAATTCAAGCCGTGGATTTTATTCGGCGGTACAATCGGTTCGGTATGCATTGTCTTGTTATTTACTGATTTAGGTGGTTTGTCAACCTCTAACCCATTACTTTATATAATCTTATTCATTGTAATATTTGCTGTACTTGACATTGTATATTCATTCAAGGATATTGCATTTTGGGGTATGATACCAGCGCTCGCAACCAATAGTGCACAGCGCGAATCAGTTGGGGTTTTTGCCCGAATTGCCTCAACACTTGGACAATCAATTGTTGCCTTTTCAATTGTGCCAGTAGTAATCTATTTCTCAAAAAATCATACCCAGTCAGCAACCGTAATTGGTGATAAACAAGGCTGGTTGGTTTTTGCAATACTAGTGGCTGTAGTTTCTCTAATTGGTGGTATTATTACCGTTATCGGTGCTAAAGAACAAAGCTCAGCGCTACGTCAAACTACTGAAAAAACTAGTATTCTAAAAGTATTTAAAGCAATTGGACATAATGATCAATTATTGTGGCTAGCTGTATCTTATGGCTTATTTGCCTTAGGCTATGTAATTTGCTCATCATTTTTACTCTATTACTTCACTTATATTTTTGGTGATGCTACTAGTTTTGCTATTATCGGTACATTAAATTTAGCTTTAGGTTTTGTAGCTGTTGCACTATTCCCTGTTTTAAGTCGCTTATTCAAAGGTAGAAAGAATCTATTTTTTGTTGGTATCATAGTGATGGTAATTGGCTTAATTATCTTTGGTTTAGCTGGCAAAAATTTACCGATCATCTTAACTGGCTATGTTTTATTCTTCTTCCCCTACCCGATTTTGTTTGTGTGTGTCTTGTTAATGTTAACTGATAGCGTAGAATATGGACAACTTAAAACTGGAACTCGTTCTGAAGGTACGACTCTTTGTGTAAGACCTTTATTGGATAAATTAGCTGGTGCAATTTCCAATGGTGTGGTTGGTTTTACTGCCATCTGGGTTGCAATGACTAATAATGCTACGGCGCAGAGTGTTGCTACTGCTCCGGGAAATGTTATGAAATTCAAAATAATCATGTTTGGTATTCCAATTATTTTGTTCATCCTCTCAGTTATTGTTTTTATGAAAAAAGTAAAACTTACTGAAAAATTCCATGATGAAGTACTTGATAAATTATGTACCAAACTTGGTGTTACCAAGAATGAAATCTCATCATGAGTAAAATTATTAGCCTTCACGGTAACACTACTAGCTTAATTCTCGCCTGTAAAGATGCAGATTTACCGCAGATTGTCTATTGGGGAGGCTCACTGAGGCTATCTGAAGCTGAAGAGCAGCAACTATTAACTCAGCTAATTAGACCTGTTCCGCAAGCTTTTTTAGATGAAGATGTGCCACTAACTTTAATTCCACTATGGGGAAATGGTGGCTTTCAACTTAATGCTCTCTCAGGATGCTCAAATGGTAAAAATTGGGCTCCACAATTTAAAAAAATTATTTCCTTAGATAGCACCGAGGGTAGTTTAACTGTCTGTGCCTTGGATGAACAAAGTGAGTTAGAATTAAAAATCAACCTTACTATAAACCAATGGGATGTAATTGAGCATGACATCACACTAACCAACCTTGCTACACAAGATTATCAACTTAACGAATTATTGCTAAGCCTGCCGCTTGAAACACAAGTTAGCGATATGATGCAATTTCATGGGCGTTGGATCCATGAATTTCAAACTCAGCGCAGCAAAATCGATCAGCCCTATTACGTAGTAGAAAATCTTAAGGGACGTACCTCCAATGATAATCCACCATTATTAATTCTTGGTGACAATGGATTTAACCAGCAAAGCGGAAGCGTATATGGCTTTCATCTTGGCTGGAGCGGTAATCATACTTATAAAGTAAACACTCTCAGTGATGGGCGAAAATTAGTCCAGTTTGGCGAAAAGCTACTACCCGGTGAAATTGTGCTTGAAGCTGGAGCAAGCTATAGTACACCAACTCTATATGCATCATTTTCTGACTCTGGTATCAATGGATTCAGCCATAATTTCCATAGCTTCATCCGTCAGAGCAACAAATTTATACCGCACGTCCTCCCCTACCGCCCAATTCATTTTAACACTTGGGAAGCGATGTATTTTGAACATAATCTTGCTCAAATTATTCAATTAATTGAGCGTGCTGCTGCCATTGGAGTAGAAAGATTTATCCTAGATGATGGCTGGTTTAAAGGGCGCAATCATGAACGTGCTGGACTTGGCGACTGGTTCATTGACAAAGAAAAACATCCCCAAGGTTTAACTCCAATCATTGAACAAGTGCTGGCAAATGGCATGGAATTTGGCTTATGGTTTGAACCAGAAATGGTTAATCCTGATTCGGATTTATTTCGTGCACACCCTGAGTGGATGTTACAGGTGCAAGACTATTCGCAACCTTTGGGACGTTATCAATATGTGCTTAATTTAGCGATTCCTGAAGCGTATAATTATATTCATCAATGCATCTATGACTTACTTAGCGAGAATAAGATTTCTTACATCAAGTGGGATATGAATCGCGATTTAGTTCAAGCTGGTGGTAACAATGGACAAGCAGGAGTGCATCAGCAAGTTTTGGCAACCTATCGCTTAATTGAACAGTTACATCATGAGTTCCCACATGTAGAAATCGAAAGCTGTGCATCGGGTGGCGCGCGTGCTGATTTGGGTATCTTACGCTACACCAATCGGGTTTGGACGTCTGATTGCAATGATCCTTACGAACGACAAAGTATTCAGCGCGGATTTAGCTATTTCTTCCCAGCTGAAATCATGGGTTCACATTTTGGTCCAGCGCAAGCACACACTACCAATCGTTTAAGCACGCTAGAATACCGCATCCTAACTAATTTCTTTGGACATCTTGGTTTTGAACAAAATCTACTGGAATTAACCGATGCAGAGTGTCAGCAATTAGCGCACTATCTAAAATTATACAAGCAATACCGCGAGTTAATTCATTCTGGTCGCTTGGTGCGGATTGATACCATTGATAATGGACAAAATATTTACGGTGTCGTTAATCCCGCACAAACTCAGGCGCTATTTGCGATTGCGCAAAATGACTTCCCGTGTAATATGATTGCTGATAAATTACGAATTAGCTATCTCAACCCCGATGCGACATATAAAGTTAAGCTCTTGAATGCGCAGGATAATACGGGGTATTTGATGAAGAAATCAGTTCCCTTGTGTGCTGGTGAACTGGTAATGAGTGGTAAAGTTATCGCTGAAATTGGGATACAGTTGCCGATTATGCATCCACAGAGTATTTTGCTGATGGTGTTTGAACAAGTAAGGGATTAACGGATGTTTGAATCTACTGGAATTGGAAGTTATTTTGCTCATAATTTTATGGGTGCGGAAAGTAACACAAGTTATATTGCAGGGATGAACTTCTCTAATTTGATAATTGCCATCCCAATAATCGCGACAATCTTGCTTTTAATTTCAAATTTCATACGTTCAAAATTTACAAAATGTATTCCTAATGGACTTTTTGACTGCAAGTTTATGTCTGTTACATTAATCCTTTACTTTCTGATTAGTTGGATATTCATTAACCTCTTAGGATACCAACTATCAATTGGTGTTGCACTTATTGTAATCATTTGCTATATCCTTTTCTACTCATTGTCTTGGTGTATCTATAATGAGTTTTGCTTCACGCAAACTTACATAGAATTAGATGGCAAAGACATTGATTCATACCAAGTTAAGTTTTTAACAAAGATAAAACAAAAAATTCAAGAAATAAGAAGTACACCTAAAGTAAAAAATATTTTAGTTAATGGTTCTTGGGGTGCAGGCAAATCTTATTTTATTGAGAGTCATTTAAAACAAACGCCATCATTGTTATACCTGTCTTGCACTGATTATGCTGATACACACGAATTAATTACGGCTC
>SSGY01000004.1 GCA_008017145.1 Neisseriales bacterium
CTTTGAGGATTCGATCTTAGTTTCTGAGAAGTTAGTTGCTGCAGATAAATATACTTCAGTACATATTGAAGAATTATCAGTAGTATCACGTGAAACTAAACAAGGTGATGAAGAAATTACCCGTGATATTCCTAATTTATCGCAAGGTCAATTGGCTCGTTTAGATGATAGCGGTATTATTCACATTGGTGCAGAAGTTAATCCAGGTGATGTACTAGTTGGTAAAGTAACTCCTAAAGGTGAAATTCAATTAACTCCTGAAGAGAAATTACTTCGTGCTATTTTTGGTGAAAAAGCTTCTGATGTTAAAGATACTTCATTGCGTGTGCCAGTTGGAATTAATGGTACAGTAATTGATGTTCAAGTGTTTAACCGTGATGGTAGTAAACATGATCAACGTGGTTTAGAAAATATTGAGATTGAGCTTAACCGTCTGCGTCAGGATATTCGTGATCAGATGTTGATTATTGAAGAAGATGCTGCAGAACGGATTAAACCAACTTTGCTTGGTCAGGAATTAAAAGCTAAAAAAGTTAAAATTACTCAAGAAGTGCTAGATGGCTATAAAGCTAAACGTGACTGGTTAACTATCGAAGTTAAAGACGAAGCAATCAATGATCAGTTAACTATGTTAGTAAAAGCAATTGACGAGAAACGTGCTGAATTAGATGCTCGTTTTAAAGTTCAAAAAGATAAGCTTTACCAAGGTGTTGATTTACCAAATGGCGTAATTAAAATGGTTAAAGTCTTTGTTGCCGTTAAGCGTCGTTTACAGCCTGGAGATAAGATGGCTGGTCGTCATGGTAATAAAGGGGTGGTATCTAAAGTATTGCCAGTTGAAGATATGCCGTATATGGAAGATGGACGCACAGTTGATGTAGTTCTTAATCCACTTGGGGTACCTTCGCGGATGAATATTGGTCAGATTCTCGAGGTTCATCTGGGCTTGGCAGCAAAAGGTCTTGGACATAAGATTGACAAAATGTTACGCGAACAACGTAATTTAGCTGAAGTTAAAGATTTTGTTAACACCATTTATACTTCATCTGGTCGTGCGGAAAATGTTAAATCATTAAGCGACCCAGAGTTCCTTGAATTAGCCAATAACTTACGTGATGGTGTACCATTTGCAACTCCGGTATTTGATGGTGCGAAGGAAGATGAAATCAAAAACATGTTGAAGCTTGCTGATTTACCGGAATCAGGTCAGGTTACACTATATGATGGTCGGACTGGTTTAGCCTTTGATCGTCCAGTGACGATTGGTTATATGTATGTGCTTCGTCTGCACCATTTGGTAGATGAAAAAGTCCATGCTCGTTCAACTGGTCCATACTCATTAGTAACGCAACAGCCATTGGGCGGTAAAGCTCAATTTGGTGGACAACGTTTTGGGGAGATGGAGGTGTGGGCACTGGAAGCATATGGTGCGGCATATATCTTGCAAGAAATGTTAACCGTGAAATCGGATGACGTTGAGGGGCGTACTGAGATGTACGAACGCTTGCTTGAGGGTGATCATCGTATTTCTGCGAAAATGCCGGAAGCCTTCCGAGTGTTGACGCGAGAAGTACGTGCCCTAGCCCTAGATATGGAACTCGAAGAGTAACTGCTCGGACTATTTTGCAATAGCGTTGTTGCAAGGCTCCTCATGTACGTTTCTCGTGTACACGTCGTCGCCTTGCGCCTAGCTCTTGCTTCATATTCC
The DNA here is from genome assembly GCA_008017145.1 of Neisseriales bacterium. The sequence continues at coordinate 1,709 of SSGY01000004.1, forward strand.
GGCAGTTATTGTTAACTATAGTAAGTTCTTGGTTATTTGGTGTAAAGTTAGCACAAAAAATAATACTCAAAGTCCAAGATTCAAAGACGAAGAGTATATAAGCAGTAAAATTTTTGGAGTAAAGCAGATGTTTGATTTTAACAATCTCTTTAATGGTAATAAAAACGGTAATGAACATTATGGTTATATCCGTATTGGATTAGCTTCGCCAGATAAAATTCGTTCATGGTCATATGGTGAGATTAAAAAACCAGAAACGATTAATTATCGTACTCTACGTCCTGAGCGGGATGGTTTGTTCTGTGCCCGAATCTTCGGACCAGTAAAAGATTACGAATGTTTATGTGGTAAATATAAGCGGATTAAACATCGTGGTGTAATTTGTGAAAAATGTGGTGTTGAAGTTACTTTGGCTAAAGTTCGCCGTGAGCGGATGGGGCACATTGAATTAGCTTCACCAGTTGCACATATCTGGTTTTTAAAATCACTTCCATCTCGGATGGGTATGGTTTTGGATATGCCGCTGCGTGATATCGAGCACGTATTGTACTTTGAAGCTTACGCAGTTATTTCGGTGTTAGATCGGGTTGATCCGCCGATGCATCCTAAAGATGGTAAAACGCCAATCAAAAAAGGTGATATTTTATCGCCAGAACAATATAATTTTATCGTCGAAAATAATGAAGATGATAAATTAGATGTTGGTATTGGTGCTGAAGCCGTTCGTAAGATGTTAATGGCAATTGATATTGAAAACGAAGTTATCACTATCAAAGAAGACATGGCGACTACTAAATCTGAAACTAATTTGAAAAAATTAGCTAAACGTCTGAAAGTATTAGAAGGCTTCAAACGTTCAGAAATGAAACCCGAGTGGATGATTATGGATGCAATTCCAGTATTACCACCTGAATTACGTCCATTGGTAGCATTGGATGGCGGACGCTTTGCAACTTCTGATTTGAATGATTTGTACCGTCGCGTGATTAATCGTAATAATCGTTTACGTAAATTGATTCAACTACGTGCGCCTGAGATTATCTTGCGTAATGAGCGCCGGATGCTCCAAGAAGCGGTAGATTCATTATTTGATAACGGTAAGCGCGGTAAAGTGATTACTGGTGCGAATAAACGACCATTAAAATCTTTAGCTGAGATGATTAAAGGTAAATCTGGTCGTTTCCGTCAAAATCTATTGGGTAAACGGGTTGATTATTCTGGTCGTTCGGTAATTACGGTAGGTCCTACATTGCGTTTGTACCAATGTGGTTTACCAAAAATTATGGCATTAGAATTATTTAAACCATTTGTATATCATAAACTACAAATCTTAGGTTTAGCATCATCAATCAAATACGCTAAACGTATGGTAGAACAAGAGCACCCACAAGTTTGGGATATCTTGGAAGATGTAATTCGTGAGCATCCGGTATTATTAAACCGTGCACCAACATTACATAGACTGGGGATTCAAGCGTTTGAACCAATTTTGGTTGAAGGTAAAGCCCTTCAATTACATCCGTTAGTATGTTCTGCATTCAATGCCGATTTCGATGGAGATCAAATGGCGGTTCACGTTCCATTGAGCTTAGAAGCTCAAATGGAAGCACGTACTTTGATGTTGGCATCAAATAATGTATTATCACCAGCGCATGGTGAGCCGATTATTGTACCGTCACAAGATATTATTCTTGGTCTGTACTATATGACGCGTGAAAAAATTAATGATAAAGGTGAGGGTGCAATTTTTGCTAACTTCAAAGAGTTAGAGCGTGCTTATCAAACTGGACAAGTTGGTTTACATGCGATTGTGACTGTTCGTCTTGAAGAATGGTATAAAGATGGCAACGGCGAATTTACTAGCCATACTGTCCGTCGTACTACAACGGTAGGTCGTGCAATTTTGGCACAGATTTTACCTAAAGGTTTGGATTTTGAATTAATTAACAAACCACTTAAGAAAAAAGAAGTGGCAAAATTAATTAACGTATCATTCCGTAAATGTGGAATTAAAGATACGGTAATTTTGGCTGATAGATTAATGTATACTGGCTTCCAATACTCAACTCGTGGCGGTATCTCAGTGTGCGTGAATGACATGCATGTGCCACAAGCTAAATATACTAAAGTTGAAAAAGCACAAGCTGAAGTTGATGCAATTACCGCTCAATATAATGAAGGCTTGGTAACCCAAGGTGAGCGCTATAATAAAGTGATTGATATTTGGGGGCGTTGTGGTGATGATATCGCCAAAACACTAATGAGTGAGTTATCTAAAGAAACTGTTTTGGATAAAGATGGTAATAAGGTAGAACAAGATTCATTCAACTCAATTTACATGATGGCGGACTCTGGGGCCCGTGGATCTATCGCGCAGATTAAACAGTTATCTGGTATGCGTGGTTTGATGGCAAAACCATCAGGTGAAATTATGGAGACGCCAATTACTGCCAATTTCCGTGAAGGTTTAACAGTATCACAGTACTTCATTTCAACCCATGGTGCGCGTAAAGGATTATCAGATACCGCATTGAAAACAGCTAACTCGGGTTATTTGACTCGTCGTTTGGTTGATGTTACTCAAGATTTGGTAATTATCGAAGATGATTGCGGAACTACCAATGGTGTAGTTATGCGTTCAATCATTCAAGGTGGTGACGTAATTGAATCATTGAAAGACCGGATTTTAGGTCGTGTGATTGCTGAAGATGTAGTTGATCCTGATACGCAAAAAGTGGTAATCGAAGCTGGTCAGTTAGTTGATGAAGATATGGTTGATACTATCGAAAAAACCAATATTGATGAAGTTAAAGTTCGTACGCCATTAACTTGTGAAACTCGCTATGGTTTATGTGCTAAATGTTACGGTCGTGACTTGGCTCGTGGTTATATGGTTAATATCGGTGAAGCGGTAGGGATTGTGGCAGCACAGTCAATCGGTGAGCCGGGTACTCAGTTAACCATGCGTACATTCCATATCGGGGGTGCGGCATCACGTGCGGCAGCAGTTAGCCAAGTTGAAGCTAAATCTTCAGGGGTAGTTGGTTATAAAGATTTACGTTATGTAACCAAACCTAATGGTGAGAAAGTTATTGTATCGCGCTCTGCGGAATTAGTGATCTTGGATCAACATCATCGCGAACGTGAGCAACATAAGATTCCATATGGTTCAATCTTAGCTGTAGCTCCAGATACTAAAATTGAAGCTGGTGCAAAATTGGCTAGCTGGGATCCACATGCGCGTCCAGTAATTTCTGAGCACACTGGTGTGATTATGCTTGAAAACGTTGAAGAAGGTTTGACGGTAGTTAAAGAAACTGATGATGTAACTGGTTTGACTGCGCTAAAAGTAATTGATCCAGCTAAAGTGAAAGGTGCTAAAGCTAAAGATAAAAACTTACGTCCAATCGCGCGTCTATTTGACGAAGATGGTAAAGAAGTTAAGATCTTTGGTACTGATGCTCCAGTTATTATTTCATTCCAAATTGGTGATATTATTGCGGTGCGTGATGGTCAAAGCGTTAGTGCTGGTGATGTACTGGCTAAGAAACCACAAGAGTCACTTAAAACACGTGATATTACCGGTGGTTTACCACGGGTTGCGGAATTATTTGAGGCGCGGATTCCTAAAGCTGCAGGTATGTTGGCACCTTTATCAGGTACAATTAGCTTCTTAAAAGAAACTAAAGGTAAACATAAAGTTAAGATTATCTCAGTTCAGGGTGAGGAAGTTGATTTGTCAATTCCTAAAGATAAACATATTCTGGTAAATGATGGTGAATATGTTGAACGTGGACAAGCGATTGTTGATGGACCAGTTGATCCACATGAGTTGCTAGAAATGAAAGGTATTGAGGAATTATCCAAATATATCGCGCATGAGGTACAGGAAGTGTATCGCTTGCAAGGGGTGAAAATCAGTGATAAACATATCGAAACGGTTGTTCGTCAAATGTTACGTCGCGTTGTGATTGTTAATCCAGGTGATAGTAATATCTATCTTGAAGGTGAACAAGTTGAGCGTTCGGCATTATTAGATGAAAATGATCGTTTGATTGCTGAAGGTAAAGAACCAGTAGAATACAAAAATATTCTTCTTGGTATTACTCGTGCATCATTGAATACTGATTCGTTTATTTCAGCGGCATCATTCCAAGAGACTACGCGTGTCTTGACTGAATCTGCGGTTGCGGGTCGTGTCGATTATTTACGTGGTCTGAAAGAAAACGTAATTATGGGTCGCTTGATTCCTGCTGGTACTGGTTTGGCTTATCACCGAGCTAAACATAATCAACACCCGGTTGTTGAAGAGTAAATAATCATACTCTA
>SSGY01000131.1 GCA_008017145.1 Neisseriales bacterium
AATCTGAATTTAGATAAGATTTATCATTTAAATGATAAATTGTGCTGTTGCTGGCGGATATAATGTCCTAGTCTTGTATAATAGAACCGCTCATAATTAGATACAAGATAACATAAATTGAGAAGTATCACTAGTTATTAAATTTAGATCAGAAACATTGTTAGTTCAAGTGGTTAGTTGAAATATTATTCGTTCAATAAGAAACATCATCCCTAATGGATGATGTTTCTTATTATTGATTAAAGATTAAAAATAACTTTGATAAATCGTACATCCTTCAGAAAGATCACACTTCTTGTCATTAAGGTTGTGGCTTCTTTCATTTGTATCATATGCATACTGTGTATGATAATTAAGTAGTGTCGTACTAAATCCATTATCATCAAAGATATACACTACTACACCGTCTTTATTATCTAGATTGTCTTGAATTTTGAACTCATGAGCGATACCGCCATCATCCCATGAGCTATCCTTAAGAGATAGATTTGCAGGATAGTCATTATGAACATCCCATGAGTGGCGTTTCTCATATATGGTATTTCCATTTTTATCTCTAACAGTTATAACATATGCTAACCATCCATTTACGTGGTTATTGTTTGTTCCACCGCATTTTAATGATACATTTCCGGGTGATGTATGTGCCCAATCCCAATTTGTATCACATGGAGCCCAGCCAAAGTTATCCCAGTATCTATCACTAACAGATTTAATATAAACTTCCTTGTCACTAGAGTTATTTATAATCCATGCATACCAATTTACAGCTTGTGCTGAAACATTATTTAAAGAATATAAACTGGCTAATATAAATAGTAATTTTTTCATGATATTTACCCTTATTTATTAGATGATAATGTCTTGATTAAGTTTTTTGGTGATAGTGTAATATTGTTCATACTAGTATTAACAACGTTTTTGCTAATCCTAATATCACTTTTTTGATTGCTAGAGCGTAGTGTTTGTTGCGTACCGCAGTCAATGCTATCATAGCCCTCATCACCTGGATAGTAAGCATAAATTGCAACAGTATTAGTTTTTGCATCCGTTGTTGCGGTATCTGAAGCATAATTAGCAAAGAATGTCATGCTATTTTCACCATTAAATAATCTATTAAAGATTGGATCATCTGGTTTATTTATAATATTCCGATATTTGGAGCATGCAGGAGAGTTAAAATTAAATCCACTAACCTCACCATTGATTATAAAAGGAATACAACTATCTTCGGTAAGTGTAAGATTAAATTTGCCAGTAAAGGCAAGGTTTGTTTTAAAGACTTTCTGTACAACTATTGTTTTACCAAAAGGCTTCAATTGAACGTTTTGTGATGAAAGACTATAAGTTGATGCCTCAGAAGTACTATCAGACCATGTATTATTCGCACTGGTACTAATTTTTGTTGTCGATTTTACTGTAAACCCGATATCCGCGCCAAATTCAATAGCTTCTTCTAGACCTAGTGTAAAACCTCTACTCACAGTGTAAGTATTTGTAATTTGCTTATTAATAGCTGAGGTCGTAATTGTTTGTGCCTCATTCCTATTATTACAGCCAATTGTTACAATAGTCATTGATGGATCATCGCTCCCATAAATCTTATTTATTCTCGGGATCGTGGTATCTAAAACAACGTCTACAGTTCCAGATGAAGGGGGCTGAAATGATAATGTTTGATTATCTTGTGGACTTGCACGTAATTGATTATCTCTAAGTCTAGCTATCATTTCGTGCCCATATGCAGTATAAGTAGATGGTTTCCCATCAGAATCAAAATAAGTGTCAAAATTCCTCTTATCAACTGAGTCTAATCTAGGATAGATATTATCTACGAAATAACTACTTAACTGTTTTACGCTCATTACATTTGGCATAATGGTAATATCTTTATCAAGTTTAGTTGATAATTTCCCTAAATTAGTACTTAAAACTAATCTAGCTATTTTATTACCAGTATCATTTTTCGTAATATAATCAGTTAGTTTAATTACACCACCCTTTCCATCATCAACACCAGCAGACATAGGTCCTATATAACCAGTATCTCCAGTTATTATTTTATTAGACTGATCTGAATCTTGATAATATAATGAAGCCTTTAATGGTAATGTTTTTGTTATATCAATTTTTTCTCCATTATTTAGATTTGCATAAATATGGTATCTGTAAGTATTACCAACTAGCATTCCTCCATTCTGCAAATCATTATCTACGTCAAGTTGTATATTGTTAATAGAATCGTCACTTGAGCTAATTATCTGGCTAGATTCAAAAGTTTGAAGTACGTTGGAATTTTGATCTAAGATCGAATAGCTATATACAATCCTATTTTCACCAGTGTCTGTAGTTGAACTTATACTACATCCATTTTCTGTTGAAATAAAGGGAACTCTACTATCATTCGGTATTTTTTGTAATTTACACTGAGTAGTAGTTGGCGAGTCTAGCGTGCTTTGAGGAATATCCAAAATAGTGTTATCTGATAACAACAATTTTGCTTTAAATACATATGATTGAGGTATGCCAGTAATAAATTTTGTTGGATTATCTTTATCCATGACAACACCTACAATCTTAGCAGGGATGACTTCCATATTAATCGAAGTACCAAAACTACTATAAGATGCTCTGATAGTAGTTTGACCAGTTTGTATGCCTGTAAGGTATTGGTTGTCAACTTTGATTATATTCTCATTATCAGAGCTAAAATTGGCATTATTAATAATCGCGGTACTACCATCAGAGTATTTACCCTCTAGAGTAAGTTGAACCTTTTCTCCAGACGCAATTTGATTAGTAGTTCTATCTGTTGATAATGATATACTTTTAAGTACTGCGTTGTTTACGCTAATTTTGTAGTTTGCATTATATAAGCCATCAAGGTACGATACATTGAGATATGCATTACCTACATTTTCTGGAGTAATATAACCTTTTGAGCTTTGATTATCAACGGTAAAAATGCCATGATCACTGCTAGACCAATCAGCAACAGATGTTACATCATATTTGGCATTATTTACACATTGTATAATAGACCTTATTCCCCTAGATGCACCTAGATTGAAAGTTGTACTAATCGGTTCACCACTAGCCTCCTGGAGTACGAGTTTATTTACACCTTGATCACCACATATTGAATTAATGATTTCAGTTTGAGACATTGCTTTTGAATTAACATCTGCCCAACTAGCTGCTTGTGGACTATTATTACCATTGCTGCATGATGCTATTAATGTTGTGCATAACGCACAAAGAGCAGTATTTAAATATAGATACTTTTTCATTTAATAATTCCCTTGAATTGTTTGCTTTAAATATGAATAAATTTGTTTTTAAGATAACTTAACAAACATTAATAATTTTATTCTAAAGCTTAATCAAGGTAAATTTTCAAATGCTTTAATTGCTTCTTGGTATGATTTGAATAAGGATAGGTTTGGAACTGAAGAAATTCTGGCAATAGTTTCCTTTTCTATAATCTCTTTTAAGATCGTCACAATTGATAAAATGGAAATTGCAACTGCAAATATTATTACTTTGGATATGATTGTATATGAGGATATATTTATCACAGAGTGGGTTATCATTGGTATTAATGTAAGGGCGCTTTTGATTAAAGCATTATTTTGAATAATTGGTAAAGAGTGAATATGATGAGCAACATGTAATAGGAATGCAATCGTATCAAGATGATGGTCGGGTGCAAAATCTATTATTAAGATTAAAAACAAAATAAACAGTAATATATTAAGCCACGATAATCTGTTTATTTTTAGTCCATGTTGAATCCACATACCTGTGTGTCCAGTAATTAATAAGTTATTTATTTTTAGCTGTAATTATAATAAAATAAGTCAAAATTAAATAACACATTAATCTGAACAGGTAGTTTATCATTTTCTAATAAGTTAAGTCAATATAGTTCTACTTATAAGAATTTTTTAAATTGGATGCTTAATCTACTGTTTTTATTTATTATAGTTGATAATTTTTCTTGACCGTTAATTTGGCTGTGTTTTTTAACTGATTGATATTTAATTATATTTTATTGGTGATATATGTAAAAAAATTAATTTATTGATGTTGATTTTTATGAAAATTGATTTATAGAATTGCTAGCAATGAATACCACACAACAGATTAAATGGGTTAATACTTATGCAATATGAAATGTGCTATATAGAAAATACCTAACTTAGATTGGTGTTAAGAGGGGCTTGATAATAAGTTAACTGCATGATGGCATATACTCATCATTTACTATTATTGGATATGTTAGCGAGTTTTGGCAAAGCATTTTTCAATAAACTCTGCGACGCAACGGATTGCTGCATTGTCATGGTGTGGTAGGCGTATGAGGTAATAAGAAAATTCACCCGCTGAAATGTTGGGGAGTAGTTTTATAAAAGTTTTGTTATTGAGTTCTTGAGCAAAAAGCATGTCTGTGCCACCTGCAATCACATGACCATTAATCGCCAATTGCTTTGCACTCAGCATTGAGGTTACCTTTAAGCGAGCCGTATTTTCCAAACTCAAATTACCATATTTTTGTGAGATAAAATTAACTGTTTTTTCGGCATTATAGCTATGGTTAATCGGACCTGTATATAAATGATTCTCCAAGTCTTCTAAATTTGTTAACAGTCCATAGCGTTCGATATATTCTTTTGTACAATATAAAAAAATTTGCTGTTTACCAAGATATTTAAGCTTAACAGTTTGCTGTTTTGGCATGTGATTAACTACAGCTAGATCAAATTTCTCCTTAAAAAGATTCAGCTCGGTATGTTGATAATAAATTTCGAGTTCAAGGTTTTGATGCTCTTGTAAAAACTCTCCAATATATGGTGTAATTAAATTGTAAGAAATAATTTCTGGTAAGACTAACTTAACCTTGCCACGAATTGTTTCTTTTTTGGTCTGCTGTAACTGAATATATTCATTAAAGAGTTTTTGCTGCTGAGTTACAAAATCATAAAGCTTAAGACCCAATGCCGTAATCTTAATACTTCTCGTACTGCGTGTCATCAAGGCATAACCTAGATATGTTTCAAGCGCCTGAACTTTATTGCTGACAGTTGATTGGGCAATACCTAGCTTAGTGGATGCTTTAGTAAAACTTCCGCATTCAACTACTGCACAAAATACACTGGCCTCAACATACAGTCCAGCTAAATCAAGTTGTTGCATATGTTCAATCTTTGCATATGATTTTTGATACCAGATTTTAGCATAACATAAACAAGCACAGGTGATTATGCTTAGTAATGATCTACCAGTTCTTTTATTATATTGGAGAGAGTAAGTTTGCTAATGCTGCTAAGGATTAAATTAGTCCATTTTACTCAGTAAAAACGTAGTATTCATAACAAGAATACCGTTGTAGAATTTAGTTCTAATTACTTTGAGGGATCGGTGAAATGAAACCTAATTTAGAACTATTGTTTGAATTGATAATTGTTATTTCATGGGGATTTGCAATGTGCTATTTCTTGTATTAAAACTATTTTACGAAGTAAAAGTGCATTCATATGCGAAGATGTAATTTTCTGTCTGTAGTAAAGACAAATTTGGATGTTCTGTTTTGGGTTGATGCTACATTATTAATGACGATGATTTAACTAGTTCATTTGGAATGAAGTTTGTATATTATTTTAGTATATTATACCTAGCTACCTACCATTAATAGTCTGATACTTGCCAATTTCACTTAAGCGTTTCAATTTAGTATCTAATGATAAATTAATCGTATCTAAACTTTGTTCAGCAATTAGCAATATTTCCTTTGAAAAACGATTACTTTGATGCATTTGCTGTAAAATCTGATACTGATAGCTAATTATTTCCACTTCTAGAGTAAGCTGTAAAATTTGCTCATCATTTTGTGATGCATCAAAGGCAAAATCCTTCATATAACTATATTCGTCCAATATTTTACCAACTAACTGTGATGGAAATTTCTGACGCAAAACAATATCAATATATCTTGAAGTATGTGATAATAATTCCGAATATAATTGCGCTTTGTCAGTATTTATCTCAGTTGTCCGGATCATTTTAAATTTTTTTACAATAATTGGCAACGTTAATCCATGAATGATTAAAGTCAATAAGATTACGGCAAAGGTTATAAATAATATCTCATTGCGATAAGGAAACGGTTTATCACGAAGAGTTAACGGTATTGCCAAAGCGGCAGCTAGGGAAACTACACCCCGAATGTTTGCCCATGCTACGATCGTAAATTTAGCAAAAAATTCTTTGCTAAAAAACTTATCACGCTTTTTACCCAATCGATTTAATATTAAGCTAATGCTGCCAAAAAGATAAATCCATAATAATCGAACGACAAAAATAAGTAGGCAAAGTCCGATACTATAGGTAGTTAAATAAATTATCGTCCGCCACTCGAAAAATTGAATAATACTGCGCAGCTGAATACCAATCAGTAAAAAAACGAAGCCATTAAGTAAGAAATCAATTATAGCTCCAAATTCCCGCCCCCGCATGCGCTCTTGAAAAGAGGTTATTTTTGAAACACTCATTGAAATAAATAATCCACAAGTTACCACAGCTATAACACCGGATAAATGTAAGTTTTCGGCAACAATATAGACACCAATCGGTGTAATTATAAATAACAAGACAACACTATTTGTATCGTTGATATAACTGACTATTTTACGCAAAATATATCCAGTGCTAATTCCAAGAATAACTCCGCCCAAACTTAGGGTAAAAAAATGGAATAATAAATTTTGTGAACTATTTCCAGAGGCAATAATCTTCATCAGCGCATATTGATAGATAACCAAAGCTGAAGCGTCATTAATCATGCTTTCACCTTCAATGACGGTAGTAATATCGGATGAAACATTTAATCCCTTAGTAACGCCAATCGCAGCAATTGCATCTGGAGGTGCGATAATTGCGCCTAATAGCAAACCAAATTGCCACCCGAAGCTAGGCACGAGATAGTGACATGACGCGCCAATAATCAAAACCGTAAAAACAACTAAGCCAACAGACAATCCTAATATAGGTAACTTCCAAGCGTGCATCTCATGTAAAGATACGTTTAAAGCTGCACTGAATAATATTGGCGGCAAAAATATAAAAAAGACTAATTCGGGCTGTAATACAAGTAGAGCTTGATGTGAAGTAAAACTAATCAATGCACCAGCAACCAATAATAAAATTGATAATTGGCACTTTATTTTTTTGCTTACGACTAAGCAAAATATTAAGACCAAACATAAAATTAACAAGTTTTCAATATGTTGCAGCATTATTGTTATCCATAACTAATTCGAGAACATTAAATAAAAACATTATTATTGGTGATTTCTATTGAGAACCCCTCATCTAAGACATTATAGGGAATAACCTGAGCAAATCCCATTTTATTTAGTTTATCGTAGAGTGCTTTTCTATTTACTACATCAAACTTGGGAAAAGCTGTCTTCTAAATAATTGATCGACAGCATCTTTGGACACGGTTTTTTTTTCAATTTTAGTAATTAAGCTACCTATCTGTTCACTTTTAAAATTCAACATGAAAAAGAATATTACCTGTTGTTCTCTTTTGGTAAGCCGAATGTTCTCTTTTTTCATGTTCTTACGATATTTGGAATCATGTGCATAAAAATCAGACACCAGACTGGAAACATTACTAACTTCAACTGGGTAACCAAACACCCATAAACCAACAACATTACCAGTATCTGGATTTATTATAGGATGACGAAAAATCATGTAGACCCTTGGCTCTACGTCAAATATATTGTGAACCTCAAGCCTCCTAACCACTCGTCGTTCGTTAATTGCTTGCATATTGTTGGCAACCATATCTGGAACCTCCAATTTTTTTTCAATATACTCATCAAAAATTGTCAGTTTTTTTGAAATATCATCTCCCAATGGTAGCTTCAATAATTCTTCCGGTGGTACAATTCGTTTAATAATCTTGTTATCGACACCGATCAATGCACCGCCAAACTCCAAAACCTGACCAAGCACTGCCAGCCACCTTTCTGCATAAGACATGATAAACTCATAATCATTTGATTTCATTTTTAATAGCCCTATTAATTTTAAAACATAACCTCATTTTAGCATGAAATATTTTTTAACAACGTACGTAAAAACGGAGTATACAGCAACATAAACTTTTCATATAATCCACTTCTCGTTTAACCGTTAAGAGTTTACCTATGAAAAATTTCTGGCTTCAAGACAAATCTATTGCTGCATTAGCGATTTGTATGCTAGCTCTAGCTGAAATTATTGACTTGACGATTGTTGGGGTTGCCGTTCCGCATATCATGAGCAGCTTAGGTTGTAATATTCAGGAAATTTCAATGGTTACAACCAGCTACATCGTCTCGGCCGCGGTAGTTATCATGATGACTGGATTTATGTCTCAACGCTTTGGCAGCAAAAAGTTGATATTAATTTCAACCGTGCTTTTTGGTGGATCGTCAATTCTTTGCGGAATGGCAAGCAGTTTACCAATGATGATATTCTTCAGAATATTGCAGGGTATTGGAGGAGCATTCCTACCATCAATGGCACAAGGTTATATTGTCGCTAATTTTGAAGGTAAGGAACAAGAGCGGATGATGCTAATTATGACTTTAACTATGGTTCTAGGACCTATAATAGGACCAGTTTTAGGTGGTTTTTTGGTTGAATCATATAGTTGGCGTTGGATTTTTTATGTCAATGTTCCGCTATGCGTTATCGCATTTATCATTATTTCTCTTAAGATGGTTGAAACAACTACCAAAAAAGTTAATTTTGATTTTCTAAGCTTTTTTTTCATGGTAATCGCTTTTGGCTTTCTGGAGTATTTTTTAGATGAGGGTAATAGTAAAGATTGGCTATCTTCTCATGAAATGCTAATAATTCTTGAAGTCGGAATATTGGGGCTGATTTTTTTCCTCTGGCGAGCTAAAACTGGCAAATCAGTTGTTAATCTAAGTGTATTCTCCAATCGAAATTTTGCTTTGGGAACGGTCTATATTTTTACTTTTGTAGTTTTAATGACTGGCTCTATCGCGTTTTATGCAACCATGTTACAAACTGGCTATGGAATGCCGGTAGATTTAGCTGGATATCTCTGTCTACCACAGGGAATTTCAGCCTTAATTGGCGCAGGTATTGCAACGGTATTAACAAAGTTTCTGGAAAGCCGCAAAATATTACTTATAGGGATTGGACTATTTATTTTGAGCGGTATTATGAAGTCTAATTTTGGTATCTCGTGGAATTACTCATCTCAGATAATATCAGGAATTTTGCTAGGAACCAGTATGACTATAATATTTGTCATTACTTTACAAATAGCTTTTGTAGGTATCTCGTCCGAGCAAAGTAGTGATGCGGCAGGAATATTTAATTTTTTTAGAAATATCGGGTCATCTGTTGGGACTTCAATTTCATCAATCATTATTACTCGTCAGCAACAGGTCTCATGGAATGAATTGAGCGGGCATATTAGTAGTATTAATCCCAATTTACAGCAATTCGTGCAGATGGCTAGCCCCAGTTCTCTTGTTGCACAAGCTGGGCAATTGATTCAGCAGCAAGCTTATATTCTAGCTAATATTGATTTGTTTTATTTCTCAACATGTAGTTCTATTATATTGATTTTTATAACTTTTTTCTTTAGACCAGGAAAAAGTTCAACAACAGTCCATTTACATTAATAATTTCAGGTAAAGGTAATATGAATAAAAAAACAATTTCAACCATGATTAAAGGTGGTCTATTAATCGTAATCGCCATAGTCAGTACTTATTTTTATATGGATTATAGCGAAAAATACCCAACAACTGAAGATGCTTATGTGAATGCAGATTTATTATACATCGCACCTAAAGTGAGTGGCTATGTAACAGGTGTGTCAGTAACCAATAATCAGTTTGTTCATAAAGGTGATACGTTGTTTAAAATTGAGACTGATGATTATAGTGTTCAACTATCTCAAGAGCAACAAGCACAAAAATATGCTGAAGAACAATTAGCTAATGCCAAGACTCAAATTAGCACGGCTAATGCCAATTTGGAAAATGCCAAAGTTAATTATAATGCATTGTCTGATCAGTTAAATCGTTATACCAAGATGCAATCTGTAAATGCGGCTTCTTTAGATACCTTACAAAAATACCAGACTCAATTTGCACAAGCTAAAGCGACACTGGAACAGAATAAAAATAACCTTGTTGCAGCAAAAATCCAGGTTGCTGCTGCTACTGCTAAAGTTCTGCAAGCACAGGCAAGTGTCCAGAACGCTAAAAATCATGTTGGCTATACTGACATTATTGCTCCTTCTGATGGCTATGTCAGCAATCTTTCATTGGTGAGAGGTCAATATGTTTCATCTGGACAACAATTATTCGGATTGATTGATAGCAACAATTGGTGGATCGATGCTAACTATAAGGAAACAGAAATTGAGCAAGTAAAAATTGGTCAACCAGTTGATATCACTCTCGACATATATAAGCATGTACATTACAAAGGCATCGTTCAAAGTATTAGTTATGCCAGTGGTTCAACTTTTTCACTAATGCCAGCCCAAAATGCTACTGGCAATTGGGTGAAAGTTACCCAGCGATTTACTATCCGCGTACAAGTGCAAAATAGCGCTCAGTTCCCATTACGTGTTGGAGCTAGTGCTCGTGCCAAAATTAACACCTCATTATAATGGTATGAAAAAATGAAGAAAATTTCACATCTAAGTTATTTGTATCTAACGACTTTCCTTGGTGGTTGTGCTATATTTCACGGTCAGAATCAACCACCAAAAATTGATTATCCAACTACCACAAGTAGTGGTGTACAATTTGAATCGGCTGAATCAGACTTTAGTCAATTGCAGTGGTGGAGAAAGTTTAATGACCCAGTTTTAGATAATTTAATTCAGGAAGTCTTGGCAAACAATAATGAAATTCAAATTAGTGTCGGGCAAATCATGGAAGCTCAGGCCAAATTGAAAGCGGCACAGTATGCATGGATTCCAACGTTAAATGCATCCGCAACTGGCTTTGCTGGAAATAGTTGGGCGACAAATCTAACACCGCAAGGAAGTTTGGCTGCCAACAATACGTTTCCATCTGGTGCAGTTGCCAATAGTGATTTTTCTGGATTTATGGGCGGGTTTATGCCTAGTTACTCATTTAATGTTTTTCAAAATATTAGTCAGTCTAAGCTAGCACAAGCAAGCGTTGATGTCCAGAAAGCAAATTATAATAATATGAAATTAAGTATAATTGGACAGACCGCAGGATCATATTTCATGTTGCTTGGGCAGAATAAACAGCTCTCATTACAAAAAGAAATGGTCAAAGATCTAGAAGATCTAAAGCAAGCTATGTTAATTAAATATCAAAATGGTGGTATTGACTATTCAGAAATTGCGTTGGTTGATCAGCAAATTGATAGCTACCAATCAAAAATTCCACTAATTGAAAATAGTATTATTCAAACGAATAATGCTCTTGCGGTGCTGCTAAATAAAAATCCAGGGACAATGGTTAAAAATATCATTGATATTGATCGCTTACCAACAGAAAAAATTATACCTGTTAATTTACCTTCAGCAGTTTTGCGAAACCGACCAGATATGATTATCGCTGAGAATAATCTGAAAATGGCGGATGCTAACATTGATTTAGCTTATTCGGTATTTTTTCCAACTATTTCATTAACTGGTAACATTGGTGGCGCTTCAATGGCATTAACCAACTTATTTTCGATGGGAACCGGCTTTTGGACAGCTATGGCTGCAGCCAACATGCCAATCTTGAATGCCAGCAGCTTTGAGCAAATTAAGGCGGCAAAGGGTGGATACTATGTTAGTTATTATAACTACATGCAAACAGTTAAATCAGCATTTGCCAATGTTGATAACACCCTTAGCAATAATCAAAAGCAAAACCAAAGCTACACCAAAATGTTATCATCGCTAAAAAATGCCCAAACTTTTTATAATTTAACATTGGTTCAGTATAACTATGGCTCACAGGATTATCAAAATCTTCTGGGCGCTAAGGTAAATGCTGATTTATCAAAGCTAAATATTAACCAGAGTAAAATGCAGCAGCTTGACAGTATTGTTCAGGTATACCAAGCTGTTGCAGGAGGGTATGGTAGTGAAAGTTCAATAAGAGTAAAAGGAGGTATTATAATTAATTAGCTAGGTCTTAATACCACTTGACAGCAACAACATCACTAGCTTATAATATTGGTAGTAAAAATTATACTACTTAATATTCAGAGGGAAATAAGATGACAAAATTAGTTGTAATTACAGGCGCAAGCTCAGGAATAGGTAAAGCTACGGCACTACGTTTTTCTAAAGCTGGCTATTCTCTATTGCTTTTAGCGCGTCGGATTGATAAGTTAGAAGAGCTAAATCTCCCTAATACTTTATGCCGTAAAGTTGATGTTACTGATTTGGGTAGCTTTCAAGCTGCGGTTAATGAAGCCGAAGCTAAATTTGGTCCAGTTGATTTGTTGGTAAATAATGCTGGAATTATGCTCTTGGGTAATGCGATTACGCAAAATCCAATTGAATGGCAGCAAATGTTAAATGTCAATGTAATGGGTGTACTTAACGGAGTTAAAGCTGTACTTGAGGGAATGGTAAAACGCAATAGCGGTACGATAGTTAATATTTCGTCAATTGCTGGACGTAAAACTTTTCCAGATCATGCAGCCTACTGTGCAACTAAGTTTGCAGTACATGCATTAACTGAAAATATTCGTGGTGAAGTAGCTGGCTCTAATGTTAGAATGACGGTGATTGCACCAGGAGTTGTGGAAACTGAATTACTTTCTCATACGACTGATGCAGCGATTGTTGATGGTTATAAATCATGGAAAGCCAGCACTATTGAGCAAGGCTTAAATCCAGATGATATTGCGCGCTCGATTGAGTTTGCATATAGTCAGCCGCAAAATGTTTGTATCCGTGAGATCGTGATCGCTGATACCCGACAAGATGCCTAAATAAGAGAAACAGATGCACAACTTATTAATAAGTTTAGAAAGCCTTGGACTTGCAAAAGCCGAGGCTTTGGTTTATAGTGATATTGTACAAAACCCTAACTCAAATGGTTCACAGATTACTAAACGTGTCGATCTACCCAAGCCTTCGGTATATCTGGCACTCGATAAACTCTATCAGCGTGGACTAATAAATCTGATTCCAGGTAAGAGCAAACAATATCAGGCACAAGCTGCGAATATCGCGCTAGAAAAGTTGAGAGCAGAATTTAATACCAATCTAGATCAAGCCCTAGCCGCGATTAAAGAGCTACAACAACATCAACCGCAAGAAGAGTTTATTCATATTCGTGGTTATGACAATTTTATTGCGCAATTTAAAGCGATGTTAGCCAATACTAAACAAGAACTCTATATCCAAAGCAATGCCGATCTCAATCAGTTTGCTCCTGAATTAGAGCAACTCTCACTATCAGGCGTTAAGATAATTATTTACTCATTTGGATGTAAATACGCTTATAATTTTGCATGCGAAGAATATTATGATTCTGCTAAGCCATGCAGTAGCGCCTATCGCCTGATAGCGGTAGCAGATTATAAAGAGTCAATCATGAGTTATGGTCGTCCGGATAATGAGTATCGGGCAATCTATACCCGGCAAGAGTTGCAAGTCAGTTTGCTGTCAGAAAATATTCATAATGCGATTTATTGGCTGAAACTCTATCGCGAACAACCAAATTTTACTTATCCATGTCGCTTGGAAACTTTGGCGGAGCAGGATATACATATTAGTGGTTATAGTATATAAAATATTGGGAGTGGTGTTATGCAAATAGTAATTTTAGATAGTGATACTTGTGGCAGTGGATTAGATTTTAGTGCTTTTAGTAAATTAGCGCCAACGATTATTCATGGTAATTTAACTCAGCCAGATGAGATTTTAGCTGCCGTAGCGGAGGCTTCGGTGATCGTTGTTAATAAAGCCGTTTTGGATGCAAAACTTATTCAGCAACTACCTGATTCAGTTCGCTTGATTGCAGTATCGGCAACCGGTTATGATAATATTGATATTAATGCTGCTGCAGCACGTAATATCCGGGTAGTTAATACACCAGGTTATGGTACAAACGCAGTTGCGCAAATGACTTTGGCATTGATTTTAAATTGTGCCACCCAGTTAACTACTCAAGTTTCATTATTACGAGATGCAGGTTGGAATAAAGAAGAGGGTTTATCAATCCCGATGTCTGAGCTAGCTGGTAAAACTTTGGGAATCGTTGGTTTGGGTGCAATTGGTAGTCGTGTGGCGGAGTTAGCTCTTGCTTTTGATATGCAAGTGATCGCTTATACTCGAACTGCAAAAGATCTTGATGATGTTAAAGAAGTAAGTTTAGCGGAGCTAGCTGCTCGTTCTGATTATGTGTCATTACATTGTGCTTTAAGTCAGGAAAATAGCGGATTTATTAATCACGAATTTTTAGCCAAGATGAAGCCCACTGCATTTATCATTAATACTGCTCGTGGTGGATTAATTGATGAAAGTGCTTTAGTTGATGCGTTACAAAATAAACTTATTGCTGGGGCAGCTTTGGATGTTTTAACTACCGAGCCACCCGCAAAAGATAATCCATTATTAACGATGCCAAACGTAATTGTGACACCGCATATTGCTTGGGGTCCACTTGAAGCGCGGCAGCGTTGTCTGGATATTACCGAGAGCAATATTGCTAGCTTTATTTATGGTGAACCCCAAAATTTGCTTAATTAGTGAGCACCAATTCGTTCAATATCCCAAAAAATGATATTGGCACCTAAATAGTCCTCAGCAAATTTGCGAAAATCAGCTTTGCTGTAGGTTTTTTTAGTTTTAGGATCAATATAGCCATAGTCCGGTGACTGAACTGCCATAGCAATTAGTGGTAATTTATGGCGATATTTATGGAAAAATGGATAACTATTGTGCATCTGTGCTTTTTTATACGGCACAACATCCGGACCACCTAAACCAATATTATGTGCTGATGCGTAGTGGAATAGTTTGCTCATATAGCCATGATCATTATCCCATTCACAAGGGAAGAAATTAACGTATTGGACGACATAGCTGTGCTTAAAGGCAGACTTGGCAGCCATCATGTTTTCAATTTCGGCATTAAAATAATT
>SSGY01000229.1 GCA_008017145.1 Neisseriales bacterium
ATTCAGGATTGTTTAAATAATCGTCCGCGAGAGAAATTTGGATTTAAAACTCCAAATGAGATGGTAGCTCAAGAACTTGTTTCTTGGTGCAATTAGTTTCTGCGGATGCATTAGCTGGCAAAAGCTTAAGTTCCACTCTTGGTAACCAACAGTCATTTGTTCTACGTAATTCGGCAACTTTTAATAGTATCCAGATAACATATTTTGATAATTCAAATTGTACTTCGTTGGCAAATACTGTGACTCTTAATGGTCCGGCTGCCTTATCGCCGGGAACATATACTTCGACAGATCAATCAAACTATGCTCTTTGTTCTAAATACCCTAGCAATGGATGTCAAGGTTTATTAAGTGACGCTTCGACTTCAATAGCTGGATGGTCAATGCAATATACCTACACTTATAGTGACGGTAGCAGTTATCAAAGCGTATGTATGAATAATCCTAATAATGTTGCTGGAAATTATGAAGTAGAAGCTGATTATTCTGCTCCCTCTACTCCTGTAGCTTGCACATCAGGGAGTGGTTGTGGTTTTTCTCAAGCTTATCCAGCGTTATGGATGGGGTGGGCAGTCGAATCTGGTGCTACTAATGGAGGTGTTTATGCTTATGGTATTGCTTATGACGAAAATACTAGTTCTTCTGTTTATGTGGTGGGTGGTACTAATACAGCATTAGCTAGTGATTTAACTCAGGCTGGAGATGTTGACTATTTTATTGCCAAATATGATGCTAATACCCATGCTCAACTATGGGTGCGCCAAGTTGGAGCTAGTGGAGGTCATACATCGGGACAGGGTGTAAAAACAGATGCTAGTGGAAATATTTATCTAACTGGATATACAGATGTTGCGATTTCAGGTCAAACATTACAAGGAAGTCAGGACTATTTTATTGCTAAATATGATACGGATGGCAATCTTCTTTGGACACGACAAGTTGGCGCATCCGGTGGCACAACAGAAGGTAACAGTATAAGTACTAGTTTGGATGGTGATGTATACATCACTGGTGCCACCGATGTTGGGATTTCAGGTCAGACATTACAGGGTAATCAGGATTATTTTATTGCTAAATACGGCACGAATGGTAATCTTATTTGGACTCGCGAGGTTGGCGCGTCTGGAGGTACTACCATAGGAAGTGGTATAACTGTTGATCCTACTTTCGATAAAAATGTTTATATTACAGGTAGTACAAATCAGGGAATCTCAGGACAATCCTTATCTGGGGACGAAGATTATTTTTTAGCTAAATACACCCCAGATGGTGATCTGGTAGACACCAAGCTGATTGGTGTACCAGGTACTAGCAGCAGTGGGCTTGCTATAAAAGCAAATACAAAAACCCCTTCTTGTAGCTATCTTTATGTAACTGGTGATACGAGCAGCAGTGGAGATTCTGGGATCTATGGTCAGCAGAATGGTAATACTGATTATTTTATTGCTAAATATGATTATTCCTTAAATTCTCTGTGGGGATTTCAGGTTGGTGCACCATCTGGTGACACCACAGGGCTTGGTGTTGATTCTGATGGTGTTTGTAATAGTTACCTAACTGGTTATACTACCGTGGGCCTTTCGGGGCAAACTCAGATCGGTGAGGAAAACTATTTCATTGCTAAGTATAATAGTGATGGTGTTTTGCAATGGGGTTATCAAGCTGGCGCTTTCAATGGACTTACCGCTGGTTCTGGCATTTCGACTTCCGCTGGTGGTAATAGCTATATCACTGGCTATAGTAATGTTGGGGTGATGGGGCAAACATTAGTTGGAAGTTATGATTATTTCATTGCTTCATATCCTGGACAATAAACGTAAAACGATGAAGTCTAGTTCATTATGTTATAATTGAGCATAAGCTGTTAGCATGCAACGTGATCGCGATTCTGAAAAAATCTGAACAGGCTTTAAGTAGCCTGTTTTTTTATGAACTGACTGAAATTTAAGCTGTTACGAAATAATCTTGTGATATAGTATGCTGACATGTATAATAAATTATAGATTTGAGATTTTTAATGACTAAACAAATTATTTCTGCACCAAGTATTGGACTTAATCAGACAATGCTTGATCAGGATGCGCTGCAATTAATTAAAAAATTGCAGCAACATGGCTTTGCTGCCTATGTAGTAGGTGGCGGTGTGCGTGATTTATTATTGGGGCGCACGCCTAAAGATTTTGATATTGTGACCGATGCGCTGCCAGAGAAAATTCGACGGATTTTTGGTAAAAATTCAATGATAATCGGGCGACGTTTTAAAATCGTCCATGTCTATTTTGAACATTTGAACGAAGAGCGTAGTTTGCGGATTGGTAAACCATGCTACGAGCGTCATATTCTCGAAGTATCAACATATCGCAGTAATCAAGTTCATGAGCATGCAGTTAGTGAGCATGGGCGAATTTTGGTTGATAATAATTATGGTACGATTGATGAAGATGCTTTTCGTCGTGATTTTACGGTGAATGCACTTTACTATGACCCAGTTGCGGAAGTGGTAATTGATTATCACGATGGTTTGGCGGATATTGAAAAAAGAATTATTCGAATCATTGGTAATCCATATGAGCGTTATATGGAAGATCCGGTACGGGTGCTTCGCGCAATCCGTTTATCTGAGAAACTTGGCTTAACTATTGATGAGCACACCTATATCAACTTCCGTAATGCTAAGCATTTGTTGATTAATGAACCCAAAGGGCGTTTATTTGAAGAGATGCTCAAAATTTTGCTTTCGGGTAATGCCTTAAACGTAGTACGTGAATTAGCGGAATTAAATTTACCACGGCGGGTATTCCCTTTGTTTGATCGCTTGTTTTTCCATAAATCGCATGATGATTTTGCATATAAAGTATTGGAAAAAACTGATTTGCGAATTGCCAGCGGTGAAGATGTTTCGCTGGTGTTTATTTTAGCTGGTCTGATTTGGTCGGCAATTTATCAAAGTTGGCAACAAGAATTAAAACAGGGCGTTCATGCCAAACAGGCATTGATGGATGCAATTGCACGGAATAAAACAGTTATTTTTAATAGTGGTGTTACGCGCAATCTGTACACGGCAATGCGCGATATGTGGATGCTGCAAATTGAATTTGATGCACCAAGCGTAGCAAAATTGGATCATTTACTGAATCATAATCGTTTCCGTCAGGCATGGCATTTATTCACCATGCGTAATGACTTCCTTCAAGTTGATCCGCAGATATTTGCCTGGTGGGATAACTTTATGGCTTCAGCTGATGATGATAAGACTGACTTGATGATTGAATTGGTTGATCTTGCACCAGCAGAACCTAAGAAAAAAAGCAAGCGACGTAAGTCTAAGCGTAAACGTAACGTTAAAAAAATGCCACAAGTTGGTGAGAATTTAGAATTTGATTTTTAGGTTTTGGAATTTAAAGTAATGGAAAACGAACAAACTTTACATCGTGAAATAAAAAGTTTTGTCTTGCGTCAGGGGAAAATCACCCAAGGGCAACAACGCGCAATTGAAGAGCTAATGCCTGTTTATGGTTTGCGATATACTGGTGAGAAATTAGATTTAACAAGCGCTTTTGGGCGTGATAATCCTAAGATAGTTGAAATTGGTTTTGGGATGGGAAATGCTACTTGGCAAATTGCTCAAAATAATCCTGAAAATGACTATCTGGGTATCGAGGTGCATTTGCCGGGAGTTGGTTCATTGCTAATGCAGATGCGTGATAATGATGTTCGTAATCTACGAGTGATTCGCCATGATGCGGTTGAAGTTTTGCGCAATATGCTGGCTGATGATTCAATCAGCGGCTTTCATATCTATTTTCCTGATCCTTGGCATAAAAAGCGCCATCATAAACGGCGGATTATTCAATCAGAATTCGTTAATCTGCTTTGTCAAAAGCTTAAATCTGGTGGATATATTCATTTAGCAACTGATTGGGAAGAGTATGCCACGTGGATGCTCAATATTCTACAATCTAACCCGCAGTTAGCCAATCAATCAACGAGTAGTGATTACGTACCGCGCCCTGATTATCGCCCATTAACCAAGTTTGAAAATCGTGGAATGAAACTTGGGCATGGAGTATGGGATTTGATCTTTATCAAGAAATAGATATTAGCTATGTCTCTTAATTCCAATGATGATCAATTTGATAAACCGCTATCTATCACAACTCGGCAAGTGGCATTGGGTTTGCTCGCGGTAATCTTAATCAGTGCGCTGATTGGTTTAATAATCATTAAACGCAGCAGCAATAGTGGGTTAAAAGTTTATTCTGGTCAGTTAAAATCAACCACTCAAGTCATTCGCGGTCGGCAAACTAGCTCTGCGCCTGAAAACTTTTCTCCCAACATGTCATTTAATTTACCGCAAGCGCCTGCACAATCAATACCTGCAAATTAACCTAGAAAGCTAACAGCTTTTCTGCTACAATAACCCATCAAAGATTAATTTAATAGGGATATTCTATGATTGGGTTTCTCAAGCCAGCTAAATTTGTGACATCACTTCCTGAGAGTCAAATTGACCCAAGTTATCGTCGATATCGCCTACAATTGTTTCTAACCGCCTATTTGGGCTATATGGCGTATTATTTTGTGCGAAGTACTCTTGCTCTGGCAAAACCCTATTTTCTCAAAGATGGTTTTACCATGGCGCAAGTCGGTTATCTTGGCTCAGCTTTGGCAGTCACTTATGGCTTGAGTAAATTTATTATGGGAAATGTTTCTGACCGAAGTAACCCACGTTATTTTTTAGCATTAGGTTTATTTCTTTCGGCTTTGGTAAACTTGCTTGTGCCAGGAACACTTAGCTTTAGCGGATTATTTTTGCTGATGCTAATGAATGGTTGGGTTCAGGGGATGGGGTGGCCGCCTTGTGGTCGAATTATGACCCATTGGTTTTCTGATTCTGAACGTGGCACCAAGATGTCAATTTGGAATACCGCGCATAATGTAGGTGCTGGGTTATTACCATTGATAGTTGCCATTGGGGTTTGGGCGTTTGGTAGTTGGAGTGGTTTATTTTATTTACCCGCAATTTGTGCGATTGTTTTTTCAATTTTAGTCTTAATTTTTGGGCGCGACGTGCCACAGTCAGTTGGCTTACCGCCGATTGAGGTTTATCGCAATGATTATCCATTGGCAGAAGTTGAACATGATTTAGTTGATCGTGAACAAGAAATGACCACCAAACAGATCATGTTTGATTATGTATTAAATAATAAAAATGTCTGGTTTATGGCAATTGCCAATGTCTTTGTATATTGTGTGCGTTATGGTGTACTTAACTGGGCACCAACCTATTTAAGTAAAGTTAAACATTTCAGCAATGTTTATAGCAATATGGGATTTGCGTTCTTTGAATTAGCCGCAATTCCAGGTACAATAATTATCGGGTGGCTATCAGATAAATATTTTGCTGGACGACGTTCACCATTGGGGTTTTTATCGATGATAATTATCTTTCTTGGTTTGGTGGTTTATTGGCAATCTAGCAATCAGTGGGTAACAGTAATTTCATTGGGGGTAATTGGATTTTCTATCTATGGTCCGGTAATGTTAATTGGGGTTGCCGCACTTGATTTAGTACCTAAAAAAGCTGGTGGAACTGCAGCTGGATTTACTGGCTTATTTGGTTATTTCTTTGGAACCATGGGTGCAGAAGCATTGATGGGCTATTTAGTACAAAATTATGGTTGGGATAGTGGGTTTATTATGCTAATTGCATCAAGTGTATTAGCTGCATTCTTTTTTGCTATTACCTGGAATATTCATAAACGAAATGTAGTGTAATACATTTCGAATCTGTTACAGTAT
This sequence comes from Neisseriales bacterium, assembly GCA_008017145.1. The sequence continues at coordinate 5,803 of SSGY01000229.1, forward strand.
TATGCATAGGATCTAAGATGTTAAAGCGAGTATTATTCTTATTTTTTTTGATGGTTAAGCTAGCTTTTGCTGCTGATTATTTACCATCATGGCAAGCCTTTCAGGTTAAATTAGATAGTGCTGGTGAAAAAAATGCACTATGGGTTAAGTTTAATATTGCTCCAGAGTACCATCTTTATCAAAATAAAATCAAAATCCAGAGTGCCTCAGATAGCTCAGTAGTTTTGGGTGATCCGGTTTGGCCTGATCTGCTACTAATAAAAAGCCCTGATTTAGGCACATTTAAAGTTTATGAGGGCAAGGTCGCAATTAGAGTTCCGATCCTAAAACGTGGTGATGGTAAACTTAAAGCTCAGATTAATTTTCAGGGATGCAAAGGTTTAGATTTATGCTTTCCTGAGCAGCAGGTGGTGCAGGAATTGGATTTAGATCATCCTGAATTAGCCGTTAATAATACGCAAGCGCAGATGGACACTAACAAGATAGATGAAGCTTCTGCAACGGAACAAAGTTTCTGGAGTAAAGTTTTTAGTGGCGAAGTAGACTCTAATACAATTAGCGCCTTGTTTGCTGCGAATCAGGTTTTAGTTATTGCTGGCTTTTTTATGCTTGGGCTACTAATTGCATTTACGCCATGCGTATTTCCTTTGTTACCTGTTCTAATTGGGGTTATTTCAGGTCAAAATGTAAGTACCAAACGAAGTTTTAGTTTGGCGTTAAGCTATATTTTAGGTGGTGCGCTTACTTATGCAGTTGCTGGAGTAGTCGCAGCTGGCTTAGGGTATAGTTTGAGCTCATTTTTACAAGCTAGTTGGTTAAGTATTACACTTAGTGTCTTGTTTTTTGTTTTTGCATTATCGATGTTTGGTGCGTTCAATCTACAATTACCATCTAGTATCCAAAATAAATTAAATCAAGTTGTGAATAAACGCAATCAACGCTCTTTATTGAGTGCTTTCATTATTGGTGGTGTTTCAAATTTAATCCTCTCACCTTGTGTGACAGCCCCATTAGCAGGAGCATTAATTTATATTAGCACTACTGGTGATCGCGTCTTGGGTGGTTCAGCATTGTTTGCTTTAGGCTTAGGTAGCGGTATTCCACTTTTGATTATCGCGGTAATGGGCAAAAAATTTCTGCCAAAAAGTGGTAATTGGATGATTGCAGTCAAATATTTCCTTGGCTATCTGATGCTGCTAATGGCAATCTATATGTTAAGTAAAGTTGTCTCATCAA
>SSGY01000190.1 GCA_008017145.1 Neisseriales bacterium
GTAACGTGCGGAGGAACCATATTACTCTGCTGCCCAGAACCAACATTATTACATGCTACAACAAATAAGCAGCACAGGCTCAATAATACATTTTTCATATTAATACCCCATTAGATATGATTTTGAAACTCACCAGCAATTAGCTAATTTTCAGTCAAACAATCTCTTTCATGGTTAAGGCTTTGATTACCTTTAAATTACTTAGTATTATAACAGATTTTTTATGATTATGAAATCAATTTTACTACTTTTTAAGTAAAAACATAAGATTCGCTATTAACTACATAATAAAATATTTAACCGAAACTCTATGATTTTAGATATTAAATAGGTCTCTTTTTAGCGGTCTATTTAATAGAGTTGGTGATTATCGAATTATTTATTAAAAAGAAGGATAATAAGCTGATCATATCAGCTGTTGAAATTGCTAATCGTAGAAAACAAGCGATCTATAAAACCATACGGCAAAGTTATTACTCGATCCTCATGCCCTAAAACCATATTCTCTTTCAACCTTGCAAATTCGCACTGTGTAATTAGCGTACCACATTTCACGCCCTTTTTTCTGAGCTAGTTGATGATCAATCTGTTGTTTCCATTGCGCAATATCTGCAAGAGTTTGCCAATATGAAACGGTAATACCTATTTGTTCGCGTGCGGATTCTACCCCTATAAATCCAACCTGTTGTGCCGCCAAATCAAGCATTTGCTTAGCAACTAAAGCATAGCCGTCATCATTGCTAGTTCTTACGGATGTAAATATTACCGCATAATAAGGATGTGACATAATTATTTCCTCTTATAATAAATGATTATCCACAACTTATTACGCTTAATTAACGCAATAAGTTAGTTTTTTATGATTTGGATATTACTTAGAACCTATTCATAATTTTTTTTAATTATCATAGAATTACGCATTGACAGTTAACCATAATTATACATTAATATCTTTAATGAAACCTACCAACATAGAATTAAATAACTGGCGCAGTATTTGATATCAGTTTATAATTATCTATTATTAGTCTTAGCGTATTGAATAACCTGATAATTAATTTATATTTTACAACAATTTGACATAAAATAAATTAATGCGCAGATGTTTAAAATTATATAAAGATGAAAAAACCTGAGCAGGAAGAGGAGCTCAGGTTTTAATAACAATTAAAAGCACGACCTAATTAAAGAAACCAGAAGAGCTTTGTTTAAATTCAACAGTGTTCGTCGTCGAGTTAATTGTAGTCGCCAAAGCACCAGCTCCTGGAGCTGTGAATTGGCTATCACTATATGGGTATAGCCCAGTTCCGTCACAACCACCATAATTATTATACACAGCATTATGACCACCATAACACCCAGTCCGATTATTTAGTTGTCCTTGCATCGTAACATCCGGAATACCAAGTATCCATTGTGGATCCAAAGCCGTAACAGATACTGTATATTGACTACCATTTTTAATCAAAGCATATAAACCGGAATTATCACCAACTGGACCAAAAACACCATTAACACTGTAAATTGAGGAGGCATTCTGACCTGCTGCCCCATAACTACTAATGCTAAAAGGAGATGGAGGAGTGCTATTGGGACTAATATTAATAGTAGTAGCTGCTGCTGGATAAGGATTAGCGGTAGTTGACGCAGGTGTATAATAAACCTGAGTATCATTCGGGAAATCCAATGCTTCAGTACCATTAACATATTTCTGTGCCATCATGAAATAGTTGCTCAAATTTGTATCTACGCCAATACTCTGTCCAATCAAACCTGCAAATCCAGAACCGTTCTCACGCAGAAAATAATAAAATGGCGTTTCAGGAAGCAATAATGGGACTAACGCAGAATAGCCTTGTAACGGACCACTTTGCATATTAGTTTGACCATTAAATTCATAAGTACAATTAGTACCTACGGCACAAAACGGATTAGCCATTGATAGACCATTAAGCGCCACTCCTAGTATACCACTGTTAGCAAAAACATTGTTAGTGCTATCAACATAAATAAATGCCATTGGTACGGAATTTTGTACTTCTGGATTATTATTTCCCACATACCACTGATCAATATCGTTGACATAACTCCAGACATTACCTGGTGAAGATAATGCCGCAGCCTCATTATAGGTAGTTGCATTATAGGTTAATAAAACTGCGTTAAGCTTCTTATTCGTCAACCCAACGCTAGAATTCTGAGCTGGTTCAAGAGTGTTGTATAGCGCTGAATTATTGTAATAGTCATAAGCATCATTAACTGGTAGTTGTGGCAAGCTAGAACACTTGGTCGAATCAGCCATACATCCACCAATAATACTAGACAAGGCATTTACGTCTTGCGTATATGCGTTTGCTAAATTTTCAAATAATACCGCAGCATTCAAAACTCCTGCAGAAGGAAGGAGCGGTGAGTTTGCTGAATTATTATTTGTTAAGATATTTGCATAAAGATTGGCGCTTGCCACTAATTGCTGTATTTGCCAAATCAACTGAACATAGTTATTCAGATTTGACGACGATGGAGCATATGGATCGGCAATTAGCTGCGCATTTATCAATGCTTGCCCAGTTAGACTACGCATAATTTGTGGCTGATTAGTAATTGCTTCATATGTCGCGCTGCTGCCAATACTTGCACCGTTAGCAGTTACTCCCTGTGGAAATGCGTCTACAAGAGACAGGTCTGCTGGCAATCCGTATGCATGTATATCTGCAGGAATAAAAGACATGATTTGAGTTACATATCCAGAAAGATTAGCAATTGAGGTTTTACAAGCAGAACTGATGAGCTTACCACCCGAAGGGCTCATGCAATTGGTTAAAATTCCCGAAGAGATTTGTGCTGCTGCGATTAGTGATTGGATATCATCTCCTGCATTAACCGTTACACCACCTTCTGAATAAGAACCTTGGAATGTGTAATCACCAGACGGACTAGCAATTAAAGACAAAGAAAACGAGCTTGTCGATGATGAACTGGTTATGCTTAGCGCATTGGTCATACTAGCCAATGTGCTATATGATGCTTTCAAGACATCACTAATTGATGATGTTGTCGCAGAAGTATCTGCAGACAACTGCATTTTATATGATACCATCCATCCCATCGGTATAGTGCTTACCGTGCTGCTGCCACAATTTTGTATAAATTCTTCCGGACTGCTTTCCAGCATGTTATTCCCAAAATTAGACAAGCCATTAACTGTAAATCCGATATTCGCTACAGCAGCATTGACGAATTCAAATGCACCATCAGAAGAACTTCCTTGATAGCTTGTACTATAAGCAAGCGCATTTGAGCCTTTAAACAAGCCGTATGAGCCTGCAATATTGTTTTTTTCTGAAAGTGTATTTGCATTGTTTGAAGTTCCGTTTGTCGCAGTAAAATCACTAAATGACTGGAATCCAAATGTGCCAGCACTATTGTTAATCTGTATTTGTGTATTGTAACAATACGGCTGATTAACTCCTTGATAAGTTAAATAGCTACCTGAATTTGTAATAGGTTCTTCTATTGCTGGGTTATACCCAATATCAAAACCGCTAAAAGAATTTGAAGCACTATTTAATTTACCCGAATTTACTGTATTACTGTTAGCATACGACTGATCAAGCTTGGCTCGCTCTGATTTGTACGAGTTCATATCATGATAATAGTGCGTTACTTTTTGATAATTTAGTTGATCTGGGTGATGATAAACAAATGTACCATGTGGCAAACCAGCAAAAGTTTGTACTAATTGCCCATTTCCGTTAAACGCATATTCCCTGACTTCATAAATCTTACCGTTGACTACGTCAGCTTCAACATGCGCACCACCGATTGGCGCTGTACTACCACCCCCACCTTGAGATTGGACGCTTCCAGAGCTGCAAGCCGCTAAAAATAAAGCGGACCCACTGAGTAAACTCAGTGATTTAATTAAGTATTTTAGTTTCATGACATTCCCCTTAATGGAAAATCGATAGATCTGTAAATTGTAACCTAACAGAGTAAATATTAACATAATAAAAGATAATCTATATTACGTTCTCACCGTATAATTAACTTAATATCAATCGATTATATCGTAGATTAGAAAATTTTTTGATACACCCTATTAGATACAATGTTTTTACTAAAAATTAATAATGTTGTAAAAAACAACGATTGCAAATTCTATGCTCAAATATAAAACCTGAGCAGGAAGAGGAGCTCAGGTTTTCTTCATTTTGGTAGTTAAATTAGTTCATGATATTCCCCTTAATGAAAAATTTTGTACCATCAATTGTTTTCAGTTAGGAATAATAACACAGTAGGTTTTTCCTCAATATCCCATTTATGGATAGTTCATTCCCATTTCTGCATTAAATAAATTCACAATCATATCAATATATTATTAACAATAAAATCACTTTAATGAATTTTGCCAATCACTATATTTCTGCAACCCCTTTCTTTGCTGCACAAATTGATAAAATCTCGTGATAGTCTTATAGCGCTGCCATTTACCCTGACAGCGGTAAGATAAGTCTGATTCTGAACAATTTGGCATAAGTTGATAACTGCTCGCTTTCTGAACTTTGTCGATTAAAGCAGGTAGCGGCTCTAATTTACCAGCATCTTTTTGCTTCAACACCATCAGCATGATCGTCGCGGTGGTAGTACGTCCATCCCCACCCTGACAATGCAAATAGACCCACTGCTGAGGATTGCTTTTCAAATTGGTATCATATAGATTTAATAATTGATCAATATTTTCCGGACTCATTGCCAAATGGTCAGTTACAGTGATCCGATAATAACGTTGATTATATTTTGCCATTAGTTGTGATTCGCTCTGAATGCTAGTATTAAGACATATAGTCGGCGTATTCTCATCTGGTATACTTTTAAGGTTATAACGATAAAACTGGATTGACTTATAACTATTCAAAACCTTATGCAAGATATACTCCTCTTGCGGAATAATCACAGACTGAAGCTTATCCGCATTAATATCATCGTTGGGAAGCGCAATAAACGAAAAAGGTACTCCATTATTAAATCCATGGTATTCAGCACGTAAATCAACATCAATTACCTTTGGCTTATTATGAATCGCATTAACAAATTGTGACTCATTAAACTGACTGCTAGCAATAATTTTATAATCATCCAAATAGCGCAAATGATGCGGTAATGACTCAGCGCTATATTTATAATTATTCAGTTCAAGGTAAACCTGATTTAATTTATTGGAACACGTCACCATCAATTGCGGGGTTACACATTGATTATCAGCAGCATAAGCAATTGGTAGCATACTGATAAGCGCTAATATTTTTAAGAGTTTCATAATATCGTAACCTTCTAAAAATGAGCTTCGGCAGCATTTGCTGAAGCTCGCATTTACTCTACCAGTTATAGTAGTATATATGGTATGAATTATATTTATATTCGTCGCTAGCACCACCATTGAGGGTAATATTCGGTTCATTTATTGCTGGTTGACTAGTTGTAATACCGTTACTATAGTCTAATGCAATGCCGCTAAATCCTGTTGGTCCATCGCTATCACCACTATTATTTACCGCATGGCAAGTCAAATCATAACGCACACAGCTAATGTAAACATACATATCAACACCGTCATCAGAACGATTAGGATTCGGACCATAGCCAACATCATACACATGATATTGATCAGTTAAGCGCATGAAGTTTGAAGCTTGCCAACCATCATGAACATGATAAGCGCCATTTTCTTGACTAAGACTATAATACTGACTTTGTCCACCAAAATATTGTGTATTGAGGTTAAAACCACGAATATCGATAGTGTCATCATCTTCAAATAAACCTGCATCATAATCAATCGCCATGTCAGAATTAACTACATTGTATAATTCACCGCCTTGCCCGCTATAGTAGGTATTTCCAGTATAAGTTCCGCAGTACAAATTACCACCAACATTAGATAAGTTACCCGGACTACACATATCACCAATATCTTGCGCAGTATAGGCTTTGACACCAGTATTAGTGTTCACGCATTGAGTGGTAACATTTTTACCATTCCAGTTATAGTTATTACTAGGATTACTTTCTAACCATGCATAGCTAATATTGTTCAAATTATCACAATTACTCGGGAAAGTATAATTACTCAATTGGCTACCACTAGGACCTGTTAGATATTGATTAATTGCCTGTTGTGCCTCAGTATAAATAATATATTGTTTATATTTAAAAATCTGGAATAATGCTTGATGCGCTTGCTGATAGTTTTGATAATTGGATGGAGCACCCATGAAAGATGGTAAATCAATACTAGCAAGCTCAGGATCTCCAGAAAGATATTTGATTCTCAATAAACTATCGATAATTTGATAAGATTGCTGTAATCCAACATCATTATAAAATAACGCGGTTTTGACAATTTGCGTCCATTGTGCCGCATTCAAAAATAGATTTTCATTAGCACTAAAATTATTTTGCCCGTAGTACGGATGTTGTGCTGTGTAATTATTAAATGCATTGGCTAAATTAGTAGCAAACCAACCAGTTCCAGGAGCAATATTATTTACCCGAGTTGAATTCCAGCTACCATCACTATTTTCACTAATCAATAAATTGCCATTACTGCCAAGGTATGAATTATCACTATCATCAGAGAGTTGAGTAATTTGCGTATTTAAGTCAGCCGGAAAATTGGCATAAGCAGCATATACCCGTTGCTTAGCAAGTGGAATCATTACTGCTGACTCAGGAGAGATTGCAGGTATTACACCATTTTCCCAATCACCAGCATAATTAGTCGTGGCTGTTTGAGGATATCCAGCATAGACATTTTGAGCAAAATTAGTGTAATCACCGTAAATATAACTGTTAATTGCATAAAAAGTTTGTGTTGACTGATCTGCAGTATTTTTATAGTAGTCATCGACAAAAGTTGTCAGAGTTTGGTTGATTGAAGTTAGTTGATTTTCAATCCCGTTCAACTGACTTTCGATTTGCATATTTTGTGCATCAGATGGAGAATTAAAAATTGTGATCCCCATTGAGTTTAAAAGATTCACGGCCAAATCAGTGCTTAATTCACCAGCTACTTCCCCTGCATCTTCACCAGCTAAATCAGCCAACTCACCTACTACAGGATTAAGAAATGTCATCACTCCGCCAGTTGCCGAAATCGTTGCCGAAGTATCTGCTATCGGGGCAGCATTTGAATTGTTAGCGGTATTTTGATTAGTATTTGGATTATTAGGATTACCACCACTATTACACGCTACCAGTAAACTGGAAGAAAGACCAGCTACGGCTAATAGGTTAATAATTTTTTTGGTTTTCATCATGCGCCCCTACAAAAAGAGTGTTGTTAATGAGAGCTCGTCTCATCTATAGGCGCTATGATATCATTCAGAAATTAGCAGTGGTTTCCCATGTTTGCATAGTTCATTCCCATTTTTGCAAACTAGGTAAACCAACTGTTTTAATTAAAAATATACTCCCACATAAATGTAATACAAAGCGTTACAACAAGGTTAGCACGAAATAGTCTGAGTAATTAAACTTGATGGATCGTTATTTGGCTATCCTCAGCAATAATATAGCCACCGGGTAGATTATCTTCCCAGTCGGGAATCTCGTAGCGTGGAATAATTCTACCGTCAGCCAGTTGCACACTGTAATGCCCTGGGCGATGGGTATGACCGTGAATAACCGCATCTGCCTGATATTTAAGAATATACTCGACAATTGAATCATCGACAACTTGATAGATATAATCAGGTTTACTGCCAGTTTGTGCATGAGATTTTTTCTCAAGCTTTTCCTTTAATTTGTAACGTAAGAATAGTGGAATCTTACGCAGGATAAACATCGTAATCGGATGCTGCAAGATCTTTTTCATTTTTTGATAACCGAGATCCAAAGTGCAAAAAGTATCGCCGTGACTGAGTAGGATTCTTTTCTCGGCTATTTCAACAATATGCATATCATTAATTAGTTGCATGCCACATTCTGCTGCAAAAACCTTACCGACGCCAAAATCATGATTACCACCACGAAAATAGAGCTTTGTTACAGAACTAAACTGTTGCAAATTATGACGCATTTCACGAATGAATTCATTATCGTCATCGTCTCCTAACCAATAATCAAAAAAGTCTCCCAAGATATAGAGACCATCGATATTAGCACGCCAATCTTGTAACAACTGGTAAAAAAGTTGATTTTTCTCAATAGTTTGTGGAGAGAGATGTAGATCAGAAACAAAAATAAATTTCATGTGCTGCTCGTAATATTAAATGTTGCTAGATGGTTATTGCCGAATTATATACTACTTTTATAAACTACTCATAGTTGTTAGAATCCTTTCACTGTTAAAAAACTGAGATTTTTCAAAAATATTATTGCTTTTTCCTAAATCCTGTCCTATAATTCAAAATAGGTTAAAAAGCGAATCTGCTTATATAACACTAATAATGTTCTATTTCTAAGGGCTAGCCATCATGAATATCCAAAATCACAAAGTATTGCTACTAATTCTTGCCGGGACACTCAGTGCATGTGGCAGTGGCACTTCGCAGTCAGCAACACAGTCAAATAGCACGAGTCGCGCATTTGGAGGCTTAGCATTAACAGGGGCTTCATCAGACCCATGTAGTGGTGTGCCTGCATGGAATAGTACAACAGCCTATGCAACCGCTGGTACATTAGTTGTTCAAAATGGTGTTAAATATGTAAATAACTGGTGGACACAAGGTAATAATCCAACTACAAGCAATGGTGGAGCTGGTAGCGGTCAACCATGGGCAAAGCAAGCAGTATGTGGTACTCCAACGCCTAGCCCGACTCCAAGTCCATCACCGAGCCCGACACCTACTCCTACGCCAGTTCCAACACCTACCCCAAGTCCGAGCCCTGCTCCAACCCCAGCACCGGATGATTATCCGCTATATAACACATCAGGTCAAAATAATTATACTGGTGGTACAATTGTAAGAGGGACAGACGGTAACTTATACCAATGTTTATCAAATATAGTAGCTCCATGGTGTAATAGTACTGCTGCATGGGCATATGCTCCAGGAACTGGCAGTGCATGGAATCA
>SSGY01000026.1 GCA_008017145.1 Neisseriales bacterium
AAGTTTTAAATTTATTGTTATAAGGTAACATATCAATATAACTAACAACCATTCCAGTACTAAAGACGTATTCTTGTAACAAATATATTTTATGTACATATTGATGAATTTCACTTGCACTCATCTGATTATATGCACCTTTAAAAATATGTTTGGCAATTTCTTTATCTTCATATGCTTTGAGCGATAACTTAAACTTAGCTAATTCGTCACTATTATTAAAACCAAATGCTTTGGCTGATAGATTGGTACAACAAACTATCTCATTTTCTTTGTTTATTATTGATGAATAAAAATTTTTATCAATTAAAACATTAAAATTTTTAATAATAACTTCTTTTAAATATTCTTTAATTTCCATGGTTCTAACTCTATTTCAATGAAGCGCAAATTTATTATCGATGATAAATTATACAGCTTAATGGAGATAAACAGCACTATTATTTCAGAATATCTTACACAAACTCTAATTTTAACCAGCTATTAGAAAAAAGAGTTGATGACAGTCCGATTAAGATGATGTTAAAATCAGGGGTTAAAAAATCATTCATGAGGAAGTTTATATATGCAAAGCAATAATAATATTGTAATCATTGGTACGCAATGGGGTGACGAAGGTAAAGGTAAAATCGTTGACTGGCTAACTGAAAAAGCAGCAGGTGTTGTACGTTTCCAAGGTGGACATAATGCTGGGCATACTCTAGTTATCAATGGTAAAAAAACGGTGCTACGTTTACTTCCATCAGGAATGATGCATACTGGTGTACAATGTTTTATCGGTAATGGAGTGGTGGTTTCTCCCGAAGCATTAGTAAAAGAAATCAAAGAATTAGAATCAATTGGCGTTGAAGTACGTAGCCGCCTGAAAATTTCCGAAGCTTGCCCCTTAATTATGCCTTATCACATTGCAATCGATCAAGCACGTGAATTAAAAAAAGGTGAAAATAAAATCGGTACTACTGGACGTGGTATCGGTCCGTGTTATGAAGATAAGGTTGCCCGTCGTGCAATTCGAGTACAAGATTTATTTAATGATGACGTTTTTAAAGCTAAATTGGCAGAAAATTTAGATTATTATAATTTCCAACTTGAACACTATTACAAAGTAGCAACACTTGATTTCGCTACTGTTTACGCTGAAGTATCTGCTTATGCTGAAGAAATTAAACCAATGGTATCTGATGTATCGCGTAAATTGTTTAACCTTAATAAAGAAGGTAAAAAAGTAATTTTTGAAGGTGCACAAGGCACTTTGCTTGATGTAGATTTCGGAACATATCCGTTTGTAACTTCATCAAACTGTGTCGCAGGTGGCGCATCAACTGGTGCTGGAATTAGCCCACGGATGATTAATTATGTACTAGGAATTGCTAAAGCTTATACTACCCGTGTTGGCTCTGGGCCTTTTCCAACTGAATTAACTGATGAAATTGGTCAGGGTCTGGCAAGTCGCGGAAATGAATTTGGTTCAGTAACTGGTCGTGCTCGTCGTTGTGGCTGGTTTGATGCGGCAGCGCTTAAACGTGCAGTACAAATCAATGGTGTCTCAGGAATCTGTGTTACCAAACTTGATGTTATGGATGGTATGGAAGAGATTAAAATCTGCGTAGGTTATATCCGTGATGGCAAAGAATATGATATTCTACCTTTTGGCTCGGATTTAGTAGTTAATTGTGAGCCAATTTATGAAACTATGGCAGGCTGGAGTGAATCAACTGCGGGTCTCAAAAATTATGATGAATTACCTGAGAATGCTAAAAAATACCTAAAACGAATTGAAGAAATTATTGAAACTCCGATTGATATTATTTCTACAGGTCCAGATCGGGTTGAAACAATTTTGATTAATAATCAATTATTTGTATAAACAATGAGCACAGCCACTTATCCAGCTTTAAACATATGGGCGCGTATTTTTGGTTTTTTGGGAATTGCTCTGGCACATCCGTTATACTTAGGGCTTAGCTATTTTATAATAGTTAAGCTTGAATGGGTAACGGTTTTGGCAAATAAGAGCTTTTTTCTGAATGCCCTACCCTTATGTTTACTGCCTTTGGCTTTTGGCTGTGCGCGTTATCTGACTTTTAGCATGTTTAATCCAACGGATAAGTCAAATCCTTATCAGACGCTGGATCGTTTCATCTGGATCAATCTCTGGGCATTACCCGGATTATTTGCTTTTGTTCTGATGCTGATGCCAATCGAGGCAAGTTCATTCGATAGTTTGTTTTTGCCAATAATTATTATCTCTGGTGTAATCTTGGAAAGCGTAACTAGTTTACGTTCGTATAAAACTCGCTTAACTAAGTAATTAAATGAAATCACTAAATAACATTCAAATTATCCTCTGTAATACTTCGCATCCGGGAAATATTGGTTCGGCTGCCCGCGCAATGAAAACCATGGGCTTATATAAACTTATTTTGGTTGACCCGATAGCTAAGCCTGATGATCATTCACTTGCCCTCTCGTGTAACGCACGTGATGTCGTTGAAAACGCACGAATTGTCGCAAGTTTGGATGAAGTAATTGCGTCCTCTGAACTAGTAATCGCTATGACTGGGCGTAAGCGGGAATTTAGCGACCGTCTAATTACACCTAAAGCAGTTATCCCAGAAATCATGAGTGCTATTGCCAATAATGCTCAAGTTAGCATCGTTTTTGGCAATGAACAACATGGATTAACCATTGAGCAGCAAGAACGTTGCAATCGCTTGGTAACTATTCCAGGCAATCCCGAATATTTCTCGCTAAATCTGGCGCAAGCAGTACAAATCATGTGCTACGAAATATATAGTAATTACAATCCTGATTTGACCCATTTAATTAATCCAGTACAAAAAGCTAATCATGGCGACAGTCAGTACTTATTAGCAAGTCTAGATAAGATCATGCAACAAACCGAATACTATACAAAAAAAAATCCTGAGCGAATTATGCGCCGTTTGCAAAAAATCTTGCATAAAGCTGATCTTGAGCGCGAAGAAGCCGATTTGCTGCATGGAATTTTTAAACAGATTCAACGCAAATTAGGACAATAAAAAATGATTTATAGTAGCAATCCGATTGGTGTTTTTGATTCGGGAATCGGTGGACTTAGCGTAGTTAAAAGCATTATGCAAAAGTTGCCTCATGAAGATATCATCTATTTTGGCGATATTGCGCGGATTCCATATGGTACTAAATCAGTTGCCACTATCAAGAAATTTACCGAACAAACTGTACGCTTCCTACTTAAACAAGAAGTTAAAGCAATTATTATCGCTTGTAACACCATCTCAGCGGTCGCTAAGGATACAGTCTTACAACTAGCTGGTAATATTCCAGTAATTGATGTTATTTCAGCGGGAACTAAAGCCAGTTGTGCTATTTCCAATAAAATTGGCATAATTGCAACGCCCGCAACTATTAATAGCAATGCCTATCCACGGGCAATACATCAAATTAATCCCGTAGCCGAAGTATATACCAAAGCGTGTGCGCTTTTTGTTCCATTGGTTGAAGAGGGATTTATTGAACATCCCGCATTGGAATTAATTGCCCGTGAGTACCTGCAAAATATGGTTGATCAACATCGCATTGACAGCTTGGTACTAGGTTGTACCCATTATCCTCTAATCAGTAAAACTATTGCTAAAATCATGGGCGATAAAGTCACAATTATTGATCCAGCAATTACCGCGTGTGAAGAACTCATCGCAAAACTAACTCAAAATAATAGCTTAAATCCACATCCAACTGAGGGCGTATATAAATTTTACGTCACCGATATCCCTGTTAAATTTCAGGCAATTGGTGAGTTATTTCTCAACCACCCAATTGAACATCTTGAAGTTGTGAGCGTAGAGTAACAATGAACAAATTCAATGGTGAAGTGTATATTTATGATGCTCACTGTCATCTTGAGAGTCTAAACGATGTATCATTAGAACAGCGCTTCCTTGCCGTTGCAGCAACCAGCCTTGAAGATAGTATCAAATTAGCCAAATATTGCCAAAGTAATTCTCAAGCAAAGATTGGAATTGGAATTCATCCATGGTATATTGATCTCAATTCTACCCTAACCTCAATCACAGAAAAATTAGAAGCTGCTATTTTAGAATATCAACCAGATTTTATTGGTGAGACTGGTTTAGACAAATTAAAACCAGAATTTGACTTACAGCAAAAAATATTTTATATTCACCTCCAATTGGCCCAGAAATACAATTTACCGCTAGTTATTCATTGCGTGAGAGCTTATAATGAACTGCTGGCAATATTGTCTAAATTCACCACTTTACGTGGCATGGTGCATGCCTATAATGCTAATAGCGAAACTGCAAAACAGTTAGTTAAGAAAAATATGCTATTGGGAATTGGAAGTATCATTCTCAATGAAAATAGTCAGCTGAGTAAATCAATTGAGAAGATTCCATTGGAACAACTTCTGATTGAAAGCGATGCCCCTTATATGCCTTATGGCACTAAAGAGTTTTCCAGCTCAGATGATTGTATGCTCTATGCAAAACAACTAGCTAAGAATAAAAAAACAAACCTCACTGAAATAATCAGCAAGGTTAATCAAAATTTTACTACTCTATTTAATTCAGTTGTAACGAGCTAAACTTAAACCTTCAACTGAAATTTCTGGCTTTTTACCTAAAATCTTAGCCGCTAAAACCTTCGCCGAGCCCAAACACATCGTCCAACCTAAAGTTCCATGCCCCGTATTTAATGATAGATTACTAATCGGTGTAGCACCAATAATTGGTGTGCTATCTGGTGTCATTGGGCGTAAACCTGTCCAAAAAGACGCTTTTGGCAAATCACCGCCATCGGGAAATAAATCATTAACCACTTTTTCTAAAGTTTGGCGACGTTTAGGATTTAGTTTTAAATTATAACCAGATAATTCAGCCATGCCACCAACTCGAATTCGATTATCAAAGCGAGTAATCGCAACTTTGTAACTTTCATCTAAAATAGTTGATACTGGTGCACCATCGGGGTTAATAATTGGAATCGTCATTGAATAACCCTTGACTGGGTACACAGGAATATCAATACCAAGATGTAACATAAATTGTCGTGAGAAACAACCCAATGCCATCACATAATGATCTGCTGTATATTCCTCAGCCCCACTCCATACCGCTTTAATTTGGTTATTTTGTTTATCTATTTTGGTGATTGTTTTGCCTAGGACAAACTTTACACCTAAAGCTTCGCAGTGTCTAGTTAAATTCTGAGTAAATATATTACAATCTCCAGTCTCATCATTTGGCAACTGGAGTCCACCACTTAGATGATGTTTAGTCTTAGCCAGTGCTGGTTCAACCTGTGCACAACCATCAGGGTCTAGTGCTCGATATGGTACGCCACACTCCTCCAAGACTTTAATATCTTTAGCCATGCTATCTAATTGCTGCTGGGTACGAAATAATTGCAACGTACCACCCTGTCTATCATCATATTTGATATTTATTTGCTCACGTAGCTTAATGAATTGATCACGGCTATATTCAGCCAAGCGTAACATCCGTTCTTTATTGATAGCATAACTCTGGTAATTACAATTGGCTAACATTTTTCTAATCCAATTTAACTGAAACAAGCTGCCATCTGGCGTAATTTTTAGCGGTCCATCCTCTTGAAACATCCATTTAAAACCTTTAGTTGGTATTCCTGGAGCTGCCCACGGAGTCGCATAACCTGGTGAAATTTGCCCACAGTTACCAAAACTTGTTTCTAGCGCCGTTTCATCCTGACGATCAATTACAGTTACCTCACAACCAGCTTCAGCTAAATACCATGCCGTTGTAACTCCGATTACTCCGCCACCTAAGATTAATACTTTCATCTACATTACCTCTAAGAGATTAATAAAATTCGACCAAACTCATTTTTGATTTTGTGCACTAATA
>SSGY01000117.1 GCA_008017145.1 Neisseriales bacterium
AGTGATCAAGTAAACTACCCAGCTCTGGGACAGAGATTGAAATGTCAGCTTTAAAAGTGTTGCTACCAAAAAAGTCATGAAATACTGCGCCAATCGGTGAGCGGGTGAATGCCGTTCCTCCCATATGTCCAGGAGTACAAAAGGTGTACTTATTTGAATTTACATAATTCATTAATTCTTTGGTAAGCGGTGGAATGATTTTATCTTGGTAATTATTAATCGCACGGATTATTCTTTGCATATCATTGCTAATCAGGTGTTGGTCATATTGCAGGAAATCCAGTGTAAGTTTAAAATTAGATAACTCAAGGTCTAGTTCATTATGATTGGTATAAATTGCAAAAATTGGGAGATCGGGATTAATTTCGGCGAGTACTTCGACGGAATTTAACGAGATTAGCTCCCAGTCCATGATATAGCTTACAATTCGCGCATTGTGCTTGAGCGTAGAAATAGTATCATCCAGTGACGAGCTATTAATGATGGTATAGCCTTGTTCTGTCAACATGCTGGTTAAGCGATTTAGGAAGAGCTTTTTTTGTTCATTTAAGCGGTGATTATAGGTGATTAAGATATCTTTCATTTATAATGCTCCGATAAAATGTTTTAACTAATTATTTTTGATTTAGAATAATGTATGGACGTATGATCTGCTAATAATGCTTATATTTTTTTACAAATGACATTATACTTTGAACGCGCATTTGTGAGCTTTTATGTATAGACTCTAGGTGATCGCGATTATAGCTAGGAGCATTGATAAAAAAGGCGACGCGGTGTAGATGAACTACATAAGGAGCTTTTTTAGCAATGCGACAACGCTAGAATTGTGAGCACGACGAGTATAACTATTTGTCTTTAATTAATAAGCTAATTGCCGAACTTGAATAAGTTTTTAATCCTGAAATATTTTGGATAACTAGTGCACCTTGTTCATCAATATCAACATGTTTTCCATCCGTAATATTATTGCCATTTTGAACTATAGCGACTTGTTTTCCTAGGTGGCAGCAATTATCTAGCCACTCACGGCGTAGTAAGGCAAAACCAAAGAGGTTAAATTCACTAATCAAGCCATCAACACTCGCAACTAATTCAACCAGTAATTTATTGCGATCAAGCGCCGCAAAATTATCCAAGCCTATCCCGATTACAGTATGATACTCTTGATTGCGGACTAAATTTTCAACCAAAATTCCAGCCACTTTTATTTCATTAACATAAATATCATTTGGCCATTTGATGCAGTTTTGGATTGAATGGTTTTTAAGTAGTCGGTTAATTGCTACTGCGCAAATAATTGGCAAGAGTGCGATATTGAAGTTACTGGGAAATACGTAAATAATACTTACAGTTATATCTTCAGCAATCTTACTTAACCATTGTCTACCAAAGCGTCCACGTCCAGAGTATTGCCAATCACAACTAACTATAGTTTTGGACTTAAATTGTGCAATATGTTTTAGGGCATAGGCATTGCTTGATTCAAGCTTATCTTGGATATGGGGAGCATAATCCAGATTTCTATTTTGAAGAAGTTCTTTGAGTTTTGTCGCATCTAACCAGTCTAAGCGATGAGCCAGAGCATACGTCGCATTACTATTTACAATTAACCCAGTCTGAATTTGATTGATTTTAGCAATTGCTTTTAATATCTCTAGCGTGGTGAGCTTTAATCCTTTTGCAATATCCGCGATTGAAGCTGGTTGATGTTTATCCAACCAATGCAGTAATTTAATTTCCATGATCACGAATCTTAGTAACTAGTTTGGTGGTAGAGGTATCAAATAAAAATGGAATGGAGTGAACTTGTCCACCATTGGCTAGTACTTCTTTGCTCCCTACGATATTTTCAATACTCCAATCGCCACCCTTAACCAAAACTTGTGGCATAATTTGTAAAATTAGCTCAAGCGGGGTATCACTGTCAAATGAAGTAACAAAATCTACCGATTCAAGGCTCGCCATTACTGCCATTCGATTTGCTAAGTTATTGATTGGGCGGTCATCACCCTTACCTTGGCGTTTGACTGATTCATCACTGTTTAGGGCAACAATCATAGCAGCACCTTGTGCCCGAGCTTGTGCTAGATATGTCACATGTCCACGGTGTAGAATATCAAAACAGCCGTTGGTAAATACCAGCGGTGATTTAGCTTTTAATTCAGCTAGGCGTGCAGATAATTCATGAGGGAGAATAATTTTTTGTTCAAATGATGGTACAGGATAGTTCATGTTATAATTTATTTCCAAATACGTGAAGTAAAGTACGGAGATTATAACATTTTTTACTACTCGAACAACTCCAGATTTGCTTGTCTGATTGGCGCAAAACTAGTGCGGTGGATTCCATTGATAACTCCATGCTTTGCAATAGCTTCAAGATGAAGTTTTGTCCCATAGCCTTTATGCTTAGCAAAACCATAATTCGGATAGAGTTTATCTAGTTCAATTAGCTGCTGATCACGAGTAACTTTAGCTAAAATTGAAGCTGCGGATATTTCAGCGATGAGTGCATCACCACCAATGATTGCTTCTGCTGCAATGCTGAGCTGTGATGGAATTTTATTGCCATCAATTAATGCTTTGTCTGGGGTAATATTCAACGCATTAATTGCGCGCTTCATGGCTAATAATGATGCTTGTAAAATATTTAGTTCATCAATTTCAGCAACACTAGCTTCAGCAATTGCATAAGCCAAACTATCACGGATAATTAGCCCAAATAATTGCTCACGTTTTTTTTGGGATAGCTTTTTGGAATCGTTAAGTCCGGCAATCGGTTTATCTGGATTAAGAATCACTGCTGCAGCAACTACATTACCAGCCAATGGTCCACGCCCAGCTTCGTCAACGCCACAAATTAGCATTTACCAATCAATTCTAAAACTGCGCGTGCACCCTCAATATTCGCATCTTGGCGCAATTGTTGATGTAGGGTATAAAATTCGTCAATCATAGCTTGTTGTTGAGCTTTATTGTTGTATAAATCAATCATGTATTGGCTCATTTGTTCGGCATTTGCATCTTCTTGCAAAAACTCTTTAACAACTTCACGCCCAGCGATGATATTTGGCTGGCCAACATATTTAATAGTGATTTTTTTACGAACCATCCATTCGGTAAACTTATTTATTTTGTAACAAATTAGCATCGGTTTTTTGCATAATGCCGCTTCAAGGCTAACCGTTCCACTTTTGGCAATCGCAAAGTCACAGGCTTTGAGTGCATCGCGGGTGCGGTTTAAAACTAATTGATAGTTAAATGAAACTTGTGCTCTGTCCAGATATTCCTGCATGATATTGAATGTGCTTTCATTAGCAAAAGGAAATACAAACAGGCAATTTGGCACATTTTGCGCAATTTTAGTACAGGTATCAGCAAGGATTTTGGTTAAGCTATTTACTTCGCGCTTACGACTACCACTGAGGACAGTATAAATAGTTTTATCTTGTGGCAGATTTAGCTTACTGCGATATTTGTAGCTATCAATATCCATTTCAATATCATTTGCCATCGGATGACCAATGAAACGTGCCGCCATATGTTCTTTGTGATAAATAGCTTCTTCAAATGGAAAGATACACAGCATTAAATCAGTCGATTTTTTGATTTTATGAATCCGCTCATAGCGCCATGCCCAGATAGTTGGACTAATGTAGTGTACAGTTTTAATTCCAGCTTGTTTGAGCTGATTCTCAATATAGAAATTAAAATCAGGGGCATCAACACCAATAAAAACGTCAGGTTTATAAGCGAGTAATTCTTTGAGTATAGTTTTGCGGAGTTTGAGGAGTTGCGGTAGAGATTTTACTACTTCAATATAGCCCATTACTGATAAAGTTTCCATATTGTGCCAAGATTGAAACCCTACATCGCTCATCATTTTGCCACCAATACCAACGAATTCGACTTCATTAGGATAAAGTTTTTGAATGGCTGATATTAAAGAAGAGGCTAACATATCTCCTGAAGCCTCTCCTGCAATCATTGCTATTTTAAGCATTAACGAATTATTCCGCGAGTAGATTGCGCAAAGAAATCAACATACAGTTTTAACTCCGGGTTTTCGATTGCCATTTCTTCAATGAAAGTTTTTGCTTCGCTATATGATAGACCATTGCGGTACAGAATTTTGTATGCTTGCTTAATATTTTCAATCTGTGCAGCATTAAATCCACGACGTTTTAAACCTTCGCTATTAACCCCTTTAGGTTCGGCGCGATAGCCTGAAGCCATTGTGTAAGGAGGAATGTCCTGAGCAACAGCAGTTTGACCGCCGACCATAGCATGTTCACCAATTATACAAAATTGATGCACCGGAACTAACCCACCTAAGATAACCCAATCTTTAACTGTAATATGTCCCGCGAGAGTCACACCATTAGCAAAAATAATGTTATTGCCAACGATACAATCATGAGCAATATGAACATAAGCCATAATCCAGTTATTATCGCCAATAACTGTTTCGCCATTACCTTGTACAGTTCCAGTATTTAAAGTGCAATATTCGCGGATGGTATTATTTGAACCAATAATCAAACGAGTATCTTCACCTTGATATTTTTTATCTTGTGGTGCTTCACCGATTGAGGCAAAGTGGTAAATTTTAGTTCCACTACCAATGTTAGTATTTCCAGTCAAATTTACATGATTACCAATCCAACAATTTTCACCTAGAACAACTTTAGGACCAATTATTGAATATGCACCAACTTCACAACCATCACCTAAAACTGCGTTGCTATCTACAATAGCTGTCGGATGAATCTTTACTGTCATAATTAAACCTCTTTCTTTGCGATCATTATTTCAGCTTCTGCTGCAACTTGACCATCAACTTTAGCTAATGCCTTAAACTTACCAATTCCACGAGCTACTTTTATGATTTCAACTTCAAAGACTAACTGGTCACCCGGTATTACTTGACGTTTGAAACGTGCTTTATCAATTGCAGCAAAAAAATATAACTCATTATCTTTACGTTCGCCGTGACTTAGTACAGACAGCAATCCAGCTACCTGTGCCATTGCTTCAACTATTAACACTCCAGGCATTACCGGAAACTCAGCAAAATGTCCAACAAAAAAAGGCTCATTAATTGTAACATTTTTAATTGCGCGAATGGTTTCACCAATTTTAACTTCAGTTACGCGATCGACTAAAAGAAAAGGATAGCGATGCGGCAGGCGCTTCATTATATCTAAAATATTTAATTGTGTTACATCAAGTTGTTCACTCATCTTGATTACCTTCTAATTGTTTAACTTTATTTTGTAAATCACGGATTTTTCCGTTAGTTTTTTCAATATTGCGCAGGCTGACAAATATTTTTGCCCACTCACGATACTCCATAGCAGTCATCCCGCAAGAGTATAATCCTGGTTTAGTAATATTTTTACCAACGTTTGAACTTGCACCAATAACAGTGTAGTCGCATATTTCTACGTGGTCTGCGATTCCAGCATTTCCACCGAGCATACAGTAATTACCAATTTTAGTATTGCCTGCAATTCCAACTTGAGAAGCAATCCCCGTATGTGCTCCGATTTCTACATTGTGTGCAATTTGAACTAAATTATCAATTCGTGCACCATCTTTAATTATAGTTGGTTGAAATGTTCCACAATCTACGGTCGTATTTGAGCCGATTTCAACTTTATTACCAATAATTACACCACCAATTTGTGGAATGCGGTTATAGTGTCTTTTTTCATCTTGGGCATTGCCAAAACCATCAGAACCAATCGCGCAGCCACTATGGAACACGCAGTCATCTCCGATAGTAACATTATCATAGATCGTTGCATTGGGGTAAATTGTCACATTATTACCAATTATTACATTATCACCAATAACGACATTGGCGAAAATTTGGCAATTATCACCAACTTTGCTATTTACACCAATCACTGCATTGTGACTAATACTTGGGTTCTCTCCAAGTGTTACCGAGTCATCTACATAAGCGCGGGGAGATATTCCCTTTGCTAATTTACGGCGAGGATTAAATAGATTACTTACCAAGCTAAAATAATAGTACGGGTTTGGCGTGATAATCTGTGGCAGCGGAATATCAATTGCATCTTCTTCTTTAATAATAATTGCAGCAGCTTTGCAATCAAGCAAGGCTTTTTTATATTTATTATCTGATAGAAAAGTTATTTCACCA
>SSGY01000113.1 GCA_008017145.1 Neisseriales bacterium
TGGTTGGACAGCTCTAATGTTAGCCAGTCAAAATGGTCATGTAGAGGTCGTGCGCGAGCTATTGTCTGCAGGATCTGATGTAGCAGTTCAAAATAATAATGGTTTTACTGCTTTAATGTTAGCCAGCCAAAATGGTCATGTCGAGGTCGCACGCGAGTTATTGTCTGCAGGATCTGATGTATCTACAGCAGAAATTGATGGTTGGACAGCTCTAATGTTAGCCAGTCAAAATGGTCATGTAGAGGTAGTGCGTGAGCTATTGGTTGCAGGAGCAGATTTCTATATTAAAGCAAATGCTGGTGCAACTGCCTTAATGTTAGCCAGTGGAAATGGTCATGTAGAGGTAGTGCGCGAGCTATTGTCTGCAGGAGCTGATGTAGCAGTTCAAAATAATAATGGTTTTACCGCTTTGATGTCAGCGAGTGGAAATGGTCATGTAGAGGTAGTGCGTGAGCTATTGGTTGCAGGAGTAGATTTCTATATTAAAGCAAATGCTGGTGCAACTGCCTTAATGTTAGCCAGTCAAAATGGTCATGTTGAGGTAGTGCGTGAGCTATTATCTGCAGGAGCAGATGTAGCAGTTCAAAATAATAATGGTTTTACCGCTTTGATGTTAGCCAGCCAAAATGGTCATGTCGAGGTAGTGCGTGAGCTATTGTCTGCAGGATCTGATGTATCTACAGCAGAAATTGATGGTTGGACAGCTCTAATGTTAGCCAGCCAAAATGGTCATGTTGAGGTAGCGCGTGAGCTATTGTCTGCAGGATCTGATGTAGCAGTTAAAAATAATAATGGTTTTACCGCTTTGATGTTAGCGAGTGTAAATGGTCATGTTGAGGTGGTAAGAGCACTATTATCTGCTGGTGCTAATGTGTACCAAGCAAATAAAGGTGGAGTTACCGCGATCCAAGCAGCACAATTTCAGGGCCACCAAGAAGTTGTAGATTTACTTTTAAGTCATAATAAAATAAAGAACGAGTTAATTAACCATGACTATGAGGAGTCAATCATTATGAATAAATCTGAATTTTATACCCAATTATTTACTGCAATGATGGAGAAAGGTTATTATGATCCTTCGGGTGATTATGCAAGTAAAAATACAGCAATATTAACTGCCATATCGAACAAAGAAGAGTTAGATGGTGGATTTTATTTCGTATTGAGACCTAATATGAATGCCGTGATAGTAATAAATAAAGAAAATAATTATTTCAGAATTGTTTCTAATATGTCTGCACGAGGACTAAGTGAGGAGGTCTTATTTTATTTTATTAATAATGCAGTAAAAAATATGAGAATGCCAGTGATTTCAGTTGATGATGGTGATTTCCTATTTGAGTATTTTGTGTTTATGCCATGTTCAGTTGAAGGAGCAATTGCTAATCTAGATTGGTTTAATAGCGCAATAATTAAATTTCTAGAAGTACTTGCGGCAACAATAGACCGAGCTACAAGTGATGCTAGTAACTACACCTGACCTAAAACCTAGACACCATTTTTTAAGACATTGCTACCATTAGCTTTGCCAATTTTCCACCATATTTTAGTAGGGTGTGCTGATTAGCAGCGATAGGCTTTGTGGTTTCAATGTTTAAAAATTTTTCCTCAAATCTATACCGACTAAAGATTGTTTATTAAGGATTTATTTGTTATATTGAATATAATGAAATGGTCTAATCATGACTATAGTATAATATTTTTAGGTTGTTTTATCACTTAGAATAAATATAATTGGCAACTAAATGATTAGACTAATCTCTCAAATAATAGACTCCAGCAATGGGAAAAATTATTCCATGAATAGTTGCTATTGTCAAAAATTAATGGTGAGTGTGTTACATAATAAATTTTATTTGAGTTTAATATGTATTTTTTAATCAATGTTAGTAAAACTATAGCGTGTTATAAATTCAAGGATGTTACATTTGAGTATGGTGGTAGAGGTGAAGAATTCGTTCGGTGTGTTATATATATAGTCACATAATTTAGGAATTAGTTGCAAAAAGTGATTTATTTTACATTATTTCCATGTTAATTGATGTAATGGTGTATATTTTGTGTTAGAATAACAAAAATTTTTTGGAGGTTTTGTGAGCTCAATAACAATTGATGAAATATTAAAAAGCATGGGTGATGATGGTAGTAACTCAGATAGTGCGACTGATAAACTTAAAAATAATATTCCACTAGATATCCAACAGAAAATTACGAAAGTTGAAGAGATATTGGAAGAAAATAGCGACGACATAAAAGCCAAAACTCTTTTGCATACTCTTGAAAATCTGCCTTATGATAAATTTATCCCCTATAACGTTGATATTAAAGCAATACAAGAATATTTAAATAAATCTCATTATGGCATGGACAAAGCCAAAAGTGCAATAATTGAGACTTTAGTAGCAAGTAAATATCGTGGCGATGTGAAATTTCCATACGTATGTTTATATGGTTCGCCAGGTGTTGGAAAAACCTCGCTATTTAAATCAATAGCAGAATCTCTTGGTGTGCCATTTCATGTTATTTCGTTACCTGGCGTAGATGCTTTTAGATTAAAAGGAATTGATTCAGGTTATAAAAGTGCGAGTTATGGTTTACTAGTCGATATTTTTCTGAAAAGTAAATGCATGAATCCAATCATTGTTTTTGATGAGTTGGACAAAGTTGCCAAAGACGAGACATATAGTGCAATAACCAGTATTCTTCTTAGTATTTGCGATCCTACTCAAAATACTTCTTTTGTTGACTCTTTTCTGGAAGTTGGGATTGATATTTCTCATGCAACACTCTTCTTTACTGCCAATGATATTAACGCAATACCAGAAGCATTGCGTAGCAGACTTACTATAATTAAAATTGATGATTATAGCGTTGAAGAGAAAATTCGTATTGGAAAAGACTACATTATTCCCAAACAGTTAAATGAATTTAATGTAGCGTCAAAAATCAATATCACGCAAGAGGCAATAGATTTTATTGCTGAAGCTGGTTCGATTGATGATATAACTATTACTGCATGTGGTGGGATTAGAGAAATTTCAAAATTATGTGAGAGAACTTTATATAAGGCAATTTATGAGCTTGAGATTAATCATCTAGATCAGCTTGTTATCACTAAGGATTGGATTGTTGATAAACTAGGGATACATAAAATTGAGGAAATAAAGTCTTCTATTAAAGCCAGAACATCATATCGAGTGAAACATCTATTTAGAATTGGTACAGTACATGCATTAGCCGTTGGTAAATCTGTTTTAGGTGAGGACATCGGTATTGTTGATGATGTAACGTGTAGAATTATCTCCGGTAATGGTGAATTAAAATTCACCGGAAATATGCGTGATGAACCGCGCGATGCTGCAACAATTGCGTATGATTTTGTTCGCAGTAATAGCAAGAAATTTTTTGGTAAAGCCGGTGATATTCTTGAAAATAAGGATGTCATAATACATTCCCATGACCCTGGGATTGTTAAGGATGGTACTTCTGCTGGGGTAGTATATTTGATAGCTATATTATCAGCGGCACTAGGTATTCCGATTCCTGACGATGTAGCCATGACCGGTCAGCTTGATCTGGATGGTAGTGTTACAGGTGTTGGCGGTATTAGTGTCAAAGTTGGTGCCTGTATAAAATCCAAACTTAGTAGAGTTTATTTAAGCTACCAAAATATGAAAGATGTTTCCAAAGAACAACGAGAAATCATCGAAATAATAATTGTAGAAAATGCGTTTGAGCTAATTAGTTCCGTTTTCCCAGATATCGTTTGGCATTGTGATGATTGTGGTTCTATTTTAGAGAAGAAAACTGATACTATTTCATGGTTACACCAAGAACAGAATAAGTGCATTAATTATTCAGTCTATGAAGGTGATACATATCCTATTTTAGCTTATGAGAAGAGGAGGCAATAATGGAGGATATCCAAAATCAATATATTAGTATGTTTACGCGGCTGCTACAAGAGGGATACTATGATCCTGAAGATTCATATGCTAACCATAATGTAGATTTTTTAAAAACATTGGAGAGCAAAGACGAGACTTGCCATGGTCAATTTCTATTCAAATTAAAGCTCTCTGAATTTATCTCTACTGTCCGTGTTGGCAATGATGTTGATAGATTTAGTTTATCAACATCATTTCCGGTGTTAATTAATAATGCACCGTTCAATCATGCAATAATTGATAATTTTCTACAAAAGGCTTATTGCCCTACAATTTATTTATACACTGAGAAAGAAAATACCAGTATTTTCCTTGAGTATAATATGTTCTTACCGTTCAACGAAGATCAGATAATGAAGGTCGTTAAGTGGTTTGACCAGGTTGTAATGCAATTCATAGAGGATTATAATAGATTAGTTAAAGAGTTTAAGGAAAAACAAAATGTCAATTGAAGCTTTAATGCCAAAGTCAGTAAATAAACGCCAAATATTTCGCGATAATATTCATAAGTTAGTTAAAATTCTAGATGATAATAACTTTTTTGCTGTAACAGATACAGAGAAGCAAAGACGAGAAAGTTTTCTATCTGATATTGCAACTAAGAGCATTGATGAGAATTTTTATAATGTAATACCCTTTCATGATAAAGCCAATGAACTTTCATGGTTAATTTTAGCTGATGACGATTTAACCTTTGTGCGAATATTTGCCAATATTTCTATTCGGTCACTTGATTTGTCACGTGATAAATTATTAAATTTGGCAAATGAGCTTAATCTTAATAAAAACACTTTATTGGATGTTGCTATAGATGATGATAATGATTTAGTTTGTGAATATCATATGCCAATCGGTATCGGCGAAGATATCGTATTGAATGTAATGAAAGGAATAACTAAAGAGATCGCTTTTGTAATGCAATATATAGCAAAAGGGTAAAAATGCAATTATAGCAATATAATTAATTAGAAAGGTATAATTAACCTAATTTTATAATCGATTATTAAATTAGGTTAATTTATCTTTAAAAGCCTAATTATGGTTTAGATTCAATTGTACAGTTAATAATATGACATTCACATACAATAGATTTGACTAATCAGTATATCTAAACAGGTTTCAGTAAGAGAGCTAAAATTATCGAGTGTTCACCATTAACGAGTTTGTGGTTTTGGTTTACAAACGCTTTTACTAATATAATTAAAAAGGTTATATTCAATGCTGGGCCATAAAACTTTCCGACTCTTTTTATCATCAATTTTTAGTGATTTAATTGCCGAGCGAGATAAATTACAAGAGCTAGTTTTCCCTAGATTACGTGAATATTGTGAACAACGTGGATTTAGTTTCCAGGTAGTAGATCTTCGTTGGGGGGTTTCTACCGAAGATGGTTTTGATCACTGCACACTAGATATCTGTTTAGAACAAGTTCGTTATTGTAAAAGATATTTAAAGCCACATTTTGCCATAATCTTATCAGAACGCTATGGTTGGATACCATTACCAAATCGGATTGAGCGTAGTGAATATGAATTAATATTTCCACATATTAAGGCAGAGTTAATTACAATATTTAATAAGTGGTATGTTTTAGATAGCAATACAGATTATTACATTCTACAAGCCATAACCGAAGCAACAAACGAAGAGTGGAAAACATCAGAAAAAAAATTATTACAAGAGTTCCAGAGAATAGTAGTTTTGACTGATATTCGGAGTCGGCTTGATATAACTCAAGTTCAGCGTTATTTTGAATCAGCTACCGAGCAAGATATCTCTCAGTTTCTGTTAGCTAAATTACCTAATCTATCTGAATGATATTAATTATATAGTATAAGATAAACAAATTTTTTTTAAAAGGTGGATAATATGTCACATGGTGGTGATCACAAATCAGTAACAGCAACCCCAAAGGAGCATTTTCAGCTCTTGTTAATGATCTCAATTTTGTTATTTGGCTACTTGCTTGGAGTGTATGGATATTATCATGCGTTCGAAGAATTTTATGGTCATGCCAACTTGACAGATTGTTTTTATGATGCACTTGGTCTATTAGAATTTAAAATGGAATTTCATGAACATATTCCTGTTCCAATAGTATTAAATATTGCGCGTTGGATAGTAGCATTTGCCTTGTTCTGGGCTGGTCTTAAGCTCATATATTCAATTCTACAAAACTACTTAAGGTTAGCTTGGGTATCCCTTTTTAATAAACAAAAAACAATAGTGATCTTTGGGGTAAACAGGGTTAGCAATAAACTAGCTCTAGACCTGTTACAAAAAAAGAATTATAAGGTTATTATTGTTGATAATAATGCGGAAAATCATTACCTGGAATCTTTAAGTGCTCATGGGGCGATTTTTATTATTGGTGATCCGTGTGATGAAAGTATAATAAAAAAATCCTTAGCAAATTATGCCGATAAAATAATTTGTATGTTTGATGATGATAGTTTAAATCTAAGAATATACAAAAAATTAAATCGTGGTAATATATATATCCACATAAGTAATCGTATTTTGTATGATTATTTCGCTAGTGAGAAGCCTGATGACATTGAAATTAGGAAAGTTTTTAATATTTATTCGAATGCTGCACGTAAACTATTTTTAGATAATCCGTTAAATGAATATGTTGATACAACTCTGGATGGTGTTCAGATTAGATTAGCTATCACTGGTGATGGTATTTTAGCTAAAGAAGTTCTTTTTCATGCGATGAATTTAAATGGATTTTATAACGGAAGTAAGTTACATATCACATTAGTCAGCGATGTAATGGCAACAGCTGATAATCACTTACTTTATACTTTGGATCTTGATAATCCAGAGATAAAAAAATATTTTGAAATTGAATATGTTTCAAAGGATAGTTTTTATAAAGATGACCGACTATATAACTATGTTGTTGTTGCTGAAGAAGATCTTAATCAGGCGCTTATTGATAACGTAATGTGTGAAAATAAATTTAAGCGAATGATTGGTTTGGGCTATGCTAACGAAACTACCGTAATTGCAACTTATTCGTTAGATGGTAATATTGCCAAAGAACAGGTTATTAGATATAATAATTCTGAAATAGTTATTAAAACATTTGGCTCTAGCCAGACTCATTTTACTGAGAATGTAATTATTGATATCAAAATTGATGAACTTGCGTCTTATAATAATGATATGTATAACATTGCGCATGCTTCTGGTAATGGCGATACGTCCAAAAAATTTGAACAACTTGATTTACTGAGTCAGGACTCTAATCGTGCGTTAGCTGATCATATTGTAACAGTAAAATATAATGAGTTATTATCGCTATCTAAGAGAAATGGGAAAGTAGAAATAACCAAAGATGACATACATAAAATTTGCGATGCTAAAATTGATGGTGTAACACCTATCGAGAAGAATAAAGGTTATGAGGAAGTGTGTAAGATGTTGACTCTTGAAAATATTGATAAATTGGCGAGAGCTGAGCACCGACGTTGGAATATCTTCCATCTAACAAGAGGCTGGCATCGTCGGTTAGATCTACTAGCTAAACGCACTAAAACACCGGAATTAAAACTTCATGCTTGCATTGTTGACTGGGAGGAATTAGATCAAATATCTAGTGCGTATAATTACAATTACAAGGATGATGATATTGAAGCAATTTTTAGAATTCATCATTTACACGAAAACCATAAAAGCAACATTTAATTAAACTAATTAAAAAATCGCGCAAAAATGATGAGTGGGAACGCTGATTTTTAATTGTCAATTTTTTTAATTTAAAAAGCCCAATCTTAATGATAGGGCTTATTTATACAATAAATAAAAGAGACTATTATTGTCTCTTTTATTTACTATTGACCATCTAATCCATTTGACATCATGCTTGCTGGTAAAATGTAGGTATCCATTTGAACTCCATTAATAATTCCTGAAACTAATACAAACTGACTGTTTGGAGTGTATGAACTGGCATTATTAGCTGGAGCAAAATAACCATTTTCACTATAATAATTATCAGGAGACATTCTGCAGTTTGCAATATCAACCAATGATCTTCTATTTAAAGTTCTTGGTGCTGGTCCTGTGCTGTAAACAAAACTACTAAAGTTATAATAGTTATTATCAGTTGCATGAGAATAGAACCCGAGAGGATAATTATAATTATCTTGACTATTCCATAAGTAATTTCCAAGACCACTTGAATTAATTTGTGTAAAATTATTATATCCTGCACCATTTTTTATAAAACAACCAAACACTTGATACCAATCATCAATCTCTGGAAAAAAGCCTACTCCAACAATATTAGCATTTTCATCAGCTGCCATTGCATAAGCACCATATCCTTGAAAACTCACTGGATCTGGTAATCTATTATTTGATGAAATAGTATTAGTTGCAGTATCTAATGGATAAACATATTCAAACAAACCAATACCAGCTGAACCCCAATTTGAATACACTACATTATTTCTACCAACAACTGTATTAGCAACAGTTCCATAGTAAGATTGCTCTGGAAGAACATTGTAACCATCAACTCCTGTAACCCCATAAAAGCCATTGGAATTATAAGCTACATTACCATTGTAATTTGGTGTCAATATTATTTGATCATAATATGAACTTGTTTCATATTTTGCCCAATCAACAGCACCAATAGTTAAAGTATTAGTGTTACTGTTATAACTCAAAGGTTTTCGCAGGATATTTATAGTATTTACTGGTTGACTCCATAAATAATTTCCACTCAGAGAAATAGTATCCATTGAAATTGAATTATTATTAATATTAACTTTATTACTAACATTTAAAAGTGTGTAAGTAATAGGATTATTAGTTCCTGTTAAACATTGATTACCATAGCCTAATTTTTGACAATTAGCAGCAACAACTCCCCGATTTTGAGCGTTAGCTGATTCATATATCTGATATCTTAAATTAAAAGAAAATTGTGTTTGACTTTCAATATTTAAAGCCCATAATGCATTAAATGTATAAGTACAAGATTGTCCAGCTTTTAATCCACTATTTTCCCCAAATACAGTTGCAGGTTTATTAATAATATCTAAACAATTATTACTACCACCTTTTACTGCATAAAAAGTTGGGTCAGTAGGTCCATAAGGTGTAGCAGGGTCAACTTCTATATATGGGGTTCTTGATACTTGCCCATTTTCATAAGGAAGATATCCTTCAATAATAACATCAAAATTATTTGGATTAGTAACAGTTAAGTGCCATAGTCGATGTTGTCCTACTTTATCAATATTTAAAGTATCTTGTGTGAATACAAGAGGCTTCAAATTACTGGATGGGCTAGGAGTTGGACTTGGGGTAGGTGTAGGAATTGGAGTAGAGCCACCTGATGAACCACCACCGCCTCCACCACAGGCTACTAATGAACTAATGCCAATTGCAATTAATAAATTTTTTGTGCTTTTCATATCTCTCCTAACTATATATTAGTTCACAATAAACATCAATAATTATAGCATCTTATACCTTGATTAAGACCATTAAATAGTCAAATTATACAATATATATATTGTCAATATAAGTGTTGTAGATATATATATGGTAATTTTATACAATACGGTATGAAAAATTTACCAACTCAGCGCCCAAAGAATAATGACCCGAGTAAATCTCGGGCTATATTAGTAATTTCAAAAAACATCAAACATTTCAGAATGCAAATTGGAATTAGTCAGGAATTATTGGCTGAATTATCGGGTTTACACCGCAATTACATTGGTCAGTGCGAGCGTGGTGAGGTAAATATTTCAGTGCTAAATTTAGAAGCAATTGCAAAAGCATTAAATATTAGAATTTATGATTTAGTTCGGCGAAATAGTGTTGTAAACTACAACGAGTAATACCTGTATTTTTCTTTTTATCTTTTTTTGCTCTTTTTTTGACATTTTAAAAAAACTACGATAAACTAAATTTATCAGGGGAGTATTAAAATGTAATTGGGGGGATGTATGAGAAAGATTAACCAACATAATCAAAAAATTAAGTATTGTAATATTATTATAATTATATTATAATGTAGTTAGGTCAAAATTAATTACAGGAGCATAAATAATGCTACATACTAAATGCAGAGATATTGGCACAAGCAAAGGTATCATTATTCCAAGACAAATTCTTGAAGAAGCACATATCAATTTAAATGATGCATTAGATATTGATTACTTAGAAGATACTCAAACAATCATAATCAAAAAAACAATTAAAAAACCTATTAGAAGTGGTTGGAATGAAGCATTTAAGGAATTTAATGTTAAAAATGCAAATGAAGAAATGCTAATTCCTGATATCTTTGATGATGAAGATTTGTGTAATGAAACAATTTGAAATATACATTGCAAATCTAAATCCAACTATTGGTACCGAAATAAATAAGACTAGGCCGGTTGTAATTATCTCCCCAGATGAAATGAATAACTTTTTAAATACTGTAATAATTGCACCAATAACTAGCAAAGTTCATTCCAAAATCCCAACCAGGATTGAAATTCAATTAAATGGTAATATCAATTACATGGTGTTAGATCAACTTAGGACATTAGATAAGTCAAGGCTTTATAAGTATGTTAGTGATTTATCAGAAGATGAAATTGAAAATGTAAAAAACTCTCTAATAGAAATGTTCTCATAAATAAATACTGCTTATATGATGTACTTAGCACCGCTACTTGATGTTTACCTATGCTCTGTGGTTGACTAGCATAGCTAATGATATTCAGTACATTCACCGTTCCCATCTTTTTGGTCATGGTACGTCCCTAGGCATGGCGATTAACCTCTGGATCGTGGAACTATGTTTGCCATTGAGCAGGTCATATACAACAAATTCGCCGAATAATCAAAATCTGCATGGTTGGCCGTATGACCTCTGTCATAACTGGTATGCGTATAATCTTCAGGATAGCTACGATATTTTTCAGGGATCGAATTTTCGGGATAAAAGTTTGAACGCTTTTTATGTGAACATCTGTAGCGGTTAATTGTTTGCCATCATCAGTATATGCTACGTATTTACTGCCCTTAAGGTTATAGTCATAGCGCACCTTATAATTAGGTTTTTCGACAACCTAGCTACAGTTTTTGTTATTTATGAATTGGCTAATATCTAAAGCAAAGGCTGATGGCATAAATATCGCCACCACAAGTATCTTACGCATTGTTGTTCCTGATTGTTTTAGTTATTAATTTGGTGAGAATATGCCTTTAACAGTTCTCAAAGGCTCTATTAAGGAAATGATTGTATATCAATCAAGCTTTTGTTCAAGAATTAAATCAGTCATAGCCATTACAACAGAATGCTAATTATACTCTGTAGATATATACTATGCAAAAAGTTTAAAATAACACCATGGACAAATTATCTCACCCAATATTAAGTGCATCCGCTGGTGTCTAATGCACCATACATGTAATTAAGTTTTGAGCTATAATTTGTACTAAAAATTGGAGTTAAATTATGGCACATAAACAATTAGGTGAGCATGAGAGATTTGTGATAGAACTAATGCTTTCTAAAAATAATTCATCCTCAGAAATAGCAAGATTTCTCGGATGTAGTCGTCAGACAGTATCTCGCGAAATAAAGCGTAATGGAGATAGACATGGTGTTTATAACGCTGTTAGAGCACAAAA
>SSGY01000057.1 GCA_008017145.1 Neisseriales bacterium
CTGTCAGTTGATCATTCCCTGCTGCCAAAGATATGCTATTGGTATCACCAGTTAGTCCTGAATTATCCAGATTTATCAGATTATTTCCAGCTGATGCACTAATTTGAGTATTAATATTTGCAAGATTAAATGTATCATCGCCACTTAAATTACTGACTTTGATTGCGCCACCAGCACCATTAACTTTTAAACTATCATTGCCAGCGCCAAGAGAAATGCTAAAACTACTGTTGGCTTGAGTTTTAGTTATCGTTACATTATCATTACCATCGCCAACATTAATATTACTAGCAATTCCTGCACCCAGAGTAACATTGTCATTACCTGTTCCCGTAGTAATAACATGTTTCCCATCTTGAGCCATGATGGTGTTATTGCCATTACCTAAGTTTAATGTACTATTTGCTAAACCTTGGATAGTAACTTGATCATCTCCACTACCTGCAGAAACACTAAAACTACCACCACCGCCAAGATTAATTTGATTTGTGCCGTCACTGGCTTGAATTGTAGTTTGCCCGCTACTCTCAACTGTCAACTGATCATCACCTGCTGCCAAAGAAATGGTGTTAGCATCACCAGTTATACCCGAGTTATCCAGAGTTATCAGGTTGTTTCCGCCTGATGCAAAGATTTGCGAGTTAATGTTTGCAAGATTAAATATATCATTGCCACTTGAATTACTGACTTTGATTGCACCACCAGCACCATTTACCTTCAAGCTATCATTGCCTGCGCCAAGAGAAACTGTAAAACTACTATTGGCTTGAGTTTTAGCTATAGTTACGCTATCATTGCCATCGCCAACATTGAGGCTCGAAACACCAGCACCTAAAGTTATACTATCACTACCAATGCCTGCGGTAATGGCATGATTACCATCTTTAACTAGTGCGCTATTATTACCATTACCCAAACTAAGCGTTACGTTTGCATTGTCATAGACTTCGACGTTATCATTACCTGCACCGCTGGTAACTGTAGTTGCTATACCGTTGGAATTAATATATGCTTGATTATTTCCTTCGCGCAGATTGATTTTAGCGCCTTGTTCCAGCCAGAGATTATCATCAGCATTTGAAGTCATAGTTTTATCATTGCCAAATACTTTAGCAGTCGCGAGTACTTCTGCCAAAAGCAGAGTCATGCCGTTATTAAAGCTAATATTTTCAATCCGATTGGCGCGATTGGTAAAATCTTTGATCGTGATTGAATCATCAGCGCCAAGATTGATAATTAAATCATTGTCAATTTTGCTATAGCTGATTTCCTGCTGAGTGATGTTGTTTAGCTGGATAGTATCAGTACTTGAATTACTTTCTAAAACTGTATCTTTGCCATCGCCTTTGTTGAAGATGTAGGTAGTGTTATTGGATGTTGTATCAGTGATAGCGTCATTACCTGTTCCAGCGATTACTTGGGTTTTAGCAGCTGTTAATTCCAGAACATCATCGGATGATGTGCCGTATTTGGTGATGAGCTGTGCCTCTACTGCAGTATTGAGATCAAGAATACTGCCATCATCAAGCTTGAGTTGTTCAATGCGATTGTCGGCTGAGCTAAACCACTCGCTGACACGGATTGAATCGCTGCTAGTGTTAGCGAAATTAATTAGCAGATCATTATTGTCCTGGGTGAATTTGAGCGCTGCGGCTTGGATTGATTGTAGGTTTAGTGTATCAGTCCCCGAAATATCGCGAATGGTATCCTGACCATCGCCAGCTTTATAGATGTAGGTATCGTTACCACTTCCACCAGTGATGCTGTCATTACCTGTTCCCGCGTTAATAATGTCATCGCCTGTACCTGCATCGATAGTGTCAGCTCCAGCAAAAGTTGTGATAACATCATTTCCACTCTGAGCATCAATTTTATTTTTATACGCCCAACCAGTAATCACATCATTACCATTTCCACCAGTTTGTTGGTATGTAATTTGGTTAGCTATAAGCGGTACTAAATCAAGACTGCTATTATCTGCAAATACAACTTTCTCAACTACATGGTTGTCACCACTAAAGTACTCTTTGATTGTAATGCTATCGCTGCTATTCGCACCAATTTTAATCACTAAATCATTTGCTGATTGCTGAAAGCTTAAATCTCCAGCTGTAATTCCAGCACCAAAGATAATTTGATCGCTACTAGAGTTATTTTCTAAAACAGTGTCAGCACCATCGCCTTTATTGAAGAAATAACTGGTGTTATTGTTAGTTTTATCTATAATAGTATCATTACCTGCTCCGGCAATAACTTGAGTTTTAGTGCCAGTTAGTTCTAACGTATTATTCGCAGATGTGCCGTATCTAGTAATCAACTGTGCTTCTACTGCTGCATTTAAGTCCAGAATACTGCCATCATCGAGCTTGAGTTGTTCGATGCGATTATCGACTGAGCTAAACCACTCGCTAACACGGATTGAATCACTGCTGGTATTAGTGAAATTGATTAACAGATCGTTATTGTCTTGAGTGAATTTTAGCACTGAGGCTTGGATAGATTGCAGATTTAAAGTATCAGTTCCTGCTATATCGCGAATGGTATCCTGACCATCGCCTGCTTTGTAGATGTAAGTGTCGTTGCCACTTCCACCAGTGATGCTGTCATTACCTCTTCCAGAATTGATAACGTCATCGCCTGAACCTGCGTCGATGGTGTCTCGACCTGCTCCGCTGGTGATAGTGTCGTTGCCATCTTTAGCATTAATTAAATCTCCAAAGGCTGTTCCAACTAGATTATCATTTGCAACTGTACCTATTAGATTTGCACCAACTCCATTCGCCGCAATCAACGCATTTAATGTGGTCACTGAGCCATCAGCAAAAACTAGTTGTTCAATATTTTGTGCACTTTTCGTAAAGCAATCTTGTACCGTAATAGCATCATTAACTCCAACGCTGACTATTAGATTATTTCCATCTCTTAGACAATTTATATTTTCTAAAGTTATCCCATTACCAAAAACAATTTTATCATTACCACCAGCATCAATTATGACATCCAAACCATCTCCCAAGTCAAAGAAATAGCTATCATTACCATTACCATTTTTTAAAATATCATTACCTTTTCCGCCATGTAATTCATTACCTGTGCCACCAAAATATGCCAAAGTCTGACCGCCATTGAGAATATCATTACCATCATCTCCATAGATGACATCATCTGCAAACTCTCCATAAATTACGTCATCACCATTACCTCCATGCAGCTCATTACTACTATCTCCTCCAGATAATTTTCCATTCATGTGACTACCGTAAATAGTATCATTCCCATCACCACCCCATATTTTATCTGCGCCAAAACCACCAGCTAAGGTATCATTTCCAACTCCGCCATCAATGAAATCATTACCGTTACCACCACTCCAAACAAAATCATTCCCATCATCACAATAGATTGTATTATTTCCACCATTATCAAATACATAATCATCACCAGCGCCCGTTCTTATAAAGTCATCATCAATACCACCTTGTATACGATCATTGCCCGCTAATCCAAAAATATAATTATTTCCATCTCCAGCGCTAACATCTGGTGTAACATTAATGGTAGTTCCTGACGAGCTAGTTAAAATAAAATTACCATTCTTGTCTCCAATCTGCTCCGTATAACCATAATCATAATTACTTATATCTATTTTCTTATCTATCAATTGCGCCTTAATCCACTCATACTGCTCTTTAATAACACGTGAAATAGTTGGGTCAGTACTCTTCATTAGAGAATGCCCATTAAAGTCAAAATTATTAAACAATTGAATCAGTGCTGGAATAGTATGTTCCACACTATCTCCATTATGTGCCCATTCTATCGCACGAGTCAAATCCAGAACAACCACACCATCTCGAACTTTATAATCCACTAGATTAAAAATACTAGTTTTACCACTAGCAGTAGCAAGCTCTTTTTCAATATCAATTTTTAGTGATCTGTATGAATTATTGATTGAGTTCGCATCAATATTAATACCATAATAGCTTTGACTATAACGCCCATCAACTTTGCCATCGTAACCATCCATCGGGTCAACAAAATTTTCCATTGCTGCGTATAAACCAGTGAACTTCTCCAATATACCTAGTTTTGCAATCTCTTCAGTAGTTAAATTTGTACCACGCCCATCTGCTGGATGTGCACCAGTTTTTAAGGTGGAGGCTATCGTATCCATTTGTCCAGTTTGAGCCCATAGTTTTATAATATTCTCAACAGTTGCAATGTTTGAATCAGTTTTATTCATGTAACCACGAACCGCGCTTGCCAAATCAGAAGACAAAGCAGCAGCCTCGCGTAAATCACGTACCATCCCAGTACCGCTGATGTTTGGTATATCCATTACTAAGCTAGTGTCAACCGTATCGGTAAACTCACTATTAACCGGATTACCCACAAAATTAAAGGCTCCACTGTTTCCAGTAGAGCCATCCGCACGTTCAAAACTTGAGAATCCAATTTCAACATTACCATTTGCAGAATTTTGCACACCCGTAATACTTGCATGAGTGCTGATTGAAGTTATGCCTAATTCAGTTAATGTCTTTAGTTCACTCGCTTCAGAGATTCCGTTTTGGTTTTTATCGTTCCATATTTTAAGTTCACTAAATGCAGCATCTTTGGCATCAACCTTACCATCCTTGTTAGCATCCAGATCAGCTATCGCTTCAAAAGCATCTTTTGCTTTTTGCCCATTTGATAGAATAGTATTATCACCAAAAATTTCACGACCTGAATCAATTTGTCCGTTTTTGTTGATATCGCGCACGACTAAACCATCACCTGCAGCAACCCAGCCTGTTCCGGTTTTTACCCCATCTGCATCATGATCAAACAGAACTCCAGCATTTAAGCCGACCGTTTCAATTTTACCTGAGCCATCAAGATCTAGAGCAAGTGGATCATATTGCTGTGGTTTTTTTTTCGGCTCTAACTGCTCAAATAACAAATACGTCTGCTTATCAGCATGTACTTCATCGTGTTTGATCCCGTACATTTGGCTACCATCCACATATCTAAGGGATAACATATAATCAATTGTCTGCTGGTGTTCTACTGCTATATCTTGAGCCGTACCAACCGCAGCTAAGTTGACTTTGGTGTAAACCGAATCACCTTGTGATGTTATGAGTTGACTACGTGTATTGCCAGTTGACGCCCAATCGCTACGTGGTGCTGTTATGCCGATAAATAGCTCGTGATCATGACCGACTTTGATTGAACCCACGCTAGTTTGGTCTATCTCAAACTTAGTCTTATCTTTGAAAAATGCTGCTAATTCAAGTAGTGCATCACTATTGGTAGCTTTGCTACTCTTGATTTGTAAATTTCCTGAAGAAGATGTTAAATTTTCTAGCAGGAAGTTATTAGCACCATGGAACGTGTCTACATCAGCAAAAAAATCTACTGCTGCTTCACCTAATTTTTCAATAAATATACCGATATTAAGCATATCTAGCATACCTACATATTCATTAACCCCCATTAGCTTTGCATCACCTTTTGCATCGTAAGTAATTGCGACTGTTTCTCCAAGTTGGTCATTTTGAATTGCACCTGTTCCACTCACTGGGTCATGTTCTATCACATAATTTGTGATTTGTGCATTAGAGCCACCTGTATTATGCCAAGCATCATACAATGCATTAGTAGCGTCAGCACGCGCAAGTTCTTGATTTAACATATCCAGTGCTGATTGCGTAATCCCATCTAAACCTGTTTCATTATTAATTTGGTTTTGTAGCTCAATTTTACGCTGTTCCATGCCACTAGTGTCAACCCGTTCAACCTTATCCAAAAAGTTCTTACTATTATATGGATTAAATGCATTAACCTCGCCACCAAAAATAATTCCCTGTAGCACTGAATAAGTTCCACCAGCAGAATGTCCAGTCATCGCCAAACTACCACCGCCATGACTATCAATATAACTAGAAGCTTGTTTAGCTAATGTATAAGCATCATAAAACTCATTAGGCACATTTCCCAGCGCCATTGAACCATCACTAACTTGATTTTTAAAATTATTTGTCCCGCGATTTACTAAAATATACTCACTGCCATTGGTATATACAGCTCCGTAGTAACCGGTAGCTGTATTGTTGATCTCAAGAAATTTAATGGGATTATTTTGTGCGTCAGTTTCTGTGGCTACTTTTTTCCAAGTGGTTGGTTTACCCTCTACATTAGTGAATGATATATTGTTGGTAACATCTTTACCGTGTTCATCTAGTGTACCGAACTTGTAAACTCCATTCATCAACTCTGCATTATCTTGATATGTAGCCATTTTAATACCCCTTTAAGATTAATTTTTAGTGAAAAATAAACAATTTAGTAAACGATCATACCAACCAAGTTGTTTTGGAGGGTTTTTATGATTAAATTCAACTGAACCCCATGTTCGTGCGTCAGTAGATTTGACTATCCGATACGAATCACCAGCTGCTACACACAGCATATCACTACATGCCAAATTAGATGCTAGCCATGTCTTCTTATCCTCTAGGATGATTGTTTCCCAAATTGTTCCATTCCGTGAAATATTGAGTAACCCTATACCAATGAAATATCCAGACAAACCAAATTGTAAACTCACAGAATTATCATGTATTGGATAACTCTCCCATTCACCTTTCCCATCCACAAGTACCAATGCACTTGTCTCTGTCATTCCTACAAACCGATCTTTACCTCGTGTGATATTATGTAGTGTTTCAGGATATATCTGGTAGCTCCAAGTATTCGTTTTTAAATCCTTAGTATAGATAACACCGATTAATTTTTTACCCTTATGCATACTTGCCTCGGCAATAATCTTATTATTCCCAGTTACAATACTACCACCCACTAATGGGTACTTATTTCCAGTTGGATTTGGTAATGACTCATTCTGCCATTTGATACCATCTTTGCTTGAGTAAACACCATTTCTATTTGTTGAAATATAAATCATGTCCTTTACAACTACTGAGCCAGGAACTCCCCAAACTAAACCATTTGGTGCCTTAATCGCACTCTCGATCTCAATTGCTTGGTTATGCCAATGCCGACAATCAGATGCTACCAATGGAGACAATGTTTGCCCAAATAAATAACATTGTCCTTTAAAATAATTAAAGGACGCTTCATAGGAGACATTAACGTTTTGATTTTTGGTAAATGCAATTTCTGACTTATCCCACGATTCACCATCAATAGAATTAAAAATTACTAAACTATAAGGGTTTGGCTTATCATAATCTATTCCATAAACTACAAATTGATTGTCGATATATGCAACTTGTTTAAAATCAATGGCATTATATGGAGGCTTGATTCCCCCTGGATTGTTTAATTTAAGCACCACAATACTCGTCACACCAATAAATAATGCATATAACAATGCGACAGTAACACATCCAGCAAAAATAACAAGAATGATAATCGTAAGTGGATCTGGTTTTTTAAGATTATCTGTTTCCAAATCCTCTTCGTTAATTTTTTTAGTCTCTAATTCATCCATACTTTACTCCATTTTTGCGTTTCTGCTCACTGAATTCCGATTATTATATATCAGCACTTAAAATAAAATCATTTCGCAATGCAATAACTTACACAATAAAGTGCAAATTTATTAAATTTCACACTAGAAATGTCGCATTTATGCATAAATTTTAACTAACTCAAGCTCATCATTATTCTCCATATCACTATGTATACCAAAGTTGAAATCAGTATGTGCTTCTGTATGACGATTTTTAGATGTGCTCAGCGTTGATGTAGCTGCCCAGTCACTTGCTAGTTCATCTAACATTTTGCTGCGCTCAGTCACATTTGAACTCATATAAGTACGAACATCTTGAGTTAGCTCAGCTGACAAAGTCATTGCCTCACGTAAATCACGTACCAAACCGCTACCCACAAGATTCGGTAAATCAGCAACGCTGCTGGTATCCAGTTTATCAGTGAACTCGCGATAAAATGTATTTTGTGATAGATTCAATGCTCCGGTTTGCTGTTCAACTCCATTGATTACTGTGGTTGAGCCACCATTGGTGACAACTCCATTACCCAAATTAGTTGCAGAGCTTGAAGTTCTACCGACTTTTAGTTCAACTAAGCCAATTTCGTCCAGTGTTTTGAGTTCATTGCTTTCTGAGATTCCGTTTTGATTTTTATCCTGCCAAATTTTAAGCTCAGAAAACTTGGCATCGGCTGCGGTAATCATTCCATCATGATTACTATCAATATCCCCTAGTGCATCATAGGCATCTTCGGCTTTAGTTTGGTCTTGTTTTACATACGCATCTCCAAAAAGCTCTGACCCATTGTCAATTTTATCGTTACTATTTTTATCAATCACCACCCAACCATCATCACCTTTGAGCCATGAAGTGCCTGTTTTTAGTCCATCTGCGTCAGTATCAAAGACGATTCCAGTATTTTGCGAAACGGTTTCAATTCCATCGCCGTCTAAATCAACGGCAAGTGGATCACGGGGTGGACGCCAGTTTTCTGCATTGGTGAGGTAGTTGTTGGTGTTGGGGTCTATGGTAGGATCTTTGGGGGCAATTAGTATATAGGTTTGTAGATCTGGTGATTCAACGCTCTTGACATAAAAGTATTTGTCATTGGCAAACTGTGCCTGAATCCGCTCTACCATCATTTGCACTTGACTCAGGCTACCGCTGGATTTATAACCCGCATTAGTATAAATTGAATCATGCACCGCAGTAACCAACTGGCTGCGATCATCTCCTGACGATGTCCAGTTTTTACCAAAGCCAACGTACAGCTCATAGTCTTGGGCAATCTTGATTGAGCCTGCGCCAGTTTGGTCGATTTCAAAATTATTTTTATCTTTAAAAAACTCAGCTAGTTCAAGTAGTGCATCACTATTGGTAGCTTTGCTACTCTTGATTTGCAAATTCCCTGAGGAAGAAGTTAAATTTTCTAGCAGGAAGTTATTAGCACCATGGAACGTGTCTACATCAGCAAAAAAGTCATGTGACGCAGCATTTAACCCATCTAAAACAACATATTCATTAGAGCCCATTAGTTTAGCATCACCTTTTGACTCGTAAGCAATTGTGATAGTTTCACCGAGATGGTCTTTCTGAATTGCTCCCGCTCCACTAACGGGATCGTTCTCAATTCGATAATTAGTTATTTGTGTGTTTGAGCCTCCGTTATTGTGCCACGAATCATATAGCGCATTAGTAGCTTCAGCAATTAACAATTC
Organism: Neisseriales bacterium; assembly: GCA_008017145.1. The sequence goes on from SSGY01000057.1 coordinate 9,224, forward strand.
ACGGTCTACTATGGCTAGCGCTTGTTGACTATCACTATTCATATTTTCTTGGATAACATTACGCTCAAGAATTAAACGCTCTATTGTTGAAGAATCAACTCGTTCAACTTTATCCAAAAAATTCTTGCTATTGTAAGGATTGAAAGCATTAACTTCACCACCAAAAATAATCCCCTGCAAAACTGATTGAGTAGCACCTTCCGAGTGCCCAGTCATTGCTAGGCTATCTCCACCATGGCTATTAATATAACTAGAAGCTTGTTTAGCTAAATGCGTAAGCATCGTAAAATTCACTAGGTATATTACCCAACGCCATTAAACCATCATTAATTTGATCTTGTCTATTATTCGTTCCACGATTTACTAAAATATATTCATTTCCCTTTTGATAGAGCGCTCCGTAGTAACCACTTGTTGGGTTATTCAGTTCTATGTAATGTCCTGCAACTTGGACTTTTGTCCAAGTAGTTTTATCTTCAGGGTTGCTTGCACTTTTAACAACGATATTATTACTCACATTATTACCGTGCTCATCTAGTGTTCCATATTTATAAATCCCATTCATTAATTCTGCATTATCTTGATATGTAGCCATTTTAATATCCTTTAAAATTAATTTTTAGTAAAAAATAAACGATTTAATAAACGATGATACCAACCAAGTTGTCTTGGTGGGTTCTTATGCTCAAACTCTTGTAATTTCCATGAAATGCCATCATTAGTTGTTATAAGATGATAATTATCACCAATTCCAATACATTGAAACTCACTACACGCGACACTTAATGCCCAGATGTCTTGACTACCATCAGGATAAGTACCCATCCAATCTAAACCATCCTGAGATGTTAACATTCTGTTCACACCAACAAAAGAACCATGAACACCAAAAGCTAAAGATTTAGCTCCACCAAATCCATGTTTTATATCATATTCGCTCGTAGTTAACGTTACGCTTTCTATGTCATTTTTGTTACCTTCAATTGTTATTGCCCCACTATTGGTGGCACCCACAAACCGATCTTTACCCCTAGTTATATTATGCACTGTTTCAGGATACACTTGATAGCTCCAGCTGTTGGTCTTTAAGTCTTTAGTGTAGATAACACCTATCAGCTTTTTATTCCTATGCATCCTTGCTTCCACAATTATTTTGTTATTCCCAGCTGCAATACTCCCAAACTCCAACGGATATTCATTTCCATCTGGGTTTGGCAATGACTCATTCTGCCATTTAATTCCATCTTTACTTGAATAAACACCATTGCTATTTGTTGAAATATAAATCATATCTTTTACAACTACAGAACCGGGAACTCCCCAAGCTAATTCATTGAATACATTAGTTGCACTTTCAATCTCAATTGCTTGGTTGTGCCAATGCCGACAATCAGATGCAACTAGTGGAGACAGTGTTTGACCAAATAAATAGCATTGCCCTTTAAAATAATTAAAAGACGCTTGATAAGAAATGTTGACTGCTTGATTGGGAGTAAAATTAATCTCTGATTTATCCCATGATTCACCATAAGTTGAGTTAAAGATTACCAAACTATATGGCTTAGGTTTATCGTAATCTATTCCGTAAATTACAAATTGATTGTCGATATATGCAACTTGTTTAAAATCAATGGCATTATATGGAGGCTTAATCCCTCCTTGATATTTTAGATGCCAAAAAGCAAAGCTAATTACACCAAATAATAGTACCGCAAATACCACAGCACTAATAACAAAAGCCATCGACGAAACACCGATAACATTCGCTATTACCACAAAGATACTTGACTTATCTTTCTTTTTATTCTCATTATCGCCACCGTCATTAATTAATTTCATAATATATAATACCTTTATCTACAGTCTTACACGCCAAATTCCGATTATATCTTAAAACTCACAATAAAGCCATTTGGAAACGCAACAATTCACACACAATCCATTAAATTAGCTAAATTTAACGCACAAATATGTAGCTTTTATACACAATGCAACAAATTAAGAGTATTTACCATAAGAGTATGCCCATGCCCACCTCCTTTAGTGCTCAGTTCAATTCTATAGAAAGATAATTGTAACGCTGTAGATTAATCATACGAACGCATTAATTACCGCAAATTTTTCAGAGATGACACCACACGAATAAACACCCTCCAATAACCATCTGTTATAATTGAATTTAAACACCTCAAAAATTACACATTAAACCAGTATCATCACTCTCTGTAACCACATAAATATATTCACATTCCATCAGCGTTATAAATACAGTATTGGAATATTAGGATTTAACATTATCCGCCAAGAATTACTATAAGCTATTTTGCCGATTAAAACACCTAGGCAATGCCTGGGTGTTTTAATCGGCAAAATAGCTTATAGGATTCTAAATTTCAATACTGAACAAGGAAGACATCGTCTTGCAAAACTTTAACTAAGCAGGTAAAAACTGGATAAATCATAGCAATCAATTTTTGTATTAATACAACATATCAAAGGTTAAAAATAAAGCAACTTATAGGATATACAAATTAAGCTGCAAAATCCTCTTGCGCAATTCAAACATTTGTTTTATAATCTCTCACTAATCTAAGTACCATATAATTATAAAAACAATAATCCTGCTTTTTAGTATAATATTACCTTAATATTTTTTTGTTGTGAAATGAACCCAGAAAACCTAATCCAAATTGAAAATCTATCTTTTTCGTATAACGAAAATAAGCCGATTTTAAAAAACATCTCGCTGCAAATTCCAGCGGGTAAAATTACTGCGATTATGGGCGGAAGCGGAAGCGGTAAAACCACTATTTTGCGCCTGATTTCTGGACAAATCTCGCCACAGCATGGTAGTATTAAAGTATTTGGACAAGATATAACCAAGCTTAATTACCGTCAGATTTATGATATAAGACGCAGACTTGGTTTACTATTTCAGTTTGGTGCGTTGTTTACCGATCTGAGTGTTGCAGCAAATATTGCTTTTCCTTTGCGCGAGAATACTAACCTTAGCCGTAATTTTATTGAACGCATTGTTGCGATGAAACTTGAAGCAGTTGGACTAACTGGTACGCAAGATTTGATGCCAGGAGAATTATCTGGAGGAATGGCACGCCGCATCGCACTAGCACGGGCAATGGCTCTAGATCCTGAGCTTATGCTTTATGATGAACCATTTACTGGTTTAGATCCGATTTCACTCAATACAATTGCGATGTTAATTAAGAAACTTAACGACCAACTAAAACAAACAGCAGTATTGGTAACACATGATATTGCAGCAACTATGGAAATTGCGGACTATATTTATTTTATGTCAAATGGTGAAGTGATCGCTGGTGGAACAACTGAAGAAATCAGAAATAGTAGCAATCCAGCAGTTAAACAATTTATTAATGGCGAAATAAGTGGTCCATTTGAGTTTAAATACCCAAGTCAATATAGTTATGAGCATTATTTAGGACTTAAATGAAACAAATTAGCACATTAATTCGTTATATCGGGCATCCAGTAAGCTCATTTATCATAATGCTTGGCGAATGTGCACGATTATTGACCTATATTATCAGTGGACTTGGCTACGCATTAAAGCGTCCACAACTAATTATAAAAGAAATCTTTTTTAGTGGTGTATTATCATTACTGATTATTGCTGTCTCTGGCTGGTTTGTCGGAATGGTTTTAGGCTTGCAAGGCTACAACACCCTCCAGCGCTTTGGCTCAGTAAGCGTTTTAGGTTCCTTAGTTGCGCTGTCCTTACTTCGTGAACTGGGACCAGTACTGTGTGCAATCTTATTTGCTTCACGAGCAGGCTCTGGCATGACTGCCGAAATCGGCTTAATGAAAGCAACCGAACAGCTTGATGCCATGAGTGTGATGGCAGTTGATCCGATTAGACGCGTAATTGCGCCCAAATTTATCGGTGGGATTATTTCTGTACCTTTGCTAACTGCTTTATTTGATTGTAGTGGTATCTGGGGTGGACACTTTGTTGGAGTAACGCTACTAAAATTAGATCAAGGAACATTCTGGTCGCAAATGCAAAGTAGTGTAAATCTTCATGATGATGTTATCAATGGTTTGATAAAAGCCTTGGTTTTTGGTGTTGTTGTTAGTTTAATTTCTGTCTATCAAGGCCTTCAAGCCAAAGCAACTGCTGAGGGCGTATCCTCTGCAACAACACGAACTGTAGTTCATTCAGCACTAGCAGTTCTAGCAATAGATTTTGTACTTACCGCTTTTATGTTTTAAACGCTTATAAGTTGAGCTTTTATGTATAGACTCTAAGTGATCGCGATTATAGCTAGGAGTATTGAATAAAAAAGGTGAGGCGGTGTACACACCACCGTACATAACGAACCTTTTTTAGCAATACGACAACGCTAGAATTGTGAGCACGACGAGTATATGTTTTAGGAATTAGAATGAAACGTAGCACTATTGATTTTTGGGTTGGTATTTTCGTAGTTATTGGCTTAGCCTGTATTGTTTTTTTATCGCTAAAAGTTGCCAATATAACTTCATTTTCTTCCAACAGCAATGGAACATATACTCTTTATGCTAAATTCAGC
>SSGY01000110.1 GCA_008017145.1 Neisseriales bacterium
AAATAAGATGATCATTTAGCGCCTGATTCCTGGCCCTCTACCATCTTAACTTCAGGAGCAGACTCAATCTTAGTTACAGTATTCAAACTAGATAATTTGTACTGCGATAAGAATGGTGGATCCTGGCGCTTTATAGCTGCTTCTGGTTCAGCCTCAAGGAATTTATCTCGCACTTGTACCGCATTTGAATAGCCTTGATCTAAATCATCGGTTAATGCTTTACCAACTACCCAATCTGCAGCTTTACCGAACATGTCGCGGCTCTTATTAAAGAAGGTATAGATATAAACTCGGTAGCCTTTCTCATACGGATAAATTGCACCGACATAACCTTCAGATGAATTATTTTTTGAAAAGCCAATCACAGAAGTAGCATAGTAGCCTTTAATACCATATACAGCACCTTTCATATTGGCACTCATAGCCACCATTTGACCATTGGTAGTCATAGCATTTGAAATAATAGAGCCGAACATGTTATTACTACTTGGGGAGTTATTCTCTGGGAATGACACATCACCTGGCTTTTCAGGCAAATCGTCTGGCATAAAATTATTTACTTCTTCAGTTTTATCAACCGCTCGGAATTTAATCGCATCTTTTAAACTGGCTTTTAATTTCTCAAGATCTGCAGTTGGCGGAACCTCATAAACAAAACGGGTTTTTATCAAGCTGGCATCATCGCCAGCATATGCCGAAATAGGTAATACAATAGCTACAATCAATAATAGATTTCTAAACTTATTCATATAAACTCCCCTTAATTATGGTTGCAAATACACAGCGCTTACACCACTGCCTGAATCTGGAGTATAACCAACTACAAGAGCTTTGTTATCTTTAGATGCTGCATACATACAGCCTATGTATGCGGTTTGACCTGATTGAGTTATACTATACGTATAGCCTATGTTCGACCAGCCACTATTATTTAATGAGCTACTAAATATTCCATAAAGATTACATGCGACAATTCCATTCGCATTAACCGTAAGTCCTAGTGTCATGCCACCTGTGGGAGAAGGTATTGCCGTAAAATTCTGTACATCACTAGGATTAGTTAAGTTTATTGATTGAACTTGGTTATTAGCTGTAACATAAATTCTACCGTTATAGATTGCTGAAGTAGCATACTGTAACTGACTAGAACCAGTATATACATTATTAATACTTCCAACATAATTACCAGATGAATTAAATCCAACTAAGTTTGTTGTAACATTCCCTGATGAGCCAGAGTATGAAACCGCGTAGAAATTATTATTATAGAAGAAGATGCTATCCCCAATACTGTTACCATCTGTAGGTGCGCCAGTTAAAGGATATGACGTCCATGAGCTACCATCATACTTTAGTAAGTATGCTTGGCTATTGCCAGCACCAAACACATACACATTACCAGAATTATCAGTAACAACATTCGTGCTGCCAATTGAGATATTTGATGGTAAATTATTGTTTAATGTATTACAGTCCCAAGGTGTTGATGCTGAAGAACTTCCTGAAACCATGCATAATACTTTACCGCTACTTTCGTAGTCACGGTAGATTATATTTTTAATTGGATCATAAGTTATTCTACCGCCACCGCTTGATGCGGCACCAATTTGATTGGTCCATTGTTGGAATGGTTGGTTCCCTCCGCCACTACCCGATGAACCACCGCTGTTACACGCTGATAAAATACCCGCGGTTATAAGACACGAAATTAATAATGAATTTTTCATAAAGCCTCCAAAAAAAAGTATAGTATATATAGCAATGCTAATTATACTATACTTTTTGTATTCATAAAATGAATAATATAATTAGCATTTTAGTGTTTTTATATTTGTGTTTAATGACTACAATATCCATATAAATTAATCATCTATAGTATTAGCGAGATGTTCTGGCATTGCCGCTCTAACTATCATACTAACAAATTCATCAATAGATAACTCTTGCTTGTATTTCTGTATCCAATTAAAGATATCAATTTCAAAGTTAATTTCGACTGCAATAGTTTTCATTATCCAAAGCCTTCAGCTAATCAAAGTTTAGCCACAAAACGAATATTTATTAATTAACGATATTTTAGCATAATAATTATATTTCGCAAATAAATAATAAATATATTTGTTAATTCACCTAAATAATATAAATGTAATACAAATAAACCTGCTACAATACTCAAAGATTATCCACGGAGAGTTTAATCACCTTAAAATTTATGTTAAAGGAAATGAACATGACAGACAACAATAGTAAGCCGTTTGAACTAGTAATAACTGGCGACAAGCTTTTTGATATCTTATTGAAGATAGCAAAACGTAAGAATATGACGTATTTAAGTGAAGGCATTAAAATCGGTTTAGAAAGAGATTTTAAGAATGTCATTCTTGAATTAAAGCAAATAAATGATAGGCTTGAGCGTTTAGAAAGTTGTATAAATAAGAATCTTCGGATTTAAGTGTACTAATGAAACTTAAGTCCTCAAAAACTTATGTCCATAAAATTCATATTGAAAAAGTCTGAAGATAGAAATTAGAGTAGGGTTTTGTGACTATAATCCTTACTCATTTGATGTGATTTAATGAGTGTATAAGAAGAAAATTTGGTAAAATGTGGAATTACTGTCCAATAAAATGGATTCTCTAGCTATTGCTGTTGCAATTTAATTTTTAATTCAGGTGTCTAGTTCATGCTTAGGTTAGAGCAGTAACTCATAATCGATTGGTACTCGGTTCGACTTCGAGGTGCCAGCCAAACATCCAAAAGCCACTCATTGAGATGGCTTTTTTTAGACTTCTGATGTGGTTCTGTGTCTTGCAAAGTTGCTCAACAGGTACGGGTATCCGCTGGAAAAAACCTGAGGTCAGAATCGAAACATAAAATTTAACAAGAATCTTTAGAAGACGAATTTATGCCAACACTGCACTGGGTCGGAAAGAACAAGGTTGTCAACCATCATCACGATGTTCCGTTCCGTTTGCTGGATAAGAAATATAGCTTTACAGCCAAAGAAGGCACTCCTGCCAATTCCACGAATAACAGAATCATTCATGGTGACAATCTAGAAGTATTGAAGAGCCTTCTCCCTGAGTTTGAAGGAAAGGTGAATTGTATCTACATTGTTATATGTAGTGTTATTGCTATGTGTATTTTAAGTTTTAAAAGTAGGTATATTTAGCTAGAATTAATTTATGTACTCAACGTGAAATCTATTAATACGTTCTATTAATAACTTAGCAGATTCCTCTGAAAGAGTGAAATCAGCATCGAATGATTATGTTGCCATAACTACGTACTCTTGAATTGGTTAATTTATGCTAACTATTATATTAATACAGCATCGCCCGCCAAATCTGGTTTGATTAAGCGATTTGTTTTACTGCACAGCAAAGTAATCCACATGGGTTGCTTTGCATTGAAATAGAGCTGATAATACTGAAAATCGATTGCGATCTAAATGCGTATTGCTCTCTCACACTTATTTCCTTGGTTAGTGCTGGTTTCGACATAAAAAAGCCAACTTTTGAGTTAACGCTACTTTTTATTAGGAATTATTCAAAAATAAATAAATTATCTGTATATTGCGAGTGTTTTGGAGTAAAAACTAAATCATTTTAATATATGATTTCATATCAGAGCGTTAACGCAGTACAAGCGATTTGTGATATAATAAAACATAGTCTACAGATATCGGATCACCACATAATAATCTGATTATATTTAATTATTATCAAATATAGGCATCTGCGTATAGATAATTTATTGGGTGGGAGTAAAGTAATGTGAAAGATGATTGATTGGTGATTGAAATACCAAGTTACGGTCAAATTACCTACTTAAGTGTTATGATCAATTTATCCACATCTTACCCCCATTTTCTGTTAATAGATTTATTAATCTGGAAATAGTACCTTGATATCAGGTATAAGGATTACAATTAGATAAAACCTTTTAGCTGACAATATGCTTAAGCTGATTTGATTTGGTAATTTATTTTAGTGACACCAGACAGTAAATTGTGGCACGGATTTGCAGAGCTGAAAAGTGTGTAGGCTTATGTAGATACTAGAAGAATGAGAACTTTTCAATAAGTTCACGACCTTCGCGCAGGGTTTCTTCAGTAACTAAATCAGTTCTAATTATACGAGAAGCAGGATCAGGATTTAATAATTCTTCAATTAGACGTATTGATGACTCTTCGGTAAGAGTGAAATCAGCAGTGAATGATGATGTTGCCATAACAACGTATCCTTTAATTGGTTAATTTTATTATATTAATACAACATTGTATACCAAATATGGTTTGATTAAGCAATTTATTTTACTGCACGGTAAAATAATTCACGTGAGTTGCTTGGCATCGAAATAGGGGTCACGAGAGAATTCGGAAAATATCCTACGCTAAGAACTAAAGAGAGAGATATCGATAGAAGCATGATCTGGATATATTGAGGGTTTTGCAAATATCAGAGATGCTCATGCCATGATCTTTGTGCATCTTTTTGGCCATTTGAACCTTTGGATTATCTGAGTCGATTTTCTTACGTCCACCTTGGCGACCCCTTGCTCTAGCTGCATCAAGCCCTGCTTTGGTGCGTTCTTGAATTAGGCGACGTTCAAATTGTGCTAATGACGAAAATATGTTAAAAGTTAACTCGCCAGATGCAGTGGTTGTATCAATTGCACCATCGCAAAGAGATTTGAATCCAATATTTTTTAAGCGTAGATCTTCGACTAATGATACCAAGTGTGACATTGATCTCCCAAGTCGGTCTAATCTCCAGACTAATAATGTGTCACCAGGTTGCAAAGAGTCCAAACATTTATCTAAACCTGGACGATCCGTTTTAGAACCTGATATTTTATCCGTGAATATCATTTCTTTTATACATCCAGATTTTTCAAGTGCATCAAGTTGCAAATTTAAATCTTGCTCATTTCTACTTACTCTAGCGTATCCAATCAATCTTGACATATTATTCCCATTTATTAAGCAAATATTGACAAACTAATACTTTGTTTTCTAAGATGGAGATATTGTACACTATTGATAGTATTTTTGATGGTTGTTTATTCGTCTCATCAAACGGACGTTATTTTGGACTTTATTTTTCTATTAAAGTGAAAAAGCATGACACCATACCAAGACATTAATAAGATTCTATCTTCTATGGCAAATAGCATTCAAGACATTTTAGGTAAGAATCTGGTTGGCTTATATTTATTCGGCTCTTTATCTTATGGTGATTTTAATCCGAATAGTAGTGATATTGATTTAACTACAGTCTTAACTCAACCGCTTAATAATTGTGAAATTGAATTAATAAAACAGCTACATGT
>SSGY01000162.1 GCA_008017145.1 Neisseriales bacterium
CGTTAGCAGCCTATTTACCCTCAGTATCTGTTGTAGTCTGGGTTTATTCAGAGTAGTCGCCGTAATCCAACCCGAGCTGTACAGCAAAGAACAAGTTACAGCACTTTCACTCCAGGATGTAGTTACAGAACCATATTATTTAACCATGGTAATCTTCGCTCTAATGCTGCTAACTCAAATTTTTCGCATATTTTATGTTAGATTTAGTATTCGTCACAACTATAAGAAACGCTATAACATTACCTTAACCAGTGGCTTTTATCAAAGTTATAGAGATTTAGTTAAACGCCATATTAAACAGAAGAAATACCACGCAGGTCTTAATGCACGTAAATTGCTTGGATCTAATTGTTATCGACAATATCAGTACTTATCGAAGCTATCCGATGCTTTACTGTATATGCTGGATTTTCACTGAAATAGAAACTTTTGCAGGTTAAATTTCCATTATTCCTGTAGATGTCAATATTGTAACTGAACATTTCGCCATTTTTGAATAAAATTCACCATTTTTTCGTATTTTTATCCAAATTTAGCCTAAATTTCTGTACAATAGTCAATGCAGCAGCTTTGCTATTAGATTTAATAACATTTTTTAGTGCTTTTAGAGAATGATTGTGGTTTAGGCGGCTTGCTGCACCATCTCAACCATCTTGTTCGTTGGCGTGAGCCTTCCTATTCGCTTGCGATACCTAGCATTTAGATTGTTTTGTATCATTCTGATCTCTTCGTTGCTAACCTTGTTAAAGTCTGTTCCTTTTGGCAACGATCTACGAATCAAACCATTGGTGTTCTCGTTGAGGCCTCTCTCCCATGAACAGTACGGGTGACAAAAATACCATTCAATGCCAAATACTTGTTTGATAGCATTGTGGCAAGCAAACTCCCCACCATTATCGGAGGTAATTGATTTTAATGGTAAGAACCCACCTCCAAAAATCTTCAATAACGCTTGTTCCACAGTGTTTGCAGCCTTATTATCTAGCTTAACTATGATAGTGTACATGGTTGCGATGTCGACTAATGTGAGTAGGAATGATTCCTGATCTTTACCAAAGATGGTGTCAATTTCCCAATTACCAGCTTCGAGTAGCAATATCTCCTTCACTGGACGATTGTCTATCATCACCTTATTGTTGATACTAACACGAACGTATTTAGCCTTTTTATGCCGTTTACCTTTGCGTGGTAAGTATTTGAATAGCTTACCACCATTTGCTTTATTTCGATAAATATGGCGGTATAATGAGCTGTAGCTGATGCGGTAGTCTTCTTCTACTCTAAGCTTGTAAGCCGCATCATCTGGACTAAGTTCATGGACTCCCAGGTAACTATCAAATAGCTTGTCCATTATTTCCTTGGGGATCTTACTTATCTTGTAATTGCCTGATTTTGCTTTATTCTGACGTTCTCTTGCAATGTTATCAGCTCTGAGGTAGTTGTAATGACCAAATGTTGGATCTGTATTATTGTGGATTTCTTTAGATATGCAGCTTTTAGAGCGGCCTAGCTCCTTGGCTATTGCACTGATCTTACGGTTGCTTTCCAATCCTACTTGGATTACTAATCGTTCTTCTTTGGTGAGATGTTTCCGTCTGCCCATTATGTCAAAGAGCGAGTAAATTCCATAGCAAACGCGCAATAAAATTCCATAGTTATAGCCGATAAATTTACAATAAATTTATTATCTAAAATAAAATAACTTATCAATTTATTTGTGAGATAAGTTACATGTTGGAGTTTGCTATGCATATTACAATTGAATCACTTTGGAAACTTGGTAAAACTAAAAGTGAAATAAGTCGTATTACTAAACATGATTGGAAGACCGTTAATAAAGTGATTAAATCTTTAGAAAATGGTACATATCCACAAAAGAAACCTCACCCAAAAACTCTCGATAACCATCGCACGAAGATCCTTAATCTTCTAGAGCAAAATCTTAGTAGTATTCGTATTCATGAAGAATTACAACTTGATGGAGTATCAATCAGTTACTCAGCAGTGAAGCGCTATGTTGCTGAAATAAAAGACTCATCTGATGTTCATATTCGTTTTCATACTAACGCTGGTGAAGAAGCGCAAGTTGACTTTGGATACGTTGGACTAACACCAGATGTATCAGGTAAAAGACGCAAGACCTGGATATTTAATATGCGCCTGAGTTATTCACGGATGGATTATTATGAGTGTGTTTATGATCAAAAGGTAGAGACATTTATTCAGTGTCATATCAATGCATTTAAGTTTTTTAATGGTGTACCATCTAGAATTAAGATTGATAATCTTAAAGCAGCAATCCTTGATGCTAATTTTTATGAACCTGTGTACCAGAGTCTATATAAACAGTTTGCTGATTATTATGGGTTTTTACCATTTCCTTGTCGGGTAAGAGAACCACAAGAAAAAGGTAAGGTTGAATCTGGTATCAAATTCGTCAAGAATAACTTTTTTGCAGGTCGCACATTTACTACTCATAAAGAGTTACAAGAGAAATTAACACATTGGCTAAACACTAAATGTAATAACCGCATCCATGGGACTACCCAACAAATTCCTGCAGAGTTATTTAAACGCGATGAAGTAGCACGATTAAAACCACAACCTGAGGTTGTATTCAGCATTCCTAATGTAGGCATTAGAATTGTGTACCATGATTGTCATGTTTACATTGACTATTGTTATTATTCTGTACCATATGAATACATTGGCAAAGAGGTTGAAGTTGAAGTGAGTGTAAATACAGTCCGGATAAGTTATAAAACACAACAAATAGCTCTACATACTCGCAGTAGAGATAGGGGTAAGTTTATAACCATAGCAAGCCACTATCCAAAATATAAGAATATATTATCAACTGAATATCAAGAACATTATTTCATCAAGATGAGTAATATTGGTAATGATGCGGGGCAATTCTTTCTGGCTTTAATAGAAAACAATCCTAATGCATGGCAACGCCCAATTAGTGGGATATTATCTCTAACTAAAGATTATGATAAAGATGTTGTTAATCTAGCATGTAAACGGGCGTTAGTATACCAAGCATTTAGTTATACAACAGTTCGTAATATCTGTCGTGAAGGGACATATAATTTACCATTAGATAATCATGTTGGGGGTGTACAATGAATAATAGTCTCTTAAAGTCAAGGTTAAAAGACTTTAAACTCTCTGGAATAATGTAATCAATTGATGAGCGATTAGCTTATGCCAATAGTAACGCACTGTCTTATTCAGAGTTTATCGAATTACTGTTAGAAGATGAGGCGAATAATCGTCGTGATAACAGTCACAATAAACGATATGCACGTGCCAAGTTTCCAATTCGTAAAACGATAGCCGAGTTTGACTTTAGCTTTCAACCATCTATTGATAAAAGGCAACTAAATGATGCTGCAACATGTCAATTTATTAGAGAGAATCAAAATGTTGTTTTTATAGGTAGTCCTGGCACTGGCAAGACTCATTTATCAATAGCCTTAGGAATCCAGGCATTATTAAAAGGTCATAAAGTATTGTTTAGTTCTGTAGCCGACATGTTGTATAACCTTCATACTGCAAAGGCAGATAATTCATTTTATAAGAAGCTAAATTATTATTTAGAGCCAGACCTATTAATTCTGGATGAGCTGGGTTTTAAGGAAGTACCTGCTTATTCGGCAGATGATTTCTTTGAGGTGATATCACGCCGATATGAAAAAGGTTCAGTAATAATAAGTACAAATAAACCATTTGAACAATGGGGAGAGATATTTGCTGATAATATATTAGCAGGAGCCATATTAGACAGAATAGTCCATCACTCGTTGGTTTTTAAAATTAGTGGGCCAAGCTATCGAGCTAAAAAAGTAATCAATCTTAATGGACAAAATGATATTGGTGAGGAGGTAATTATGGATAATTAGATGGGCGTATAGTATAATTTAGCTATGGAAATTTCTTGCGCCATACCTATGGAATTTACTCGCTCTTTGACAGCCCATTATTATTCCTAACGTTAAAGTAGTGGAATAATGGGGGTTAAATATGTGTTTTCAAGTCACGCCGCAAAAGTTTCTATTTCAGTGAAAATCCAGCCCACGCTCATTAAAGACATAGACGAACCTTTGACCTTGAGATATAATCACTGCACTGTTAGAAGTGTAGTGAGTACAAACCCCAGAATGTGCCCAGATAAAGTGACCATCTTTATTCAAAAATTGAGTATGAGGGTATTCCGCACTACCAGTTTGCCTTGTGAATGCAATTTTATAATCTTGAGACATGATGAATATCTTTCATAACAATTAATCAATGGTATATTTTAATCTGTCTACGCTATTCTATCAATAATAATTCACAACTTTTTTCCAGTCATGCATCTTGATCATTAACCAAAGTTAGTGGTTTTATATTTTATATCATAGATTTAAACCAGTTTTAGGGGTACACTTAGATATTGCACCAAATTCAACGAACTTAGTAAACAAATTGATATAATTGAATTATGTTCCAGTATGCCAAAATCTAGTGTTATTGAAACATTAGAAAAATATACCAAACTAAACCTATGTTTGTTAAGAAATATATTCCAAAAAAAGTTCCAAAACTGTTTTATCCCAAAATTAAGACAGTTTATGTTTTTGAAACAACCAAATCTAATATGTTCGTTGGATTTGGTGCAATATCTAAACATACCCCTACTATAATTATTATATTGATATTTACTATTTTATCCCATCAATAACCGCACTGCGCTTAGCTTTTTTGTTGCCACGTAGGTAAAATTTAAAAGTCACATTCGGATTGGAATGCCCCATTAATTCAGTAATGGTCGTTATGTTAACACCATTATTTACCTGATTTTGACCAAATGTATGCCTGAATTTATGCAAATACACATCCGTAATACCATTTTTATTGAGATGTATTTTTACAGTAGTGTAAATATTCTCCCTGGTGCTAGCATTGCCTGAAAGACTTGGTACGACATACTGACTCGGTATTTTAGCTCGAATAATATCCATATTACTTTGTACAAATAGCACCGGGAAATCTAGATCACGTACTTTCTGACCTTTGCCGAAATAATTGAATTTATAGACTTCGCCATGTGTATCATCATACTCGATTGATACATCATCCCAAGTTAGATTACACAGCTCTGAGATCCGCACACCGTGAAATAGTAATAACTTTAAAATTAATGACAAGCGGTTATTTTTTAGTCCATTGGTCTTATCTAGCTCTTGAATTAAGCTTTTTATCTTTTGTTGTTCAATTTCAGTGAAAGCATCGACTGGCTTATCAATTTTCTTGAGAGTTACGCCCGTGACTTTATTTTTTAAAATACCATGCTTCTGGATATCATTATCGGCAATAAACCATAAAAACTGTTTTATCACGGTAATATGTAATTGTTTGCTCGTATTAGCTAAATTAAGCTTATTTATATAATCAACTAAGGTTGCGTTATTTATATCATTTATTGCTGATATTTGCTTATTATCCACTGAATCAGCTAAATATTGATAAAAATACTCATAAATGCGATTATATGTCATTAATGAGTTTTTTGTTAATTGTTTGGCATTTTGTTCATTATAGAACATTTGCCAATAATTATTAATTTCTGCGAGCATTTTAGAACATTTTCCGAAGATGAAACTGGTTAGCGCGATGTATTTGGCAGTGATTATAGCATAATTACAGTTTAACTATAACATAATTGAATATTATGTTATAGATAATAGACAGATAAGCATATCAAACACGCTAAAATAGACGCTAATTTAGTATATAAATTATGTTATAGTTAGTAAAATATATCCATATTTACAACGCCAATTTATGATATAATAATATTATATGATTAAATAACAATAATGGACAACTAAATGGAAAATACTAAGAAAGTACGTAAAATAGCAATTAGTGATGATATACAGCAAAAAGCCTTAATATTAGCGGCTAAGTATAAATTTCAGGATATGGCAGATAAAAAAGTTGATATTGATGAGTTGCTCTCAAAAATAATTGAATCATCAATTAATTATTTTTATCAAGAAAAATATGTTCGTGAGCTTGATGAGGAGCAAAATGGTCAAGAAATCAGATTCAGAGGCAATATCTTTGTCAATTTAGACAGAACAGAAAAAGATAAGCCAAGCATCGAAATTCATCAACAGTCGAAAAAAGGTATTACACCACTCTATACTGGGCCAATACAAATAACACAAGAAAATCCTGAGATGGGGTTGCATCTTGAATTCAAAACCGAAGATTTTTTAAAAAACGAATAAACCGCAATACCAATGATTTACATGATCCATCCGACAAAATCTAGATTCTATTGGTTGAGTATCAATCAGGATCTATTTGGTAATTGGTGCGTAGTAAAGGTGTATGGTGGCATTGGTAAGAAATCGGCACGCCACATATGGGAACCATGTGAATCTAAAACTATTGCAAGTCAGCGCATGTTTGACATTGAGTGTTTGCGAAGAAAACGTGGCTATATCTATGCAAACACTAACACTCCAGATGACTACATATTAACGCCAGAGGTTATAGCATAGAATCAAGACAGCCATAATAAATCTCCGTGCGGCAATCCAAGAGGAGTTAAATGTTCTTATAAGGGGGGGGTGAGGAATTGAATTTCCCTTAATCTTTTGGTTATGCTTAACAAAAAACAACAGCCTAAATCATTGACTTTTGATATAGGCTGGGCAGTAACATTCAATTTATCTCAAAAATATAACCGTATAATTTATAACTCAATTTAGAATATCATCGTTATAATTTGAATCATTTCTATAATAATTATTTCCACCAGCTTGAACCCAGTTACCATAACGCTTATACCAACGATTAGAATCTTTACAGCCAACTATTTTTCCATCAATGTTCTGCGGGAAAATATTAGTATTAGCAATCCATATGTCTCTGGCATCACTACCAGTTTGAACATGAACCATCTTGCCTTTTACTTCTATCACAGTACCGCAGTTCACATCATCACCAGGTTGTAATTTAGTCCGAAAAGTTTTCATATTATTAGCTAACTGTTGTTGTTCTAATGTTTTCTGATTAGTCTGATTTTGATATTGCGCTTTCAGATAAGCATCAAAAGAGCTATTTTTAGATGCTTGATAGTTTTTTTCGAGTATTTTTTTAGCCTCTGGTTTCGCATAGTATGTTAAATATGCAGGTAAAGGTTTCGTTAAGATCACAGAGGAACTATTACCATCTCTAATATAACTCTCTTGAAGATTTGTAGATTGCTCTACAATTGCAAATAACAAATTGTCTTTGTCTTTATAAAGGGTATCTTCATTATACGTACTAGATTGTCTACTTGCATAACAATAATACGTCTTACCGTTTTGCTTAACATAATTAATCCAATGATTAATATCTTGTACTCTGGCATTATATTCATCAGCGCTATATTTTGTTTTATCTGGATATGACAGATTTTGATCTGCTGCAAATGCATCATCAGTAAATAAATGATAGTACCCAACTGTTCTTCCACTACCTCCTCTGTATGCGTAAAGCTGTGCCCAAGACTGCCTTTCGCCAGTTCCAAAATAACATAAGCTCTTTAACATATAATCAGCAATAGTATTACCTGCTGTGGTTTTGATAACTACTTTATCACCAGATATCTGAATATCAGACTCAGTAATAACTTTATGCGCTAACATGTCTTTTGTAAATTCAACCAATGTAGAATTATTTTGATGGTTATTTAGATAATTAATTGAACTCTGCCAAATTTCAGGATTGGTTTTGTCATCGATTTGATTATTAATCGGGATAGCAAAAACGTTAAGCGAGACAAGACCCGTCAAACATATAAATACCTTAGCAAATTTCATAGTAGATCCATTTCAAAAATATTCGCCTGTCTTTACCGCTAATACAAAACCTTTATTGATAAGTATCTGGGGATTTAATTTACCCTGAAGCTCAACGAGCTTCTTATTAGCACTAGCTAAGGTTTTATATTTGAATTCTGAAGCAACGACAGTATTCCTATAAATATATGACACTATCCAATAGTGTTTCGACAAGATATATTATAACAAATCCGACTAAAATAACCTAAAATAGTTGATTTTTATGATAGACTGGAACAAAATACTTACAACTCAATTGGTCCAGATTACTATTATTTGAGAGAAGATAAAAACAAAACGAAACCCAGTAATTCAGTAAATGAAAGAACGCAAATAAAAATGTCACAAGATTTTGCTTTATCAATCACGCTTTGTGCAATACTAGGCCTTCCAACTTAATCATTAATTGATTCATGAATTTTAATAGATGACTTTTATTTTTTGTCCAAGCTAGTGCTTTTCTAATTTTGTATGTATTTTCAGGGATATCTGATTGCCAAGAATAGAAAAAATTAATATCTTCACTCATAATCCTTTATTTTTTTGATAGCATTGCCATAATGGGGTGCTAATATCATATAACACCCTAACCTTAAATGATATCTTTTATAAAGTTTTCTCAAACAGTTTTTGTATGCAGTTTCCAGCATTGGCGAATTTAAATATATTGAATCAATAAGTATAATGCGGTATAATATGGGTTCACGTTTCTGTCCTTACGGACAAAACAACTGGTTCCAGCCAGTTGTCAAAGAGGGCTATGTAACCATAGCCCTCTACTCATTTGAATGTGCGCCATGTCTGGCGCACATAAAAAAAGGCCTGGTTTTAACCAAGCCTTTTTTATGCTATAATTCCGGTCTGCTTTTATGAGTATTGACCGTTTCGATTGATACTCAGGCGGTCATTACTCCTTCACGGCAGAGAAAGGAGGAGCGATGAAAAGAAAAAACAAACAATCAGAAAATGTTATAGTTGCTGTGTTATTTGCCGTAACCGCAATATTTAACTTTCTAGCTAATCTTGTTCATTATTTGAGCAAGTAGGTTTGTACCGCCTTCGGGCGGTTTTTTCTTACCTATATTATACCCTAATATTGATAATATTAGGGTATAATTTTATGAGCGAAGCGAATTACTGTTTTTTATTATTCCCATAAATTATTATTACGTAATCTTAATCGTAGCGATTGTGCGATTAGCGGAAATAACTTGTTATTAACCTGTGGTGAGGTAGGCAAAGCCGTAAGCTCTCCACAGGTTAATAATTGGTTATTTGCACTGTCCCACTAAAACTGGACAAATTGAAATAAGAATGTAGTGTTGTCAGTTACAATACGGTAATGACAATATACATCGATTTACAAGGATGTCTAGAAATGGAAGTTAAACAAATATCGCAATCTGGAGTTGAAGCTAAACCAGAAAGCAAGGTTGCCACAGGTCAACAGCCGTACACCAAAGAATTTAAAGAGCAATTGATTGAAATCTATAATAGCGGAATATATGAATCAGCGGC
>SSGY01000138.1 GCA_008017145.1 Neisseriales bacterium
GACTCTAATCATGCTAAACCAGTTTATGATAATTGGCTGAAGCGAGAGTTTACAGCGCCGTGTGTAAATTATGCGTGGTGTGGTGATGTAACCTATATTGCTACGGATGAGGGGTGGCTATATCTAGCAACCGTAATTGATTTATATTCAAATAAAGTAATTGGTTATGCAACCAGTGACAAGATTGACCGTTGGTTAGTAGTGAAAGCACTCAGTAATGCTTTACAAGCAAGAGGTTATCCGCGCGGAGTAATCATGCATACAGACCGGGGCAGTAACTATTGCTCTAAAGTTTATCGTAATCTGATTAAGCAAAATAGTTTAGTTGGTAGCATGAGTCGTAAAGGCAATTGTTGGGACAATGCGGTGGCGGAGAATTTCTTTGGTTTGATAAAAAAAGAGGTGTTGAATCACTTACACTTTGAAACTAAAACTAAAGCTGAATTAGTGATATTTGATTACATAAATGGCTGGTATAACCCTAATCGAATTCATTCAAAACTAGGCTATATGTCTCCGAATGAGTTTGAAGCAGCAAACTCCAACCGAACAGAAACAAAACTTAACTCGGTCAAGTGTTGTAAAAAACCTCAACTATTGGTTGAGTTAACAAATCTTGTGACAGCAATGTCTTGAGAGAAGGTGTCCAAGTTTTGTGGTATGGTGCAATTTATTAATAGCGCATGAATCGCAATTTTATGCTGCGTTATCAATACCGTATGGGAGTGGAGCATTATTAGCTAGTTATCTTAATAAAAGAGTGAGTACAAATTTCAAAAGATTTTTCATGACTCATTGTGTTATTTTTATAGTAGCACTATTTTGGGGTGTTCTTATACATAATATTTATGCTGTCTATTGTGCGCTTTTTACTATTGCTTATTGCCATGCTGCAATTAGAGTACAAAGAAATAGTTTTATTATGAGTTGGGTTAATAACAAGGACATTGCGAAGGTATTAAGTTTCTTTGAAATAATATTTACATTGTTAGTTATTATTATGTCCTTTCTTCTCGGCTTTATTTGTGATTATTTTTCTTCAACGCTTTCTTGGGTTTTTACTGCAATAGTACTTCTAGTAAGTATAATATTATGCGGTATTTATACTACTCAGAATCAAACGTTAAGTGGTGTATAATCTAGAATTGTGTAATGTCGCGTTACATTCTTTTTTCTAAATTATAGATTTTTGTATTTAGTTTTCGAAGGGGTAAGTTCCTGCGCCATATGAAATTCTCTATAATGATGACAATAGTGATATGTTTTCACCCCCATAAATACATGTATTTTTGAGAGTGAATTTATTAAAACCACTAATTAGGGTATTTCATTGATTGGTGGATTAATCTAATAATTTCAAGATAATCTTTTCTAATTCGGTACACTATCAAGAATGGAAAATCTTGCATAACTAGTTCACGAGTTCCAAAAACTTTACCAGTCCGTCCAATTTTTGGCATATCTCTTACTACTTCTATTTGACTATCATAAGAACGCAAAAACCGTGCACCTAAGCCACTCTGTTGACTTTCATAGTAATCTAACACCTCGGAGAGTGACTGGAGTGTTCTACGAGTTTCTAAAATAGTTAACCGAGCCATTTTTTCCTCAATGCTTGGCGATCTTCTTCAGTCGCAAATATCCCAGCATCTGCTTCGGCTATTCCCTTATTGATTTCTTCGATTTGCCACCGCTCCAGATCTAATTTTTCATTTATCCACCCTATCAACATATCTGATTTACGTCGATGACTAATTTTTGCTAGGCTATCTATTTGTGCTTTGGTTTCTTCTGGTAATCTAAGCGATAAAGTTGCACTCATGTTAATTCACTCCATGATAATTATGTATACAATGTGTACATTGTAATGTTTTTGTCTTTAATTGTCAAGATTGTTCAAGGTCTATTTTTTGGCCGGGTTGCGTCCTGGCTAAAAAATAGACCCACCAACCGTATGGCGGTAGCATCTGCTTCCTCTGGATTACTACTATTTACCCGCATTTTGGGGTCACGAGAGAATTCGGACTTTCTAGCACGCTAAGGAATTTCCACTCAAATATCTCCTCAATTCTCATCGTTTAATAAACCCTCATTTTTTACAATGTAGTAAATTAATAAAAATTCAAGCCAAATTTGTCTCTATTATATTGTAAATACTCATGTATTAATCAAGTTTCATAAAGGTTATGAGCAATTATGAGATTTTACATTTGCAATTTTGCTTAACGTGCTAAAAAGTCCGAATTCTCTCGTGCCCCCATATTGTCCCAAGCATGATAAATCTCCTTTAGATGAAATATTAACATAGTTGAACCTTAGAAAGGGTTTTTTACAAAAACTAACACATATGATTTTGTAAGATGTATAATGTAATACTGTAGTAATACTTTAATGGAGAGAGAAAATGGCGAGACCTATGTTTGCACTAAGATTACCAGTTGAGCTGGAGCAAAGTTTAGTGCTTTGTGCAAAAGAGTTGCATAAAAGCAAATCAGAGCTGGTTCAAGAAGCACTTTCTAATTATCTGGAAGATATTCAAGATTATATTAGTGCAAAAAAAGTACTAGCTAGGAACGAACCAACAATTTCGCATGAGGATTTGAAACGTGAGCTTGGTCTATAAAGTAGAATATAGCCAAGAAGCTATCAAACAGATCAAAAAGTTAGATAAGCAGATTTCAACGCGGATTTTAACCTGGCTCGACCAAAGAATTGTCAACTGTGAAAATCCCCGATTATGGGGCGAGGCATTGGTTGGTGAGTTTTCTGGTTTATGGAAGTATAGAATCGGTACGTTTAGACTAATCTGCGAAATTCAAGATGACCGGCTAATTGTGGTGGTGGTTGAGTTAGGACACAGAAAAGAAATTTATAAGTAGGAAATGGAAAATGACAACCGGGGCATTAATTATTTGCTGGGACTATCTGGCAAGGCTGCGGAAAGTTTTATAAAAGCGCAGCTAGTAATCTGGGGTTGCAAGCCGAAACCTCAGAAATTTCTGGGGTTTCGGCTTGCAACCCCTTAATCTAGTTTTTGAGTGGGTCGAACTGCATAGAGCAGAGCTACTCAAAGATTGGGAATTAGCACAAAAACGTGAACCATTAAAAACAATTAGTCCACTGGAGCAGTAATCGTGTTACACATAAAATCTTGTCGATATGCTGAAGATTATAAGTTAGCATTACAGTTTGATAATGGCGCCGAAGGTATCGCTGATTTGCAAGACCTACCTGAGAGTGGAACTGTATTTGAACCATTAAAAGATAAAGAAATTTTTCGTAAAGCTAAATTGGAAGAATGGGGTGTAATTACTTGGCTAAATGGTGCCTTAGACATTGCTCCAGAGTACCTGTTCTTTCTGATAAATAAAACTAACCCAGAATTTAAACCTCTATTTACAAAATGGGGGTATTTATAAGCATTTAAGTTTTTGGAAAAATAAATTGTTAAATTAGGTTTTAACTCTAGTCATCATCAACCTTTATGGGTTATAAAAAATAAGTTAATGCACCGAAAATTCGGTGCTTTTTTATGCTTAAAATCAGGCGGCTATTGTGTTTGTAATCGATAAAGCATTAATAATTCTAAAAATCTTTTATAACAGTTACTAGGGGTTGCAAGCTCTGCAGTGGAGTACAGTAGATAAACAGCACACAAGATAACAGTCAACTAACATTTAATACACACTGATTTCTTAATATAGGAAATTGTTTGCTTACTAACAGATAACTCTTGCGCTATCCAATCGTAACTCTTATTAGCGGCTAAAAAGATTTTGATTTTTTCAATTTTATCTTGAGTGGTTTTATTCTTACTTCCTATAGTTCTACCGAACTTAACACCGTCAGCTTTAGCTTTCTCTATTCCAGCCTTAGTACGAGCATTAATCATACTACGCTCCAATTCAGCAAAAACACCAGCTATCTGGAAAAATGCTTTCCCCATTGGTGAAGTAGTATCAACTTTGTCGCCAGAATCTAGCGATAGGAGATCAACAGATTTACTGTTTAATAATTCAATGATGTCAATAAGACCTTTGAGTGAACGAGCAATACGATCTATTTTATAGACAACTACGATATCGCCATTGCGAAGATCATTCAACATTAAGTTGAGTTGGTCACGATTGTTGTCTTTACCGCTGATTGACTCACTGTATATTTTTTGACAGCCAGCAGCAGACAAAGCTTGTTTTTGGAGTTCGAGATCTTGAGATGAGCTGCTTACGCGTGCATAACCGATTTTCATGGTAGTACAGTACAAAATAATCTAACAATCAGCATTGTACTACTTTAGTACAAAAATATCAAATATTTTTCATTGAATGTACTAAGTTACAGGAGTTAAGAGCAGTACAGTTAACCTCTAAGTTAATTGTACTATATGATATATTTATTTATGTATGACTTTCACACATTAACTAATATAGCTATGTTTTCAAGGATTCAATTACTTTATGTATTGCAACATTATACTTATCTTGATTAGATACATCTATTCTTGAAATAACACGACTCCTCAACTGCTCAGCTATATCTACATTTTTAGGCGCCCAATCTCCGTAAACAAACTCATCCAATGTTATAGGTATCAATATCTCGCTTCCACCTTCCTTGGCTTCTTTTTCTAGAATTCTCTCAATTTCGTTCAGTACTCCATTTCTACTTAATGAGGACTTAGAGCAAATCAATAAAACTTTGTCATGTTGCCTTATACCATTGGACATCATTCTATGTAACTTTTCCCCAGGTTTTGCATCGTCCGGAAAAAACCAAGTTTTTATTCCGTGGGATTTTAAGTCTTGATTAATCCTAGTAACTATTTTTTCATCTGGTCCGCCGTATGAAATAAATAAAGATTTATACATCTTCGCTTCTTCCTCAATATTGATTAGTAGTTGAAAATTTCCAAGATCCCTTTTAATATCCTTATCTGTGACCGTTGATAATCTATTTGTATATACATATAACGTAGGAGCAAACGCCATTTGATTCGTATCAATAGAATTTATCAGAGGATCATGAATATTACTCATTTTTATATACGCCGCACTTCCTAAATCCATAAAAAAATCAGATATTTTCAATTTTAGGTATTCTAATTTGTTTTGATTTAAATTTTCGATAGCGATAGCTCGAGTTTTGATACCATTTTTGAAATCCAATAATAATATCGGATAAAATATGAACGAATCATCAATAAATTTATTAGTCACTGTGATTGTATTGTGCAAAACCATTGTACCATGAAATTTATTTTGATAATATTTAGCAATCTTATCAATTGTAATCATTAATTTTCCTATTCAAATATAACAACAAACGTCAAGTCATTAGATCTTTGACTAAATACCAAAATAATATTTAATCAACTGCAGCAGAAAAAGGTCTAAGAATGCTTATCTTTGAACTTAAATCACCATTATTGCTACTATAGTGGGAATTTGGATGTTGTCTCCACATAATGTTACATTTCAATTAGGATCCAATCATTCTGTAAAGTTAGTTAATTTATCCAAACAGAGGTAAATAACAATAGCAATTAAAGCACCGACACAAAACTATTCGATTACTAATTTTGTATTAAGCAGTTAATCATCAGTTGCTAATTAGCTCATTAAGCTCACTTTTATAAACACGCCACTTGGGCATAAATCTATCCATTAATTGCATAAAATGTTCATTATGCTTCCGCTCTAATAAGTGCACCATTTCATGAAGAATTATATACTCCAGACATCTCACGGGCTTTTTTGCTAATTCTAGATTAAGCCAAATTCGCTTGGCTTCAATGTTGCAAGTCCCCCATTTGGTTTTCATTAATTTAACACCAAAATCATTAACCTTAACACCGATACGCTGCTCCCATTTATCAATGATCTTAGGAATTTCATTTTTAAGTTGGCTGCGATACCACTTATTTAATAAGTGTTGACGTTTTTCAGTTGTAGTATTAGGTCTAATATAAAGATCTATATAAGGCTTTCTTTTGATTTCAATTTTTGGGGCAGCATTGTGTTCAATTACACGTAATAAATATCTACTACCTTTAAAATAATGACTTTCACGCTCGACAAGTTCACGTGGCGATTGTCGTTCTTGGTTAATAAAGTTTCGCTGCCTACTCTTGATCCAACCCAATTTTGCCACTAGAAATAAACGTAGCGCATCATCATCAAAACTCAGTGGTGCAGATACTCTAACTC
This sequence comes from Neisseriales bacterium, assembly GCA_008017145.1. The sequence continues at coordinate 6,207 of SSGY01000138.1, forward strand.
GGCCATCTGGTGGATACACCGCCAAGTGGAGATTCTTAATGTTTTTACGAACAACATCAACCTTTACATCACCAATGATGATTTGGTTCGTTTCAATATTCACTTTGGTTAACTACCAATTCAAAAATCTCAAAAACTTTATCTTCATCATCAATATTGAAATCATTTAGGATTTTACGAATGATATTCTTAATTTTTCTTTCCTTGAGCATATTACCTCGAAAGTCATGGTCTTTATGTCTACGTATTTCATTATCAAGGGTAACAGCTAATTCTATGTTTTGTGCCAAATTGTCGTAAAAAGCTTGTTGCGGTTTGCTATTAATTCCTTCTGGGTATGATTTTTTAGCTTCTGGTTGAAGGTCTCTAGCTAAGTTTTCATATTGTTTTAGTAGTTCCTCATACTTAATTGCGCCTTCTTTACGTAACCGCACTAATTCTAACAACAGTGCGCTCATTTTCTCAAAATAGGCAGGATTGGTAGGCATCTGCTCAATAATAGCTTTTCGCATATTATTTTCAATTGTTTCGTTCATTGTAGTTTGGTCGTTTCTGATATTTTTAGGGAGTCCATCGCTAGCTTCCTCAATACCACCTTGAACTATTAATTGCAGTAATGAAGCATCGCCAAAGTTAGATAATACACGGCTTGGATCAGATGTTAAGTACATATCTAACATTTGACGCATATCTGGTTCATATTTTTTTAGATCAATATAATCGCCGCTATAATGTTTAATACTGTCTCTAAGTTCTGCATAATCATTAACTTGCGTTTTTATTTTATCAGCATCTACTTGGCTATAACCAGCTTCAATAATTTCAGATGCGATATTATTATAAGCACGAATTAATGCTACTACTAACTTATAAAAAGTTAACCGTTTTTCTTCAGTTGCTTTTAAGTCATTTGGATTTGATGAGTCACCACAGAAATAATGATAATATTCAGTTAATCCTTTTGGCATTGGCACATCTGCACATAGCTGATACAATGCTTCAATTGCATCATCTAATCGTTTCTTAGCTTTTTCTAGACGGTCAGTTAATAAACCATCTACATCTTTCTTAGAATAGTCGCCTAGTGGACCAGATGTATAATCATGAATTGATTTATTTAAGTTAGCAAAAAGATTTTTGTAATCTACAATATAGCCAAATTCTTTATAGTATGGATCATTTTCCTCTTCTTTGCCTAAGCGATTAGTCCGGCAAATAGCTTGAAATAAACTATGATCTTGCATTTGTTTATCAATATATAAATAAGTGCAGTGAATTGCATCGAATCCAGTTAACAATTTATCCCTTACGATTAGTAACTGCATATTAGCAGGTTCTTTTTTGAACTTTTCTTTAGCAAATTTCTCGAAGTCTTCGGTATTGGTATAGCCATAATCCTTAAGCATTCGTTGATAGATTTCAAATTGTTCTTTCTTCTCGGTTTCTCCGCTGCCAGTTTCTTCTTTTGTAATTGTGCTTTCATTTGGCTCATAACTAGTAATGATTGCACATTTCCTAAAACCAAAACGTTGAAATACTTCGTAATAACGACAGGCTTCATATATACTTGGGGCGACAAGGATAGCATTACCTCGTCCATCTCTCAAGCGTGGCTTAGTAAGGAAGTCTTTTTTAATGTCAAATACAACCTTTTCTAACCGACTTTGGGTACTGAGAACTTTTTGCATAGTTCCCCATTTTTGCTTAAGTTCAGCCTTAGGTAAATCATTCATTCCTTTAGTTACAATCTCAAACCACTCATCAATTCCTTTTTGATCTAGAACATGCTGATCAACATCTCTGGCTTCATAAAGCAAGTCCAGTACGACACCATCTTCTACGGCTTCATCAAACTTATAGGTATGAATATACGGCCCAAATCTCTCTAAAGTTGTTGCTTTATCCTTTTTCAGCAACGGTGTACCAGTAAACCCTATAAAAATAGCATTTTCTGGTAATATTTCTTTCATTGCATCATGTAATTCACCACTTTGGGTCCTGTGACACTCATCAACAAAGATAATAAACTCACCTTTTGGGCTAAAGTCTTTGGTTACTTTAAGATCTAAGATTGAATCATTTTTTTCTTTACCACCAAATTTATGTACTAAACTACAAATTAAGCGAGCTGACGTATTATCTAGCTTAGCTAATAAATCAGAGCCACTTCTTGTGCGGATAATTTGTTCTCCGACCCCCATAAACACGCCCTCGATTTGTTCGTCTAATTCAGTACGGTCGGTTACGATTAATATTCGCGCTTGTGGTTTATTTTCTAGAATCCATTTAGCTAACCATACCATGGTCAAACTTTTACCACTACCTTGGGTATGCCAAATAATCCCACCGTAATTTCTTTTCAGATATTTTTGTGCAGCTTTAATCCCAAAATATTGATTCGGGCGGCATAATTTTTTAATACCAAAATCGAATAGCACAAAATTATGTAAAAGATCGAGTATGCGATATTTAGTACAAAATTGGATAATTTGCCGATCCAACAATACTTCATTAGGTATATAACTTGTGTTTCCTTCTTTCCATTTAAGAAAGTACTTTTCTTCAGTTTTAGTTGTACCATAATACAATCCATTACTATCATTACCAGCTAAAACTAATTGTACTGTTGTGAAAAATGGCATATTAAACTGCGGCAATTGATTGCTTAGATTTTGACGGATCCCTTCACTAACGGAAACGCTAGCTTTTTTTAGCTCCAATACACCAATTGCAATTCCATTAATATATAAAACTATATCTGGACGCCGCTCTTTGCGGTCTTTAATCGTAACTTCTTCAGCAATTGCGAAGTTATTATTCCTTGGGTTTTGCCAATCAATAAATTGAACTGTTTGCGGTTGATTTTGTGCATCAACTCTCACAGCAGTACCATAGCGCAACATTGAATAGACGGCTTTATTTATCGAAAAGAGATCATCAATACTACTTATTGTTGCTTCTTTTTGCAAATTAAATATTGCTTTCTTGATCAGCTCATCGCTATATTTACCTGTACTTTGCAAATATCTTTTAAGTTCTGTTTCTTCGATGTTACTATTATTATCACGTTCTTCCCAGTTGCCCAAGTACGTATAACCTAACTTGTCACTAGTAAATAAATCAATAATACGATTTTGAGTCACTCGTTCAGGTTTTACTATTCTATTCATAATCGGTCTCAATCAATTTTTGTTGTGCCAATTCAATAGCACGGTGGAGTTTTTCTTGTAACAGTTTTTGTGGTGGCAACAGTGTTAAATATTCAGCTACGCGAATATTACTTTTATCTAGTTGCATCAATTCAATATGTTCTTCATTCTTGCCGGCACAGAGAATTAGTCCAATCGGAGTATTTTCACCTTCAACTTGCTCATGCTTTTCTAGGTAACGCAAATAAAGCTCCATCTGACCTTTATAACTTGCTTCAAATTCACCAATTTTTAACTCAATGGCAACCAAGCATTTAAGCCTACGGTGGTAAAATAGTAAATCAATATAATAATCCCGATTATCAATGGTAATCCGTTTTTGCCGTGCCATAAACGCGAAATCATTACCAAACTCAATAATAAAGCGTTGTAATTCAGATATGATACTAGATTCTAAATCTTTCTCCGAGTACAGGTCTTTTAAACCCAAAAAGTCTAAGAAATATGGGTCACGAAAAACTAAATCAGGGCTAACTTTTTGTTCTTGATTAAGCAATGCCAAATCATGCTTAATCGTTAACTCAGGCTTCTTACTAATAGCGGTGCGTTCATAAAGCATTGACTGAATGCGCTCTCTAAAAGTGCGAACGCTCCATTTTTCCAATTTACACATTTCAATATAAAACTCACGTTTTAGAGGATCTTCTATTGGAATAATGGCTAAAATATGTGTCCAACTTAATTGTCGTATCAGTGATACGACAATCTTTTCATCAGGAAAGGCTGCGGCAAACTGCATCATCCGGCGCAGATTTTTTTCAGAGAATGATGTACCATATTCATTGACTAATTGCCGCCACAGTGTAGCGACTATCTGCTTGCCATAAATTTCAGCGCGGTTATCCAGCTTGATTTCTTCATTTATCCGCTTACCAATCTGCCAATAAAGCATGCTCATAGCAGAATTAACCGAGCTAGCAATTTGCTGTTTACTTTTTTCTATCAACTCCTTAATAGACGTAAATAGTTGTTTATGTATTAATTCTTTGCTCATATCAATCGAATCCTTCCAGTTAGCAAGTTTTGCATCATGCCTAATTTAATCTTGCGGTATTTATCTAGCTTAGTTTCTAATGAGGAGATTTCTGCATCCATGTCAGTTAATATATTTGCAATTTCAACTTGTTCTGCGGGTTTTGGAAGTGTTACTTCCATTCTATTGAAATTGCTTTTTGATAAGTTATAACGTGTTGCACCTTGCGCCATTGAATAAAATAATTTTCTGCCTTCGCTACTTCTGAAATAGTAAGAAAGATAAAGTCCATTTTCTTTGCTGTCTTTATTTAATCGAAACCCAAAACAAAAACTATTTAGATATAGGTTAGGAATATCTTCTAGTAAGACGGAACACATTCCAACTTCTTCAGGTGTTTCAGATGAACCATTAAAAAATAAATCTCCTTTTAATGCTTTATTTTGAACCTCATTGCTTCCAATATTTACATAGTCAAAGTAAGAAGTATTAATTATTGGATTAAGCATAATATTCATAAATGGTA
>SSGY01000163.1 GCA_008017145.1 Neisseriales bacterium
TGAAATATTCGATATTATCAACACAAGATATAACCTAAAGCATCCAACTTTGCTGATTACTAATATTATTGATGATCTTAAAACTAAGCTTGGAGATCGAGTAATTTCACGGATGCAGCAGGGTAAGTTTGTGCAAGTTTTTAATTGGGATGATTATCGTTTAAAAATTTCTAACCATTCAGGAGTGTAAAATGAGTAAACAAGAAAATCCAATATTTAAGTCGTTTTATGAATTTGGCAAATGGTGGTTTGGTCGCTATAGCAATGAGCGATTCAGCCGTCGTGAACTGAAAAAACAAATGCGCCAAAACCGCTGTGTTGGCTATCAATATTATTAATTTCTTAACAGATTTCTAACTATTTTATTGTCTTTCGGTGTGTGGCAAGTTTATCTCATTAAAACTTACTTCGAAAGGTAAAACATGAAAGAATTAATTAACAAAATTCATTTTGCTAACTGTTTTGATATATTGGCACAAATCTCTGATGAAAGCATTGATTTGATTTTAACTGATTCACCATATATGACCACTAATCTTGAATATGATCAGTTGGCCGCAAAGACGTTGGATTTTAATTTATGGAAGCAAGAGATTCTGCGAGTTGCAAAACCACATGCTCCAATTTTGATTTTTAGTAGCGGTAAGTTCACGTACTTTATGGTTAACTTAATGAAAGAGTATTTTCGTTATGAGTTAGTCTGGGATAAAGTAAATAAAACAACTGGTTTTGCATCTGCAGACTCACGCCCGATGCTCAATCATGAAATGGTACTTTATTTTAGTAAAACGTTCTTACGCAATGATACGCCGAAATTAAAATGTAATACGTTTAACCATGGTGTCCAGAGGATTAAAACCAAACTTGAAAATGCAAAAGTAGTATCAAGCAATAAACAGCTTTACTCTGGAATTACCAAGAAAATTGCTTATGAAAAATTAAACGACAAGCTATATCCTAAGTCAATTTTACGCTTCAATAAATCTTCTGCTGCCGGGATTCACCCATCAGCGAAGCCTTTTGGTTTGATTGAGTATTTGATTATGCTCTATAGCAATGAGAATGACTTGGTTTTAGATACATTTAGTGGTAGTGGTATTGTTGCTTATACCTGTAAGTTACGGCAGCGTAATTTTATAGCCACTGAGCTTAGTGAGCAATACTATAAAGAGTCGATAAAGTATATTAACAATGATCTGTTTACAGGTGAAGTTTAAGGATTTAACAATGCGATATTCAAGTGTTTCCGCTGCATTATTTGGTTTGTATAATTGGTCTCGTCAATGTGAAGTTAAAGCTATGGATTATCAAATAGTGTTTGGTATTAAGTCAACATTACCAAAGGATACAATTAAGGAGTGTATTGTTCAATCTCGGCGTTTAATAAAAAGCATTGAAGAGTTATGCGACACTAATCAGCGTGCGATTCTTGAATATCGTTACGGTTTTAAAGATAGATTTGGACAATTTAAATGTTTAGATGATGTTGCTAAAATTGCATATTCTGGCAATATTCATGTAGGCGAGTTAATAGCGCAAAATTGGCGTGATAATAAAGTTATTATTCATGAACTTAAAAGCGTATTTGAATTGGAGAAACGACAGGTATATAATATCATTAATGATGCAAAGTCAAATCTAGAGTTGGTTAATTTGAATTTCATTAACAATAAATACCCCTTATTTTGCCAAATTGAAGAGATTTTAGTTGTTAATCAATTATTAGAAAAAATTGAATTTAATGATAGTTTATCACTAATGGTACAGCACCAATCCCAATAATGGAGTTTGTTTAGAAATGATATAATAACGTCTCATTGTATTTATGGGGTTATTATGGCTAATTTACAAAAAATGATTAAGCTTACAGAAGAAGAAAATAAAATATTTGGTGATTTTATAAAAAAACAACGTAAATTACATATAACAACACCAAAAGACAATGCAAAAAATGCTTATATGAATAACAAAGATAAGCTCGAAACATTGTTGAAGATGCAGCATATATCACAATTTATTCATCAATTAAGAGCACACTGTTTTGATGAGTTTTTAATAGAAGAGGCAAACCTTAATGAAGTGATCTTATCTAGTTTAGGCTCGCAATTCACAATTCCTAGATCTATTATCACCGAGTTAAGTAAAAACTTATATAATCTGAAGCACCAAAATATAGATGAATTCACAATAAATCTACAAAATACTTTTGGGGAATATATCGGACACGTAACGCCATACTTATATCAATTGCTGTTAAGTAACACTCAATCAAGGCGTTCTAGAGCAGGTAAAACATTTGAAGGTATTATTTATTTTTTATATGAACATTTAAATTACTCATTTGACTCACAATCCAAAATAGGAAAGCAAAAATTTACCAACCTAGGGTTGGGTAAAGTAGTTGACTCAATATTACCCAGCATTACAGCTTTTGAGCAAAGACGAAATAAAACAATTGTGGGTTCAATGAAAACTACACTGCGTGAACGTTGGCAAGAAGTTGTAGAGGAGTTACAACGTTCAAATTTGCCCAATATACATTTACTTACAGTTGATGAAGATATATCTACAAATAAGATTAACCAGATGGCTATGCATAATATAGTGTTAGTTGTATTAAAAGAAATAAAAGACTTACCTCATTGTCGAGATAAGCGTTCAGTAATTAGTTTTGAAGAATATTTTTTGCAAGAAATACCAACATATTTGAATTATTGGAAAAATAATGTTTAAAGCAATTGATTTATTTGCCGGAATTGGTGGAATAAGACTTGGTTTTGAGCAAGCTTTTCAAAATAATATTAAATTTGTGTTTACGTCAGAAATAAATAAATATTCTATTCAAACATATCAAGAAAATTTTAAAGATAAAGAAATTAACTTTGATATAACAAAAGTTCCAGAAAGTGACATACCAATACATGATATTTTATTAGCAGGGTTTCCGTGTCAAGCATTTAGTATTGCTGGCTTACGTAAAGGTTTTGAAGATATACGTGGCACTTTATTTTTTGATGTAGCAAGAATTATAAAATACCATATGCCTAAAGTTATTTTTCTTGAAAATGTGAAAGGTTTAGTTAATCATAATAAAGGTAATACTTTTCAAGTAATACTATCTACATTGAAAGATTTAGGCTATCATATTCATTATAAAATTCTAAATGCCAAAGATTTTGGAGTTCCGCAAAATAGAGAAAGAATTTACATTGTCGGATTTAAAGATTTTGTCGATTTTTCATTCCCAGAACCCCTTAAAACTGAAACGAAGCTTGGTAGCATTTTAGAGTCAAATGTAGATCCAAAATACACTATTTCCGATCGACTTTGGGATGGGCACCAGCGACGAAAGGAAACTCATAAAAAAAAGGGAAATGGATTTGGCTATTCACTTTTCAATCATGAGTCAGTATATACAAGTACCATTAGCGCTAGATATTATAAAGATGGTTCGGAAATATTAATATCTCAAGAGAATAATAATCCTCGCAAAATTACACCTAGAGAATCTGCAAGATTACAAGGATTTCCAGATAGCTTTATTATTCCAGTCTCTGATCTTCAAGCTTATAAACAGTTTGGTAACACAGTTTGCGTTCCAGTAATTAAAGCTATTGCAAATGAAATTTGTAAACTTCTTGCGGATCATAAATAGTTTCATGAGTAATTTCAAGATTATATACTCTCCATTATTAGTAAATCAATGAGATCGGCATAATCCTGCAGCAGTTTGGCTCGTGGTTCGCTGAGGTGGGTGCTAAAGTATGATTTATTTACGCCCATTTGTAAATGTCCCAAAGCGGTATCTATTACTTTGTAGGGTTTATTACGGTCCGACAGTATATTCATTGCAGTACGCCGCGCATCATGGGGAGTAAACTCACCAATTTGATACTTCAAACCTAATATTTTGCACCATTTGCAAAGTGTATCTCCATTATAACGATATTGCCGGCAATAAAATACATACTTAGTGTCTGGATTTTGTTCTCTTAATTTAGAAAGTTTATCAGTTAGCTGAGTAGGGATCCGCACAATAAAATTATCAATTCGTTTAGTATTTTTAACTATTATTTTATGATTATTCAAATCAATATCTGACCATTCCAGTTTTAATAATTCCTCACGCCTGAGCATCGTAATAAACAAGGCATAAATTGCTATTTTTATCACATCTGGTACATCTTCATCATTCCATAACATTTTGAATAAAATAGCTAATTTATTTTCATTAAGATAGCGGCTACGAGGTTTAACCTTGTATTTTGCTTTAATGGTTAACTCTAATTTAATGGTAATATATTTTTCATCATATGCAAAATTATATATAGCCTTTATCTCACGCAGTAGTGCATTGGCCGCGGATGGAGCTTTAAGTTTAATCTTATCAATAATACTACCAATATCCTGTTCAGTTATTTTTGCCATGATTGTATCGTTTAACTTATTGGCTTTGCTCAGCAGCGCTAACAGTTTATTCAATGAACTTTGCTTAAGATTCTGTTTGTTCTCAAGTAAATAAATCTTTACTATTTGTCCCCATGTTTTACCTAGCCTTCTTTGCTGGTCCTGGAATGTATGTACGTTGATACCTTGGCGGATTAGATCTCGCATTTCATCTGCCAGTGCTCTTGCTTTACTTAGGGTAATATCGCGAGCGTCACCAATTCGCTTCCAGCTAAACTGAGTTTTATTACCTATCTTGCTTTGCGTCCGGAGCTTCCACACACATGAATACTTATTTTTGAACAGGTATAAGTTATGGCCATCAAGGAGAGATGTGCCAAATAATGATCCTTGCATAAAGTCATTGATATTTTGTTTAGTGAGTAATTTTGATTTTATCTTTGGCATTTCGGTTACTTTAAAAAAAGTATAAAAATAAGTATAAAAGAATATTCTTTTATAACATATTGAAATGCAGTTGTAATTGTTGTGTTTGGTGTGTGTTATTGTTTTTATCAGGGGACGTGTCAACCTAATAAACTCAGGGATTATATCATATGTACGGTAAATACATACTTTACCGATGTTTTAAATTAAATTTGACAGATTGCACAAATAATTGTACAATTGTCATACTTGAAACAGTTGTAAGTATAGAAAAGCTCCGAGAATATCGGGGCTTTTTTCGTTGTTATGTTATTGATGTGTATTAATATATAAAAGCCTCATGCCGTTATTGCGTGGGGTTTTCTTATTGGATTGCTTTCACCGTAAAAATCCCAAGGTACTCCCAGAACTTTAGCAATTTTTACGGGGGGAACAGCCGCGGGTTTTCGCTAGTCAGTAAACCAAAAATCATAGTTGACAAATTGTGTGTTTTGTTGACAAATTTAGTTTACATATTATATTTTAACCAATTGATTGGAATTGTAAAAGTGCGTAAAGTTGAATTAGTATCACAATCCGAATTTGCGAGGCTGGTTGACGTTAGTCGTCAGCATATTAATGACCTTGTTTCAGATGGTAAACTGCCGATGCAAGACGGTAAAATTATGAAATTCAAAGCGCTGGCAGCTTATCGAAAGATTAAAGCAAAAGATAATGAAAGTGAAAATGGTGCCGCAATCCCTCCTAAACGTCAACGTACTCAGAAAATTGCAGATCTAGGAATAACAACCCAAAACGCTAAAGCGGAAAAAATGAAATATGACGCGAAGCTAAAACAGCGTCAATTTGAAATTTTAGAAGAAGCGTATATTCATGTGGATCAAATTAGCAACGAAATAAATATCGCAGTTTCAATTTGCCGTAGCAAGCTTCTTTCATTGCCGAATAAATTAGCAACTGAACTTGAAGGGCGAGAACATTGGGAAATCGAAAGCAAGCTTGAAGATGAAATAAATAAATGCTTTACTGATCTAACTGAACTAGCCGAAGAATATGAGGGTTTAAGTAACAATGTCAAAGCAAAAGAAGGGGCAAAGTCGGAAGGAGAAACCAAATCTAACTAGTTTATTTTTGAGTGATTTTCGACCAAAACCAAAGATAACTATTTCTCAGTGGGCTGATACATATCGCTTTGTAGCTGAGGGCTTGAGTTCTTTACCGGGTAAATGGAATACTGATAATACTCCATACATGCGTGAAATTTTAGATATATTTACCGACAGAAAAGTTAATCAGGTTGTCGTTATGGCATCATCACAAGTAGGTAAGACTGAGGTTGGGTTAAATATGATTGGTTATTATAGCCATCAAGAACCCTCTGCTATAATGTATTTGTTGCCAACCGATGATGTTGCAAAAAAGTTTTCAAATTCTCGGGTTAAAACTACTATTGAATCAACTCCAGTTTTAGCACCATTGTTTAATAATAGATCACGAAACGCAGCCAATGCTAATGATTTCAAGAGCTTCCCAGGTGGATTTCTTACTATTAGCGGTGCAAATACACCTAATAATCTTGCATCGTTTCCAATAAGAATATTAATTCAGGATGAGATAGACCGCTTCCCTCATATTTTAACGCATGAAGGAGATCCAATTCAACTGGCTAGGCAGCGTACAGTAACTTATTCGAATGCTAAAGAATTATTGATATCAACGCCGACAATAGTCAGTCGTTCCAGAATTTGGGAAGCATATCAGAATACAGATCAACGCGAGTATCATGTTAATTGTCCAGATTGTAATCATCTGTTCACTTTTCAGTGGGAACAGGTAAAGTGGGAGGTAAATAGCTACAATAAGTTAATTCAGGGTTCAGTATATATTGAGTGTCCTGCATGTTTTCATAATATTACTGAGCGCGAGCGTCGCGAAATGGTTAAGCTTGGGAAATGGATAGCAACGAAACCAGAAAAAGAGATACCAGGATTTCATATTTCTACGCTATATTCAACTATGATCAGGTTTTCTATTTTGGTTAAAGAATATATACTTGCACAAGAGTGGTTGGAGGTCAATAAAGATCCAACCAAAATGCAGGTATTTTATAATCTAAAACTAGGTTTGCCATATGATGAAGTCTTTGCTGATCTAGATCCAGACTTATTGGCGCGTCGACGAGAATTTTATGATGCCGAATTGCCAGAAGGTGTTTTATATTTGACTGCTGGGGTAGACACTCAATCTGACCGTTTGGAGTATCAGATTATCGGCTGGGGAGATGGTTATGAGGCATGGGTTATTCAATATGGAGTAATTCATGGGGATTTAACTATTGATAAACCATGGAATAGTTTAGACCAAGTATTGACTAGATATTATTATTTTGTAGATGGTCGCAAATTGCCAATTATGGCAGTATTTATTGATTCAGCCGGTAATCATACTAATGAAGTTTATCGCTATACTAAGTCTCGAGAACATTTAAATATTTTTGCTATAGTAGGTAGGGCTGGTGAAAAGTCATTAATCAATGGAATGTCTAGAAATAATATATACAAAGTCTATCTGGCAACTGTTGGAGTTGATACTGGTAAAGCAATACTAATGAGAAATTTAACTATTGAGTATGCAGGTCCTGGACATATCCATTTTCCTCGTAAAGAAGAATGTAATTGTGATCAAAACTATTTTGACATGTTGACTGCTGAAAAATGTGAAACAGTTTACAAAAATGGTTATCCAAAACAAGTCTGGAAGAAAATTAGAGAGCGCAATGAGGCATTAGATACATTTGTTTATGGACGTGCAGCTTTAGAAACGCTGAATCCTAACTTTGAAGCACAGCGTAAAGCTGTTGCGGAACTTCCTGTTTTTCAGCAAGAGAATGTAGTAAATAAACCTCAAGAGAGAAGAATTTTTTCAAGGTTAAGTAGATAAAATGACAGAATTAGAAAATGCCAAAGAAATGTTGGAGTTATACCGTGAAGCTATTAAAGCTGCTGTAGTTGGAAATAAATCTTATACAATAAATGGACGGTCTATAACCAGATATTCAATAACTGAGCTCAGGAATGAATATAACTATTGGCAAGCAGAGGTTGACAGGATTGAAGCAGGCATGAGCTCTCAAACAAAAGTCAGCCGTTTTGTACCTTGGGGATAACTAATGAAGCAGTCATTTTTCAATAGAATACTACATGCAGTAGCTCCAAATTATCTTGCTAAAAGACAGCTTGCACAAGTACAGTCGGATTTTCTGGCTTTATATGGGCAAAATTCCGGTACTGGTTATGGCAATCATGGCGCTGGTTATAATACTTCTACCATGGGGTGGGGGGCTTATTCTACAAATGCTGATAGCGATTTAATTGTTAATCGCGATACTTTAGTACAGCGAAGTCGTGACTTATTCATGGGCTCAGCGCTGCCAAATGGAGTATTAAAAGACATTGCCCAAAACGTATCAGGTGGTGGGCTGACTTTAAAAAGTAGTATTAACTACAAATATTTAGGGATTTCAAATGAAGAAGCAAAAAATTTAGAGGAAAAAATTGAATTTGAGTTTGACCTTTGGGCAAATAAGTCCTATTGCTGTGATTTGGAAGCGAGTAGCTCATTCTATGATATGCAGACTCTAGCAATGTTATCGGTGCTTTTGTCTGGTGATGTATTTATAGTTATGCCAATAAAAGAACGTAAAAACTCAGTTTATGATTTGAAGCTAAAAATTATAGAAGCTGACCGAGTTATGGACCCGAATAATAAAGACCCAAATAAAAATATACTTGGTGGAATTGAGTTAGATGATGATGGTGCTCCGATTGCATATTATTTAGTTAATCAGCTTCCATATGCTCAGAATTATGGAAAAATACAACCAACTGAATGGAAGAGGATTCCTGCTTTTGGTGCAAAATCAGGTCGAAGGAATATTCTACATTTATTTACTGCAGAACGCCCCGGACAGCGCAGAGGTATTCCGATATTATCTCCTGTAGTCGAAATGTTTAAACAGCTTACCAGATACAGTGAGGCTGAAATTATGTCGGCGATTGTTGCTAGTTCATTTAGTGTATTCATTAAGAAGATTAATCCAACTCAAGCCACATTCGACCAAGTATCCCAAAATGCAGTTCAAAGAATGAGCGGAAATGTAGGACAACAAACGCAAGTGCCATCAAACTATGCAAATTATCGAATTGAACCTGGGCTAGTTATGGAGATGAATCCAAATGAAAGCATTGAGATCGCAAATCCTACTAGAACAAATACGGGATATGGGGAGTTTGTCGATTCGATTCTTAAACAGGTCGCGGTTGGTTTGGGATTGCCACAGGAATATATGCTTAAAAATATGACTTCAAGTTATTCTGCATCCCGTGCAGCAATAATGTTGGCATGGGAAATGTTTTTAACTAGACGTAAATGGCTGGTTCGTGAATTTTGTCAGCCAATATATGAAGAATGGTTGTCAGAAGCAGTTGCTAAAGGTCGGGTTAATTTACCCGGCTTTTTTGATAGCCTATCCACAAAAGCTGCTTGGAGTCGCACCAATTGGATCGGCACTAATCCAATCCAGATTGATCCAGTAAAAGAAGCTGAAGCTGCAAAAATTAGGATTGATGAATGCCTCACTACCCGTGAGCATGAAGCCATGCAATTAGGTAGTGGGTCATTTGATGAGATTCTTCCTGTTCGCAAAATCGAAGAAGAGGGTATGGATGAAGTAAGGCGGACAGAAAAGCCTATTTTTACGGGAACTGTCCGCAGTGATGCTGTAATCGGCAATAAAAAAGATGAAAGGTAAATTTATGGACTTTAGTATTAAAGCACAAGCTAATAATGAATCTGAACTATATATTTACGGAGTTATTGGAAGAGATGAGGATCCTAAAGGATTTATTTCGCAGTTAAAGTCGATAAAGTCTGAAACGCTTCATGTGCATATTAACAGCCCCGGTGGTGATTTATTTGCGGGGCATGTCATTTATGGCATTATCAAAAACTTTAAGGGTAAGAAAGTTACTTATATTGACGGTCTTGCGGCAAGTGCTGCTAGTATTATAGCAATGGCTGGTGATAAAGTAGTTATGCCAAAAAATACGCTATTAATGATCCATAATGCATCAACAATGGTTTATGGTGATAGTCAGGAGTTTGCCAAAACTGCGGGAACTTTAGAAAAAATGAATGCTACCATGCAAGCGGTTTATCATGAAAAAACTGGGATAGCACACGAAGAAATTGCAGCTATGATGAATAATGAAACATGGTTTACTGCAGATGAGGCTCTTAAACTTGGTTTTGTTGATACCATAGTTGATGATATTAAATTAGATTCTCATTATGAAGTTAATGGGAATTTAATATTAAACGGTATTGATTTTGGCAATGTTTATGCAGAAAAAATCAAGAAACTTTTACCACAACACGCAACTACCACTCCGGTAGCTAATATTTTATCTAAAGAAGGAGCGCAAGCAATGCTAACAGTTGAAGCATTACAAAAAGATCATCCAGAGATTTATGCGACGGTTTTCGAAGCAGGAAAATTGGCTGGTGTCGCTGACGGTGTCAAGGCTGAACGAGGGCGAATTAAGGCAATCGAAGATATTGGCATTAATGGACATGAAAAGCTGATTACTGAAGCCAAATATACAAATGGCATTACTGTTGAAGCTTTGGCAATGCAAATTCTTGCAGCAGAAAAGTCGCAAAAATCTGCATTTATTGATAATAGACAAACTGATGCCAATGACCTAAATGGGATTACCGCAAATGGCCAGCCAGATGCTAAAAGTCAGGAAGCTGAATTTTTAGCCGTTTTTGATGGAGAAAAAAATGCCTAATGTATTTAATAATGAACGTCAGGATTATGACAATCTGCTAACCGAAGCAACGGTTAAATATACCACGGGCAGTGAAGTACTTGCCAAGGGTAATAAGTTAAAACGTGGCGCAGTACTGGGTTATAACTTTGCGACAGATAAAGTTACTTTGGTTAATAAAGGAGCAACTGATACCAGTAAGGCTGTGTATTGTGTTCTTGCTGAGGATTTTGATGCAACTGACAAAGATATGGTCGTACCTGTTTACTATAGTGGCGGATTTAATGTTCGCAAATTGACTTTTGGTGGCAATGATACCTATAAAGATCATAAGCTGAGTGCCAGATTAGTAGCAATTTTCTTTAACAATATTCCACGAGGCTAAGAATGACAATAAATATTTATGATACCCGATTAATGATTGCGGCACTTGAAAAAATCCCACAACCTAAGCGCTTTTTAAAAGATACTTTTTTTGCCAATGAACAGCGTTCAACGGCAGAGCACATTGATTTTGATGTGAAAAAATTTGGCCGTACGATTTCACCATTTGTCTCGGATAAAAAAGGTACTTCCGCAGTTGAACGTCCTGGATTTGATTTTCGTTCATTTGTGCCACCAACTACTGGTGCGCATACGGTAACTACTGCTGCAGACGTTTTAAAACGTGGATTTGGAGCAAATGTTTACTCGAATGAGACTCCTACGCAGCGCTCAGCTAAAATTATGCAGTCTGATTTCATGATGTTAAATCGGATGATTGCCCGTCGTGAAGAGTGGATGATTGCCCGTTTGATGTGTACTGGCAAGATTATTATGCAAGGCGATGGGGTTTATCAAGAACTTGATTTAAGTAAATTCTGGAATTTGGAGGATATTTCTGATACTGATCAGAGCTTTGATGATGAAAATTCAGATATCATAGGTTTTCTGGATGATGCTTATGCTGAGTTTATGCGCCGTAGTGGTGGTCTGGTACCTGACAGAATTGTACTTGGACATACTGCGGCTAGAAAAATCAGAAATAATAAGCGCTGGCAAGATGAACAAAAGTATTTCAAGACTGAATTAGGACAATGGACACCGCGCTGGTCACAAAAAGGCGTTAAGCTGGTCGGGTTATATATGGGGATGGAACTTTATGAATACCTTGAGTGGTTCCTAGATGATCTTGACACAGATAGTGAAGGCAACTCGATTGAAAAATTAATGGTTGATGATAATGTAATGTTGATGTCAAGTTCTGAGGCGATTACAGAGTTTGCTTATGGTGCAATTTATCTAAACCGTCAAAATGGTATTTTTGCGTTACCTCGTGTTCCACATTATTGGAGTGACAATAATCCTGCAGTTGACTACTTGCAGCTCCAGTCACGACCAGTTCCTATTCCTAAGGATATTGATGCGTTTATGACTATAAAAGTTTGTAAATCACAGCTTGATATAGTGAAAAAAGAAGTTAAATCATCAGTAAAAAAGCACCATAAAAAAGGTGGTACCAACGGTACCACTTTTTTATTGAGTAACTAATTATGAGAACATTTAAAGAACAGCTTGATATTGATATAAACCAGACATTTCTTAATTTTAAGGAGTTTGCTGATTATCATTTATTGAATAACAAACGCATATTATGTATTGTTGATACCAATACTGTAAATATTCGGGGATACAACCGAGCATCTTCATTTAATGATGGTTTATATGAATGCGATGTTGTTGTTCTATATAGCTATGAATCATACCCAGAATTATTTGTAACCGATTCTGAGTGTTATTTGGATAATCATAAATATAGAGTTCAACATTATAGCTGTGATGATGGAATGGTTGAGTTACGTCTGGAGAGTAACTAAGATGAGTAGAAATTTGATTATTAGTATTGATGCTAAACAACTTGAATATGCAGCATTGTCTCTGGATGGTATCAAAAATGGCTTACCCAAAGCACTTCAGGGCGCGATAAATACTACATTGACTGCAGCTAAAAATACCTTTTATGATGCAATACTCAGAGATTATGCTTTGAAAAAAGCGTCTAGCCGGCAAAGAGAAGTTCTTAAAATACAGAGGGCAAGCCCTGCTAATTTATTTGGAAGTCTTAATTACTCTGGTCGTAATCTGCCTTTAATTAACTTTAATGTAAATCCACGTCAACCAGCTAAACGAAATCCGCACCACGTCAAAATTATTTCTGAAGTTTTGCGCGGTAATCCTCAGTCGTGGCCACACGCGTTTATTGCCAAAATGAAGAGTGGACATGTCGGAGTATTTACCAGAAGCGGCAACGTAGAAATGACAACAAAACGTTGGTGGGTAAATAAATCGCGTAATAATAAAGATAAGATTAAAAGAGAGCTGATTAACCAACGTTATAGTACTTCTGTACCGCAAATGGTTGAACAGGTTTATCTGAATGATGTAGGTATACAGGACAGGATACAAAATATCGCAAATTCAAAACTTGAAGAGCAGGTTATTAAGATATTGCAGAAAGCAGGTAAATGAGTCAACGAAAAAGAATAATTATTGAGGAAACTAATGAGGTACACCTAATTAGTGAGTTAGCTAAGGTGGTGACTGATTGGGTAAAAGATCTGCGCTTTACTATCGAAAAAGACACGGATCTAAATTTAACTGATAAGGATAAATCAGCTACGCCACAGGTGTATAAATATTATCTTCCCAAACGGGAAAATAATAAACGAGAAGAACCTATTACTCGGCGTAACGTTAATTTTCCAGTACCAGATGTTATTCCACTATTTCCAGCACTAGTAATTCGTCCTTCAAATGGTAGTGCTGATGTTGATGAAAATAGTAGTGATTATGAAGACGTAAATATTGATATTTGTATTTTTGTAAAGGAATACGATGTATCTAATCGTTACGACTTTCTATTACTGGCTAAAAAAATTATCATGCAAAAACTTAGAGGCATTCCGCTTGGGATTTTTGCAAATTATCGGTTACAGAATAACTTGTCGTGGAAACTCTATGATGATAGTCAAGAACCTGATGCCTGCTTGGTCATAACCAGTGTTTGGCGTTGCCGGTTACCTCCAGCAGGTGCATTTGATGTCAGCCAAATTGAATGAGTTAGTAAGTGAGAACAATATAAATCCAAATTTTGGCATTGAAATTGCCTTGTTATTTTTTTTAAGGAACTTGTATGTCTGAATATAAGCATGGTAGCTTTTCTAAAGAATCAGCAACCAGTGTACTAGTTGTAACCGATTCTGGAGCTAATATATCATTTGTAGTTGGGACTGCGCCAATTAATACAACCGATGAAACTAACGTAAATGAGCTTAAACGGCTAGCTAACTACGAAGATGCGGTTAAAGCTTTTGGTTTTGATCATGATTATGCTAAGTATAGTTTGAGTGAAGCAATTGACATATTTTTTACCAAATATCAGATTGCACCTGTCTATTTTGTAAATGTACTTGACCCAACTAAGCACAAAAAAGCAGCAACACCAGAAACTAATCCACAGATTAATGGACAGGTTATTTTATCTCAAAAAGATGCAATTAAATCAAGTGTAGTTGTAAGTGTAGGTAAAGATACCAAGAAACTTGACATTGATTATAGCCTGGCATTTAACGAAGATAATCAACTTATTGTAACTATAATTGATGAAAGCTCGATTAAACCTAGTGATGAGTTGACAATTGCTTATGATGTCTTTGATATTACAAAAGTAAAAGTAGCTGATATTATTGGTGGCATAGATGCTGCGGGCAATTATTCTGGTATTCAATTGGCGCAGAAGGTTTATCCGCAGTTTAACGAGGTGCTGGGAAGTTTAATCGCTCCGGGGTGGTCACAAGATATCACGGTTTCCAATGCACTTTTAGCTACGGCTAAAAATCTAAACACTGCATTTATTGCCAATGCAATTGTTGATCTTGACACCAGTAAAATAAAAACTTATCAAGATGCCGTGAATATCAAGCAAAAAGCTGGGCTTACTAGCGAGTTTCTGAATGTTTGCTTTGGCGATTTATATCTTGCTGATCAAAAATATAATCATTCAACTATGCTTTGTGCATTAAAACAGTATGTCGCTGCCAATAATGACAGTATCCCAAATAAGAGTCCGTCAAATAAAGCCTATTTTATTAATGGTTTTAAATTAAATGGCACCGATTTATTTCTTGACCGAGCGCAGGCGCAATACTTAAATGGCAATGGCATTATCGTTGCTCGCAATGGTTCTAGCGGATGGCGTTGCTGGGGTAATCGTACCGCTTGTTTTCCGTTTGATAAAGATATCAAAAATTTTGATATCGCAGTACGTGATTTTGGTAATTTTTTAAGAAATACTTGCGTGCTTACAACAGACCAGATGGTAGATGATACTATTGAACGAGCTCTGATTCTTCGGATAGAGGCAACTTTACAAGGCTGGCTTGATTCACTTATTGGTGCAGGGAAACTGATTAGTGGGTCAATCTCTTTTCCAAAAGAGAAAAACCCATTATCCGAGCTGTTGGCTGGAAATATTTATTTCAGGTTGCAGTATACAACGGGTCCGACAGCTAGTTCAATTACCATTGAAACATCATTCAATGTTCATGATCTTGACAAAATATTTGGGGAAGAGACAGTATGACAACAAAAATAGGTGGTCAGACAGGTACCTTTATGCTGTACCTTGATGGTAGGGATTTATTAGGAGTCGCAGAAGTAAAGCTGCCAGAGATTAAATATAAAACTACAACTGTTGGCGGCAGTGGAATACTCGGTGAAATAGAGTTTACAAATCCATACTCTATTGAGTCAATGGAAGTTGAAATCAAGTTTAATACAATTACTGATAATACTTTTGATTTGATGAGTATGTCTGGCAAACTGGTTGAGATGAAAGCTGCAGTTATCGAAGCTAATGGAACTACTCATGCAATTGGTGTTGATGGATTACGGGCAAATATGCGTGGAAATGCTAAAAGTATTGATCTTGGTACCATTAAGAAGGATGATTTGCTTAATACGGCATTTAAGATGGAAGCAACTTTCATCGAAGTGTTTAAAGGTGGTAAACAACTTTACAAAGTTGATAAGCTCAATGGAATACTTGAAGCTGCTGGCAAAGCGTTAATCAAAAAATTATCTGATTTATTTTAGGAAATAATATGAAATATAAACTATCAAAAGCAATTCAGGTAGATGGTATATCTATTACTGAAATTGATGTAAATTTTGAGAATTTAACAACTATGGATTATGAACATGCCGAGCGTGAATTTAAAGCTACTAATCAGCCTTTATCAAATGGCATGGTTGAAGCAGAGACCGTATTTATTAAAAGTATTTTGCTAAGAGCAGCTAATTTAACTGTGAGTGCAATTGACCAGTTACCAATAAATGATTTTGCCAGTTTAAAGGTAAGGGCGCAAAATTTTTTGCTGGATGGGATAAAGGCATTATCCATGGGCTTAGAAAAGCATGTCTAACTTTAGCGAAAGAAACTAATACACAAATAGGCTACTGGGAACAGCAGCCTATTTACAAACTTAATGCCTATGTTGAAATGATAAATGACCTACATAGTTAAAAGATAATCCAGCGTTTTCGACAGTTGTTATTATTTAGATATTCTTTTAATGATTGTTTATCTAAACGCTTTTGATGCATTCGAGCACGGAATTCATCCATATGAGTTAAATCATAGAAAGCTTGCAGAATATGACCAAGCATGAAATAAATAAAAATATAAAGAACACAAATAGCAGCTAATTGAAAGTGTTTTGAGTAACAGAAAACAATTGTCAGTAATATGGCTAAAAATAGCATTTTGATTGCAAAGTGGCCAAAAACAATTCTGGATAATTTTTCCGAAAAAGATTTCAAGACGTTACTCATTCCTAATAATGTAATTAACGAATTATATCACAAAAGGTACTGAAATGACTAAGATTCATGATGTTATGTTTGAGTTTGGAGCAAAGCTTAAAAATACTGTTCCCAATGCATTTAGTACTATGAATAAGGCAATGGCTGAAACTGGAGCAAAAATAGCACAGTTAGCTAAGAGTAACCCATTTAGCAGTTTGAAGGATGTTGATGCATTAAAACGTTCATTTGAGACTGCAAAAGCTAAAGAAGATGCTCTATCTAATGGCTTTAATCGACTATCTGAGCGTACTCAGAACATGCAGTATAAATTTGCTAATGCTACTGGTAAAGTAAAGATTTTGGGCGAAGAACTCAAACAGATAGAAAATCCTACTCAAAAACAAATTAAACAATTCGAACGAGCCAAACAACAAGCTGGGTATTTTCAAAACCAACTAATAGATCTCCGTCATGAAGTAAATAAATCCAGCAATGAACTCAAAAAACAAGCAAATATAGTCAAAGAGCTAGGCGAGCAATATAGCCGTCAGGCTGCTCGGGCAAAAAATGCTGCAATTATAAAGAGTCACCGTGAAAAAGTAAGTCAATCTTTACTTGATGCTAATAATTCAATAGCTGTTGCCAGAACTGCAGTATCTAGTGCGAGCTTTATGGCTGAACCTATTAAGCAGGCAATGAAATTTGAATCGGTTATGGCCGATATTCGCAAGCTTGTACACTTTGATACTCCTCAAGAGTTTGCCGAAATGGGTGAGCAGTTAAAGCAGCTCTCTACCAGAGTTCCAATGGCGGTTGATGGGTTGGGGCATATTGCAGCAGCTGCTGCTCAGGCTGGCATTGCCAAGCAAGATATTATGCAATTCACTGAAAATGCTGCACAGATGGGAGTAGCATATAATATCTCGGCTGAACAAGCTGGTGATATGATGGCAAAGTGGCGCTCTGCATTTAAGCTAAATCAGGATCAGGTAATTAAGTTAGCTGATCAGGTAAATATCTTATCTGATAATTCAGCAGCAACAGGAATACAGATTGGTGAAGTAGTCAGTCGAATAGGTTCATTGGGTAAAATTGCAGGAATAGCTGAATCTGAGGTTGCGGCATTGGCTGCGACGTCAATTGGCGCTGGTGTTGCTCCAGAAATTGCAGCAACAGGTATTAAAAAGATGATGACAACCTTAACATCAGGTACCGCAGCTACCAAAAATCAAGCTGATGCAATGGGTAAATTAGGGATTAATGTTGTTAAATTGTCTAAGAATTTGCAAACACAGGGTGTTCCAGCTTTGCTTAATGTGCTTGATAAGATCAAACAGTTACCAAAAGAGGTGCAATCTTCAACATTAAAACAGATTTTTGGTGAAGAATCCATTGCCCCAATTGCTGGTTTAATGAATAATCTTGACGAGGTTAGAAAAAATCTTGGTTTAGTTGGTGATAGTACTAAATATGCTGGCAGTATGATGCGTGAGTTTAATGCTCGAAGTGCTACAACTGAAAACTCATTGCAGTTATTTAAAAATAATTTGTCAGCAATTGCGATTACAATGGGTAATACTTTCTTACCTCCAATTAATCAAGCAATTAAGGATATTAATAATCTACTGCAAAATTCAATTGCTCCATTTATCACAGCACATCAAGAGGCTATCTTTACCATCGGTAAATTTGGTGCAGGGCTCGTGGCAGTTATTGCTGGAGTTGCAATTGCCAAATCCGCATTTTCTGGACTAGCTGCAATATGGGCGGTTGGTAGTGGTGCACTAAAGATATTGGGTAATATGTTACTCTGGTTTATTCCAGCTCAGACTAGAGCCGCTATTGCAAGTAAACTCATGGCCTATTGGCAAGGAGTTGTTAATGTAGTCATGAATGCTAATCCTATCGTGAGAATTATTACTGGAATAATTGCGCTAGGTGGAGCAATCTACTGGGTTTGTACCCATTGGGATACCTTTACTGGCTGGCTTAAGAAAGCCTGGGACATGATCAAAGAAGTTTTTGGCTGGGTGGGTAAATTAACAGGTGCAATTGCTTCATTATTTGATGGTAATGATGGTAAGAGAAAGCTTGAGATTGAATATGAACTAAAAAATAGCTCACGTTATGCTGGAAATGTAGAGTCATTGGCAACCAACCAAAAAGAGCGGCTAAATGCTAATCGTCCGAATATGACGCTAAACTCTAATCCAACTGTGATTATTCAGGGTGATGCGAATAAAAATGATATAAAAGTTGCCATGACGCAGGCACAAGAAAAGCAGAAGAATGAATTTGCTAATCTATGGGGAAATGAACGATTTGCTAATTAAATCGTCCCTTGGAACAGTTTTTTATGAGGACATCAAATGGCTAGGACTTACCTAACGAATGCTGGCGACATGTGGGATAAGATATCATTATCTCAGCTGGGTAATGAGTTTTATGCCAATCAGTTAATTGAGGCAAACCCACAGTATTCAGATACTATAACTTTCAGTGCAGGAATTGAATTAAAAATACCTGAGTATGTAACTACTAACTCTAAAATAAACTTACCTCCTTGGAAAAGAAAATGACAACTAAACGAGCAAGGCGCTCCAGTATTACAATTTCAATTGATGGTCAGAATGTTTCAGCTGATTTAGCACCCTATTTAAAGACCGTCTTGTTCAATGATAAAACCAGTGCTGAAGTCGATGATATAACTGTTACTCTTGATGATAGAGATGAGTTATTTTGCGATGAATGGATGCCAATGACTGGAGATAGTCTGGAAGTTGAGATTATTTGCGAAAATTGGGCTAGCGAAGGTGAAGTTCAGTCATTATATTGCGGTAGTATGGAGATTGATATTATAGAAGAGAAAGGACCTCCAAATGAAATATCTATAAAGGCGGTCAGCTCCTTTAATTCTAGCATTCGTAAGACTTTAAATACTAAAAAGTGGCAAAAATCTACTTTGCAGTCCATCTGTAAAGAAATTGCTAGTAAACATGGTTTGGCATTTGAGTTTATTCCGTATTTGGAAGAAGATAAAAAAGGCATTCAGATAGAAGCTATTGATCAGACAGATCAAAGTGATCTAGCATTTATTGCTAAATTAGCGGATGACAATGATTATGTTCTAAAGTTAGACCCAGAGAAGTTAATAGTTTGTGCGCAGTCATATCTTGAAACACAAGAGCCAATAATTAGCATAAGCAAGTACGATATTTTTAATCGTATTGCTGGCAGACAAGGATTTAATCTCTATAAAGAAGTTAAAGCGAGTTATTTTTGCCCAAAACAAAAAAAGAATATTAGCGCTAGAGCTTCACATAAAGACGTTGTTTTAAATAATCCTGAGTGGATTAAGGCACATACCAAGCCCAAAAAGACTAAAAATAAGAAAAACAATAAAGTTCCTGCCATTCCCACTAAGCCAGTTAGCTTTTTTGCCAATAATGGGGGTAGTAAGGTACTAATAATCAGACAAAAATTTAAGTCTGAAGCTGAAGCGCTAAAAACAGCTAAAGCAAAACTAGCACAAAAAAATCGCGGAGAGTGGAAAGTAAGCGGCGAAGTGATGGGAAATCCTTTTCTTATGGCGGGAGTTGTAATTGAGATAACTGATTATGGACAATATAGCGGTTTCTATTATGTTGAGACAACAACGCATTCTAGAATAGGGAGCGGATATAGAACTAATTTTGTTTCCCACAAGATATTAATTGAGGATCAGGCGTGATAGAAAGTAATTTAATTCGTGAAGGCTTAGTTGCCTCAATCAACTCCAATTATACTTGCGATGTTTATTTTCCAGATCAAGACTATACTGCAACAGGTCTTAAAATTTCAAATCCCGGTGGAACTAGAAACAAAGATTGGAATTTACCAAATATTAATGATTTGGCATTATGTGTTTTTATTCCACCAAGTTTGACAGATGGTTGGATAATTGGCTTTGGTTATAACGATGAGGATAAACCACCAGATGGTAATGAGAATGTTCACTCCACAACTTATATGGATGGAACATCAATCAGTTATGACAGCAAATCACATAAATTGACGATAGACTGCAAAGGTGAAATAACCATTAATGCCAACGTGATGAATCTGAATGGTAAAGTTATGATTAATGCTAAACCATGGCTCACACACCAGCATTCTGCAGGTAATTTAGTTGATGGTAATAGTAAGCCAGTTACTGGGAAATCAGGTGATGGTATGGTGGAGTAGTTAGATAGATGCCAAAGCAAAACTCCGACGAGTTAGCAGCTCATGTGTCGGGGTTTTAATTAACCAACCGCCTTCGGGTGGTTTTTTTATTGCGGAACATAAAATGTCATTGATTGATAAGCTAAAGAACATTGGGACTCTTGGTGGTTTCGGTGATATTGTTTTTACCGTAAATCCTTTTAAAATTATGAATTTTGACGATGCTGAGCATAAATCCTCAGTTGACTATGCAGAACATCGAACCGTCGGTAGAAAGCCAAAATTAGAATATCAGAATCCAAATGCTGACGAAGTTAGTCTCAACGTAACCTTAGCCAGTTTTTTAGGTTTGAATCCAAAAGAGCAACTTAAAAAATTTGAAGAATACATGCTTGATGGCGATGTATTTGATCTAATTCTAGGTAATGGACTAATGGAGTCAAATGTTCTTGGCGAGTTTGTGATTGAGTCATTGTCCAGAAGCTATAAAGAAGTGAGTTTTCTGGGTGATGTGACCAACATTAAATTAGGCGTAAAGTTCAAGGAATATAACTAATGCAAATCAGGATTAGTGTATTTGATAAACCTAAAATTAATTTTGCACCAGAATCAGTTTTGGAAGAAATAATCCAGAATGTACAGAATATCTTTAGGCAAATTAAAGGTACCATTCCTTATCAACGTGACATGGGAATGGATGAGGATATAATTGATTTACCAACTGACAATGCCATAATGATTTATCAGATTGATGTAATTAAACAGTTGAAGAAATTTGAACCACGTGTAGTGATAAAAAGCTTCAATTGGAGTGGTAGCGATAAAGTAAATGGTAATCTTAAGTTAGTTGTTACTCTTGATATAGATGAGGTTTATTTATGAGTGAAAATCGGTTTGGATTACCAGAAATCAGCTTTGCTGCAAAAGACCCAGAGTTAATCAGAGCTCAAATGCTTACTCGATTCAAAGAAAAATCAGGACGAGAACTTTCTGCGGCGGATCCTATTACGACTTTGTTTAATGTCTTTACAGCTGAAATGGTTGGAATGCGTTCATTAGTCGACTTCGTTGGTAAACAAAATCTGCTTGCATATGCGCGAGACGATTACCTAGATAACAAAAATATGGATTTTGATTTAAGACGGTTTGTTGCAGTAAAAGCAGTAGTAACTATTCATTTTACAATAAATCAGCTACAGTTAACTGAAAGAGTAATATCTAAAGGCACCAAGGTTACGGCAGATTCCAAAGTGTTTTTTGAAGTTACTGAAGATATCAGCGTTCCAGTTGATGCCACGTTTATTGATGTAACCTGCAGTGCTACTGCAGGTGGCGCGATTGGAAATGGTTATTTACCTGGAACAATTGTTACTCAAGTAAATCCGTTGGCGTTTGTCGGAGGTGTCACTAATATTGACATTTCAGCTGGTGGAGTTGATTCTGAATCTGATTTTGCTTTTGTAGAACGCAGATTGGTTGCACCACACGCTTTGTCAACTGCTGGTCCTGATAAAGGTTATGAATATTGGGCTAGAACTGGAAGTGCCTCAATTATAGATGTGGAGCCATATTCACCATCTCCAGGAGTGGTATATATAGTTCCATTAATGATTGATGGTCGCTTTCCAACGGAAGCAGAGCTTGAAGTAATTGAAGATGCTTGTTCACCAAGCAGCAGGCGACCGTTAACTGACAAAGTTAAGGCAGTTAGTCCGGTAGCGGTCGATTATGAAATTAGACTGACATATTGGATTAGTTCTAAAGCAGAAATTGATCCTAGTCAGATTCAGGAAAATATTAATAAAGCCGTTGATAACTTTATTTATTTAACTAAAACCAAGCTTGGACGCCCGATTAATCCATCTGTTTTAGAAAATATGATTATGGCAGCTGGTGCTAGAAGGGTTAGCATAGCTAGTCCAGTTCAGACAGAATTATCTTGTCTAGAAGTTGGGAATAATGTTAACCACGATGTGGTATTTGGTGGCATTGAGAAAGATTACTAATGGCAAATATATTTGATACTCCATTAATACACTTGCTGCCATCTGCATTTAGTGATATTGATGAAATTCGTTGGATATGTGAATCTGTCCAGCCTGAAATAGATGAAATACTTGAAATTATTCGTAACAAACTATTCTTTTCTAGTTTCGATAAGCTTGACGAGCTTGCACTTGACTATTTGTTATTTGAATCAGGTATTGGTGGTTCAATTGAGAATTCATTTATTACCAGTCGTACAGATAAGATTAAATTTCTTAAAAATTACGTTAAGCTGAATCAATTGCGTGGCACAAAAGATGGCATTCTACATGCGGTTGATATGCTTGATATTAATGCTGAAGTAACGGAATGGTTTGATATCCCAGAAGAGCTAGAACCATATTGGTTTAAGCTTAAGATTATCAGCGATCGAGTTTTTACAGATAACGAATTAAAATTAATTCGAGCATATGTGACAGCGTATAAGAATACTCGCAGCTGGTTTAAGACTGAGATTAAGAATACTTATTATTCTGATATTTATCCTTCTTTGATATTAAAAAGACGGATCACATTTAAATCGCGTGCTGAATTTATAACCGCTATTTCTTCAAGTGTTTATTCAGCTGTAATAAGTAAAGAACGGATAGTGTTGAAAGGAAAGTTTAATGTCAACTAAAACGATAGTAACTAATCTTGGTAAAGAGCTAATAGCAAAAGCTACTGCAACTGGTACCACAGTTAATTTAAAGTATTTTGCAGTGGGTGATGGTAATGGAAACGAATATATCCCTGATGGCACTGAAATTGCTCTAAAAAAAGAAAATTGGCGCTCGAATATAGGAAGTATTGTTGTTAGCAAGTCAGATGCAAAAGAATTACTGATTGATACGCCAATTCCTGAAGATGCTGGTGGCTGGTGGATTAGAGAATACGGGGTTTTTGATGAAAATAATAATTTAATACTTATCGGCACTCCAATGCCTTTTTATAAATCTAAGACAACTGAAGGTGAGGTTTTAATTGTTGACTTTAATTTGTCTTTAATTTTACAAAATATAGCAAGTATTCAATTTATTGTTGATCCAACAGCATATGTCTCACATCAATACTTAAAAGAAGATAACTATACAATCAATGGTCAGTTAGCTTTTACGCAACGCCCTAGATGTGAAAATAGTGTTTTTGCTTTAAAGTCAGATTTAGATGGAGTGGGTAAATATCCAGATATTACGGATAAAGATGGGATCGTTACAATTCGACAACAAAATGGAAAGGCAGCTACTATGGTCTTTGATTCAG
The DNA here is from genome assembly GCA_008017145.1 of Neisseriales bacterium. The sequence continues at coordinate 24,000 of SSGY01000163.1, forward strand.
TAGATAATCCATCTAAATCAACAATTATAGACGGAACAAACGGAATACAACTTAACGGTACTTCAATTAAACTTTATAGGAATGAATAATGTTTTTAATTAATGAACAAACAGGCGCACTTAAAACAAGCAAAATTGAATTAGCTCATCATATTGAAATTAGTGAAGAGCAGTATAAAAAATTGAGCTGTATTCGGCAGGCTGAGAGAGTCATGGAGCTGGAAAAAATGTTTGGCCCGCTTCCTGATTTGGATGTAAATAAATTAACTGCCAATGAAGTTAAAGTACCTAGTGTCAATATTGATAAAGACGGTGTTAATAGTGAAAAAGGAATAAATGGTAAAAATAAAGCTGGTGACACGACTGTAACCATTGACTCTGAAACAGGTGATGCTAACTTTGCTGGGAAAATTACGGCAATAGATGCTTCATTTAAAAATAAGCCAGACATTCCTGATGCAAAAGGGAGTCCGAGTAAAGCGGCATCGATGGCTGATATTGCCGAAGCTGCAAAAGGTGGTATTCAGCATATTGTTTCCGAAGATGGAACATTGGCAGTTGATGACCTAGATAAATCAAATACTATAATTGATGTTAATCCTGCCTCTACAACTCGCCGTGGTGCGGTTAAGCCTGGCACTGGATTAACTGTATTACCTGATGGTACGCTTAATATCCAAGTTGCTTCCGATGTAGTTATTGGTGGAGTATTAGTTAAAGGAGGCGGTACTGGCATAGATATAACGCCAGAAGGTGTTATCTATCTGGATGGTGCAATTTCTCCATTTCTCTACATGGGAACTTGGAGTGCAAAAACCAATACCCCACAAATTAGTGACAAAACTGGAAAACCAGATTCGTTTTACTTATGTCTCGAAGGTGGTGAAATTGATCTCGGTAGTGGCAATATTCAATTTGATATCGGCGATTGGGCATTATGCGAGGAAGAAGAAGGCAAAGCAGGTACTCAGAAATACGTAAATGTTCCAATGTCGAAAGCTATGGTGGTATCTGCTAGCCAAATCAAAACTGGCACCTTGGGCAAAGGTATTGCCATGGATACAGATCAGCAAATCAAGACAACGGCTAATATCATAGCGAGTGTCTTGGAGGCAGCAACAGTCAATATTAGCGGTAAGATAACAGCACAATCCATTGAAGTGATCGAAACGATTACCGCAAAAAATATAAACATTGTAGGCGGTAAACTAACTTTTTCAAAATCTAGTTGATTATTTATAAGGGGATCTAAATGTATTTACATAATCCAGTAACTGGCGAGTTAAAAATATCGGATAAGCTGTTAGACGGCTTTGAACAGGTAACCTCATTGAAATATAAATCTTTATTGGTCAGCAAGAAAAATAAACTTGCAGAAAACAAGCAATCTCTGGAAATAAACGGTAATAAGGGTATCAAAGGTAAAAGTACCAAAATTACTGGAAAAAAGGATGATAACTTGACTGTTGATATAGACTCAGAAACTGGGTTGGTATATGCTCTACAACTAAAAATACAAGATGAGGCGTTAGTACCAACTGTAGAAATAAACGATAATTCTAAGCGTGTTGCAAATACGGAGTGGGTAAAATTACAGGAGTATGTTAATTCAAAAACGTTAGAAGCATATGTGATAAATAGTAGCCTTACTGATAAAACAATTGATGTTAATCTAAAATCAATTTTAATAATGGACGAAACCGTATCTACACAGACTTGGGTTCAACAACAGGGTTACTTAACATCTACATCATTAAATGGATATGCAACTCAAGACTGGGTTCAACAACAAGGTTACTTAACATCTACATCATTAAATGGATATGCAACTCAAGGCTGGGTTCAACAACAGGGTTACTTAACATCTACATCATTAAATGGATATGCAACACAAGACTGGGTCCAGCAACAAGGTTACTTAACATCTGCATCATTAAGTGGATATGCAACTCAAGAATGGGTGAGTACAAATTATCAATCAAAGCTTAATTTTACTCCTGTTCAACAAGGTGGTGGTACTGGAATGGGTAGTAATAAGATATATATAGGATTGGTTAATAATGTTTTAAAAATACAAGTTGATGCTAAAACACCCGAAAAAATACTATTAGCTAGTGAATTTAATTCATTATTTTCTATTTATACTCAAGGATATACTCATGGTTCATCTGTAGATTGGCAAATGACACATGTAGATTATTTGGGATTTTATTTATCTTGTGTTCCTAGTTTCTATGCAGCAGGTGGTGGAGATCAAAGAAGTGGCTTTACAGTAGATGATGCTTATGCTATTTCTGGTAGAAATTCTACTAACACTACTGGAAATGCATATAGATGTGTTGTAGACAAAAATCTTAAAGGTAAAGAAGAATGCTCTGAAAACCCACATTATTATTTATTATCCGTAGGTGACTATGAAAATGTTACTGGGGTAGTAATGGAGTATGTAATTAGAGAAGAAGGTACATACTTGAAAAAACTTACTAAAGAAGAATATTTACATATACTTGAAAGTTTTGAAACTTATACTGATAAATTTCTTTATTATAATAAAGAAATTAGCGAGCTTTATGAGGGGGAATTTCCATTAGAGTTTAAGAAGTTATGTAGTATTAGAGTTAAAAAGAATCTATTATTATGTACTGATAAATGGGCAACTAAACCATACTCCAATATTATGACTGAATCAGAATTAAATATTTTTGAAGAGCTCAGAGCATTGTGGCATTATGAAGTTTGTAACGATATTACTACTGAAGTAAACGTTAAAAACCTTCCAGAGTTCTTAGTCAAAAAACTTAATATAAACTTAGCTAAATTATAAGCATGAGAGATAATCAAGGGAAAAATATGTCTAAAATACCAATTCTAAAAGCAGGAAAAAGAATTGACTTTCATCAGTTATTTGACGTCGGCATCTATGGTTTACCATCAGATGCCACTTTTATTAATGGACCTGATAATTTCAAAAGTAATGGCGTTATTCTAATTGAAAACTCATTTGATTCAGAGCAAAATAAAATTGTAATCCATACACTTTTTACTGATTACGCTGGTCTATTTGTTGAAGTTTATAATAGCTCTGATCAGAGCTGGTCTGATTGGGCTGCTTCCAGTGTGTCTGGTGGTGGAGCAATTCAGCAGTTATGGGAATGTACCGATGGAAGTGTAACGGCAAATACTGAATACAACCCAAAGACCAGAACCTTCACAACCAAGATATCTGCCAGCGGGGCAAAAGGCGATAAAGGTGACAAGGGCGATCCTGGTACTGATGGGCAAAAAGGTGACACAGGTGAACGTGGCGAACAAGGTATTCCCGGAAAAGATGGAGCACAAGGAGCTAAGGGAGACAAAGGAGAAGCTGGACCACAAGGTGAACGTGGTGAGCAGGGTATTCCTGGAAAAGATGGAGCACAAGGAGTCAAGGGAGAAAAAGGCGACGTTGGAGCACAAGGCGAACGTGGATTAACTGGCGCAAAAGGTGACAAAGGCGATACTGGTCCTCCAGGTAAAGACGGTCGTGATGGTAATGATGAAACCTGCCTACCTGTTTATGAATTTAACTATGGCAAAGGATATACCGTTGAATATGATAAAACTTTGATCCCAGCGGTAACTACTATTGATATCAAGAAACCTTTTCCAAGTAAAGAAATTATCATTTCTGTACCAGCAATTCTTGATAGCAATTATGATACTTTTAAGTACATGGTATTTGCAGTGAACCTAGGAACAACAACAGTTAAAATTGATGGAACGGATAACGAAATTGCTCACGATATGCTGGTCTATGTCCGAGTCTCGGTGGAAGTTGCCAAACTGCCAACAGCTTTGTATGTAAGTACTGAGTATATTGCATTCAAAATTGATGTTACTAAATTGTTTAATAATCCTGCCGCATGGAATTGTAACCAGAAATTAATCAAAATAACAGCTAGTTCATACAATGAAAAAGGGTATCTGGCATTACCAGCTGTAATTGACGACTCAAATCCGAGCCGCACTTCATGGCATAGAACTAATAAGCTTGGAACTAATAGTTTGATTACACTGGCTAGTCAGATGTATTTTAACTATGATGGTCGACAAGTTAATTCTGGTAATGGTACTGTTGAATTTATAGTTGACATGCAGCGGAACCGATTTAGTAATAATTTTATTAAATATTTAGTTTTTTATGGTGAGACTACAACAGTAATTCCTACTCATAAGCTTAAATTAATAATCAAGGCAAATTCTGATGCAAAAATCGTGACAGATAAACCATACACTATTCTAAACAAAAATGAATATACCTTTGAATTTTTAATCTCAAATGCAGCAGACAATATTCGAAATTATGTTGCAGTTACAATGGTTTGCCAGAACAGTAACATATTATTAACGGCATTCCAATTTTAGTTGAAAGGGTAGCTATGGAATCTTTTTTGGCCGGACTAAGTTCTGAACACAAGTTTTGGCTGGCAATGATGGGGATGTCGTTTTTTAGTGTATTGGCAGCAATTGCCATGCTGAAAAAAATTCCTGTCAATTTTTTGGGCGTTAAACTTAATTACACAAAGGATGATGAAAATGTATAGACAAATGATTAGATTATTAACTGAAAAAAATAGAATTTTAATTGCCGGTATTGAGGCTATTTGTATTTTTTGTTTAATAGGGCTTGGCATGTTTGATATTGACAGGGGAACAGATGCGATTAATATTTTTAATACAACCATGCCACATGTACCACAATTGATTTACATCGGAATCTTATGGGTTTTATTCGCTTTTTTTGAATTTTATCTGGTACTTAGTCAAAAATTTACGAAAGTAGTTGAGTGGTACCGAATGTCGATAACAGCTTTTATTCCATCATATATTATTTTTAAAGTCAAAATTTTGGGAGTGGAACTCTACTCAGGAGATATTTTTATATTTATTATTATCCCAATCTGCCAGATAGTAATGTTGGTGATATCTGGATTAGATGAATTACATCAACAAAATAACAAACATTTATCGGAGGAAAAATAAATGTGTACTAAAATCAATTATATCAATCCAAAAAGAAAAATAGCAATTTCCGTTAGGACAATGGATTTTGCTAGTCCAACTGGTCAAAAAGTTGGGTTATTTAAAGCTGGGCTTAAGTTACAAAATCAGGTAGAAGGTACTGAAAATGGCACTACTAAATTTGATTTTAAAGCTAAGTTCTCTGACATTGGTTTTGTATTTGCTGGTAAGCATTTTGGTGTTCGTACCGTATCTGATGGGTTAAATGAGGCTGGCTTATCGCTTGGAACCTTATGGTTACCTCAAACTAGCTTTGATGCTTCAGTTAAAATCCCAGCAGATTGTTTATCTGGTTTAACGTTGCCGCAATTAATTTTGGGCACTTGCGCAACTGTTGCTGATGTAATTAAATTATTTGATGCTGCTCCTTCAATCAATCCTGATGGCGAAGAAGTTTTGGTCGGTAAGAAACGTGTTAATGTGCCAGTTGAGTACATTCAACAATACGCAACTATTCATCTTGGATTAGCTGATCCAAGCGGAGCGCAATATGTTGTCGAATTTGAAAGCCGTGACGGTAAAGCAGGCGTACCAGTATTTTATAAAGACCCGTATGGTGTATTAACTAATGCACCTAAATTTTCATGGCATAAAGAAAATTTGCGTAATTATGTTGGGCTTACTGAGAAATTCAATATTACCAAAGGTAAAGTAATGGGTCATGAAATGGCGACCACTGGTTTTGGTAATAATCAGCGCAGTTTACCAGGTAGCGGACTGCCAGCTGATCGCTACGTTCGTGCTGTTATGTTGAAGTCATTGGCTCTTGATGAAGCGGAACCAAAAGATACTAATGAAGCAATGTTACTATTAGATAAAGTAATAGGGACCACTATTGTTATTAAGGGTACTTCGGCAAATCATAGCACTCTTTCTCCTGATGTTGATTGGACACAATGGACTACCGTGCATGATATGACAAACTTTAAACTATATCAAAAGGCTGATACAGATCTTGGTTATAGCGAATTAGTTTGTAACACTGTTAAGCTTGAATGTGACTTATCCGAAGCTCAAATTGCAAATGTGGAGCAACAAAATGATCAATAGTCGAGATATTAACGACTTGCACCCTAGAGTAAAAGCTCTTTGTGAGCAATTCATTGCCAAGTGTGCAGAGCAGGATATCAAAGTTATGCTCACAAGCACATACCGAGATCATGAAAGCCAAAATGCTTTATATGCTCAAGGTCGTACTGCTGCTGGTAGGATTGTAACCAATGCCAAAGCTGGTGAATCTTTTCATAATTACCGTGTAGCGTTTGACTTTGCTCCGGTAATTAATGGACAAATCCCGTGGAATGATACCAAGTTATTTACTAAATGTGGTGAGATTGCTGAAAGCGTTGGACTTGAATGGGCAGGGCGTTGGCAATCTTTCAAAGAACTGGCACACTGTCAGTTTACTGGTGGGCTGAAATTGGTAGATTTTAAGGCTGGCAAGATGATTTAGATAAATTTGCAAAA
>SSGY01000047.1 GCA_008017145.1 Neisseriales bacterium
ATTATTAAGCGTAGTATTGCTTACACCAATCATACTATCTTGGCTGAAGCATTGGAAAAATGGCCACTGTCTTATTTAGAAAAAGTTGTACCACCCGCAATTATTAATATCATTAAATATCTTGATGCCGCAGTTAAAGCTCAATACAGCGATCCGTCACTTGATATTATTGATCATGATGGACGTGTACATATGGCAAGAATTGACATCCATTATGGCTTTAGCGTAAATGGCGTTGCTGCTTTGCACACCGAAATTTTAAAGCATAGCGAGTTAAAACAATTCAATGATATTTATCCGAATAAATTTAACAATAAAACCAATGGAATCACTTTCAGACGTTGGATAATGCAATCCAATACCGAACTAACTGATTTTCTGGCTAAAACAATCGGCAATGACTTTAAATTTAACTCACTCGAATTAGATAAATTGATGGACTATAAAGATGATAATAATGTACTGGCTCAAATAGGCGTTATTAAGCAAACGAAGAAACAACAATTTGCTGATTATATTAAGACCACTGCGGGTATAGAGCTTAACCCCCAGTCTATTTTTGATGTACAGGTTAAACGGATTCATGAATACAAACGTCAGCAAATGAATGCATTATATGTTATTCATAAATATTTGGAAATCAAAGAAGGAAAACTACCAAGTCGCCCATTGACTGTTATTTTTGGTGGTAAAGCTGCCCCTGCATATACTATTGCTAAGCATGTAATTCATTTGATTTTATGTTTGCAACAACTAATAAACAATGACCCAGAAGTTAGCCCACATCTGCAAGTAGTCTTCGTGGAAAACTACAACGTAACTGTTGCAGAAAAGCTGATTCCAGCAGCAGATATTTCCGAGCAAATTTCATTGGCATCAAAAGAAGCCAGCGGTACTGGAAATATGAAATTTATGCTTAATGGAGCAGTTACAGTTGGAACAATGGATGGAGCGAATGTTGAAATTGCTGAATTAGTTGGTCCAGATAATATCTACTCTTTTGGTAAAGATAGCAATACAATCATTGAATTATATCGTACCAATGGTTATCATTCATGGGATTACTACTTCTATGATCCACTAATTAAACGTGCAGTAGATTTTATTAATTCACCTGGAATGTTAGCTATTGGAACCAAAGAGCGCTTAGACCAATTACATCATGAGCTAATTACCAAAGATTGGTATATGACACTAATTGATTTTGTCGATTACATAAAAACTAAAGATCAAATGTTATCTGATTATGAAAATCGCGAAGAATGGAACAGAATGAGCTTAGTTAATATTGCTAAAGCAGGTTATTTTAGTTCTGATCGCACGATTCGTGATTATAATCAGGATATTTGGAAAATTGATTTAAACTAAATTTAAGAGGGATTAATATGAGATCAGCAGGGATACTAATGCCAGTAGCATCATTTCCATCTAACTATGGAATTGGTGACTTTGGGACAGAAGCTTATAAATTTGTTGATATTATTCATCAAATGCAGCTTAAGATTTGGCAAGTCTTGCCACTTAATCCACTTGGCTATGGCAATTCACCTTATCAGGCTTATTCATCATTTGCGGGTGATGAGCTATACATAAGTGTTGATCGCTTGGTGACAGACGAATTGCTTACACCTGCAGATCTCATTAAATTTAACTCAGATAAGCCAACTACAATTGAGTATCAAGCAGTACGTAGACATAAAGAACCAATGTTGCGTAAGGCTTTTGCCAACTTTAAAGCAAGTAACAAGCTACGTGCTGAGTACGTGCAATTTAGCACAATTACTCCATGGTTGAAAAACTATGCTGTATTTTTGACGCTCAAAAAAGCTAATGATTTAAAAATTTGGACAGATTGGCCTACTGCACATAAAAACTGGATTAAAGATAATGCGTTAGATTTGACACCGTTTCAAGAGCAAATTGATTATGAAATGTTTTTACAATTCATTTTTTATCGCCAATGGTTTGCACTGAAACAATATGCCAATAATCTTGGTATTCAGGTTATGGGTGATATTCCAATCTATATTGGCATGGATTCTCTTGATGTCTGGGAAAACCAAGATATATTTTTGCTTGATGAAAATCAACAACCTACTTTCATTGCAGGCGTACCACCTGACTATTTCTCGGCTACTGGACAACGTTGGGGAAATCCACTCTATAATTGGGAGGCTCTAGAAGCTGACGGGTTTAAATTTTGGATTGAGCGCTTGCGAGGTAATGCTACTGCTTTTGATATTATTCGGATTGATCACTTCCGAGCATTTGATACTTATTGGAAAATCCCAGCCAGTTGCCCAACAGCAGTTGAGGGTGAATGGATTGAAGCTCCTGGTTATGCCCTCTTTGATACAATTTATCGTGAACTACCTGAGATTAAAATTGTTGCCGAAGATTTAGGTGATTTACGTAAGGAAGTTTTAGACTTACGGGATCACTATAATCTTAAAGGAATGAAAATATTCCAGTTTATTTTTGAACCGCATTTGGATAATTCAGCACTTGAAAAAACTGTCAATACCATCGTTTATACTGGAACACATGACAATAGCACCCTAATGGGCTGGTACAATAGTCTAAGCCATGAGCAACGACATGCTCTTCGCGAATATTTCCATGCAAGTGATGAAAATATTAAATCCGCAATTCTTGCCTACATATTGAATTATCAGGCAGAATACGTTATCTTCCCTGCTCAGGATATCATTGGTCTAGATGATAGCTCAAGATTAAATACGCCAGGCACTGTTGGATCGCCTAATTGGGAATGGAAGCTCGCCAATTTTAGTGCTTTGCAATCTGAAATTGATCATATTGCAAATATTGTAAAAAATAGTTCACGAATCTAATCTAATCAACTTCAAAAAGAGGTAGCTAATTTTATCGCTACCTCTTTTTATGTCTAAATCATACCTAAAACATATTTTATACCTTGAGTAAGCCTTGCCCACAACTATCTAGATGGGGTAAAATACTCTCCTTATCAGGAAATTTATTTCCGGTTTCATGGTTATCTTCTGGTGTTAAATTAAATTGAACTACGGTTTAATTTGGATTAGAAAGGAAATTTATGAACACACCCTCTTTAGCCAGTTACTTTGAACAACAATACTTTGATATTGAACAAGCGAAACTATTTTCTCAAGCTCCGCAATATATAGCTCATCAGCTCATGGCAGTTAATCAGTATGATTACCGCTCAATTGAATGGCTAGACCATAGTAAATTAGTTTATAACAATGGAAATGAGCATTTGCTAATTGATAATATTTGTCGCCATCGTCAAGCAATTATGATGAAAGGTCATGGTAATAGCCAACATATAGTTTGTGATCTGCATCGATGGACGTACAATGCACAGGGAACACTAATTGGAGCTCCACTTTTTCCAGAATTGCCGCAATGTAAAAACCTCACTGTTGCACCGTTGATTAACTGGAATGGACTATTATTTAAAAATAATCGTGATATCCAACAAGACTTGGCAAATCTAGGCAAATTTGGTAAATATATCAATTTTGAAAATTATCAGTATAGTAACACTGTGATAACTGATTATAATTTCAACTGGAAAACCTTTATGGAAGTTTATGCCGAAGACTACCATGTCGATCCATATCATCCTGGTTTAGGTAATTTTGTTGATTGTGCAAATCTAAGTTGGAATTTTGGTAATTGGCATCATTTTCAAATTGTTCCGACTAAAAATCAACTTACTCAAGGAGGAAGCAAGCTATATAGTGACTGGAGCAAAAAAGTTCTGGAAGCTCATAATGGAGATATCCCAGAGTTTGGCGCAATATGGATGGCATACTACCCCAATATCATGATTGAATGTTATCCCAAATGTATTGTTATTTCAGTAGTTGAACCAGTAGCACCTGAAAAATGCCGAGTTATCACTGAGTTTTATTATCCTGACGAAATTCTAGGTTTTGATGAGGAGTATGTAGCAATTCAACAACAAGTTTACTTTGAAACAGCAAAAGAAGATGATGAAATTTGTTACCGCATGCATGAAGGGCGCAAAGCCCTTTACCGTCAAGGTAAAGAAGACTTTGGACCTTATCAACTACCAACGGAAGAAGGGATGAAGCATTTTCATGAGTTCCTAACGCGAGAATTAGCAGCTAGTGTATTATTTACACAACCTTCATTATTAAGCAGTCATCACAATATGCTTAAACACTAAATTTAAGTCTAATAAAGCAGAGTAAATTATAACTCTGCTTTATTATTTCTAAAAGTAGATGATTTAGCTAGAAATTATTATAGGTTTAAGCTAAAATAACTACCTCCAAAACTAAATAATCCTTGGGAGTATCCAATAAATTATCGCGATGTAAAATAGAGATGTTATTTTTCTTGTGAAAGTCGTTTATAATGATCCGTAGTATCGTAGCTTGGTTGCGTTTTAGTGCTGTTATAGCTAGTATGGCAATTATGGTTTTAGCCGTATTAATTATTTACCCATTTTCAAAATCCTTTGTTCGCCAGCAAGTACGCATGATTTGGACTCGCTGCTTGATTGCTTCAACTGGTGCCAAACTCTATTTTCATGGTTACCCACTATCCAACCATGAACTAGGCAACTCAATGGTTGTTTCCAATCATATTTCTTGGATGGATACGGTTGTTATGTACCGTACTTGTTTTGTGCAATTTATTGGCAAAATAGAAATGTTACAGTGGCCTATTCTAAATCGAGTGATTCAGGCTGGTGGCACAATTTTCATCAACCGTAAAAATAAAAAAGAACTTATTAATGTTAATCAACACGTTGCACAGTTGCTCCGCGAAGGCGCTAGTATTGGGCTTTTTCCCGAGGGGAAAACTAGCGTAGGTAAAGAAGTTTTACCATTTAAAGCACCACTTTTGGAAGCAGCACGAATGGCAAATAGTAAAATTTTCCCAGTCGTATTTAGTTACCGTAAAGAGAATAATCGTCTAGCCCGTGAAGTTTCGTTTGCTAAAGTTGGTTGGATGAAAACTGTAATGAATACTCTGCGCTTGCGTAGCTTAACTATTAATGTTACAGTTTTACCACCTGTTGCTGCGGCAGATTTTGCCGATCGCGAATTACTGGCAAACTATCTTCACCAGCAAATCAGCGATTGCTACCAACAACAGCAAATTAAATAAGGTTAATTTAGTTTCTAGGGTAAGAACTGCGTTATAATAATCGCCTAGGTTTATTTTATAACAGAGGGATACTCATGAAAATACTTGTTCTAAACTGCGGCAGCTCATCTTTAAAATATCAACTAATTGAAACCACGACTGAGAGCGTTTTATCCAGTGGTTTGGTGGAACGAATTGGTCTGTCAGGTGCAGTTTTAACTCATCGTAAAGGTGAGCAAAAATTCATTATTGATGCAGAGAAACAACTTGCCAATGGCACCCCAATTACCGATCATAAAAGCGCAGTAGCTTGTGTAACCAAAGTGCTATGTTGTGAGATAATGGGCGTGATTAACACAATGGCAGAAGTCAATGCCGTTGGACATCGTGTAGTACATGGCGGGGAAAAATATGCTGCTTCGGTAATTATTAATGCAACTGTCATGGAAGCCTTGGAAGAATGTGCAAAACTAGCTCCGTTACATAATCCAGCTAATATCACCGGAATTAAAGCCTGTCAGGAATTAATGCCAAATACACCAATGGTCGCAGTCTTTGATACCGCATTTCACCAAACGATGCCTGCTGAAGCATTTATGTATTCACTGCCTTATGAAATATATCAGGAACATAAAGTTCGTCGCTATGGTTTTCATGGTACTTCACACAAATATGTAGCTGGGCGTGCTGCAAAATTACTTGGCAAAGAC